>JBFIHZ010000087.1:0-12535 GCA_041601535.1 Lysobacterales bacterium | reverse complement strand
TGCGCTCCCTTACTTACTGGCCTGCGGTGCTTTGTAGATGGGCCCATATCCCTCTGTCGGAGGCTTTCCACCTTAGGGCTATGTTCAGCAGGTTTTGCTCAAAAACAATGGCCTGAAAAAAATAATCACAGCGGATCAGGCTGCCGGCCTTAAACCCCGAGGCCGGGGCCGGGGATGGGTTTTCAGGACAATCGGCGACAGGGAAGTCGCCGATTAGTCTACAGGGATGTATTCACGACGTGTCCTGAAAACCCATCCCCGGTCCCGGCCACCCCGTCTGCAGGAGGCAGCAGTTGGTAATTGGTTTACTGATCAGGTTGAGATAGGACTAAATCACACGCCCGGAAACGCTCCGGGCTGTCAATAAGAGGGAGGAAGGGGGGAAGCCTAGCGCCGCGCGTACAGGTCGGTGAGCGGGGCTTGCTGCTGATGCTGGCTGGACTGCCATTGCTTGCGCCAGGCCGAGAACGCGCGCCACAGGGCGCGGCCATCCCAGTTGGCCTCGTTGCCCGGCCGGAAACCCGTTGCGTCCAGGGCGGTCAGGCGCTCGCGCAGGTCCGCGTCGGACAGGCTATCGGCGAACTCCAGCAGGCTGCCGGAAGCCTGTGCCGGGCCGTAGTCGCGCAACCAGCGCGACAAGGCGCGCCGGACCTTACCCGCATCGCCCACTTCGCAAGCTTGTTTGAGCTCGGACAGGGTGCTGTCCTCGTCCTCTGACAGTGGCTGCGGGCGGGATTCCGTGGGTGGGGTGGCGGGTTGGCGGGCGCGCCACCACAACACACTGGTGATCAGCCACAGGGTGGCGAACAGCGCAGTCAGTCCGGTCCAGTAGCGTGGTTCCGGCGTTGTACTGGCGGCCGGTGCCGGGGCGCCGGGCAGCTCGGCGGGTGCGGGCAGTGCGGCGGCGGGTGGCGGCGCGGGTACCAGTGACGACGGCTGCACGCTGAGCCGCTGTTCCGGCAACACGGCTTTTTGTTCGCGGTTGTTGACGGTATCCCACCAGTACACGGTCAGTTCCGGCAGCACCAGTTCGCCCGGCTCTTCCGGTACCACGGCGTAGCGGAATTCCTTGTGGCCCAGCACCCACTTGCCATCATTACGGCTGATGCCCTGTGGCTGGTCCGGGTAAATCCGGGCCGCATCCACCGCTGGCCACTGCGGTTCGGTAATCATGTTTTCTTCCAGGCCCACCGCGTCCACGATCACCGTGCGGGTTACTGGTTCGCCCACCTTCAGCTCGTCGCCGGCCGAAATCGACTGGCTTAACTGCAGCGCGCGGGCCGGCTGCCAGCTATCACCCTGAAAGCTGGCCGGCCGGGGTTCTATGGCCAGTTCCAGCGGTTCGCTGCTCACTTCAATGCGGCGGCCCTGCACCGACGGCTGCCACAGCCGGTCGCTGCGGCGCTCCACCAGGCGGCCGCTGAGTTTCATGGCCGGAATGCTCATCGGGCCGGAGCGTTCCGGGAAGATGGCGTAATGCCGCTCCAGCACACGGTAACGCTCACCGCCCCGCTCGGCCTGATAGGGCACTTCGTCCAGCAGCCGCACCGAGGCCGGCGAAGGGTCGGGCTGGGATATGGCCGCCTCGGTAAGGTTTTGCTGGTAGAACACGCGCACCACCAGGCGCAATTGCGCGTGCACGTAATAGGGACCGTTCTTGGGTTCGATTTCTGTTTCGATAAATACCGCTGGCGTGTCGCCGGGCTGCGGCTGCGGCGGCGGGTCCACGGTTACCACGATGGGCATGGTGGTCTCGGCACCGAAGCGCAGGGGCGGAATGATCAGCCGGCCGGTTTTGTTGGGCTCCAGGGTGATCATCAGGCGCATGACGGCTGACTGGCGGCCATTGACGATGGACATCTGCGTTTCGGTGCGCCGGTCCAGCACGGTGAAATCTTGCGCCAGCACGCTCAGGTCGGTATCCAGGCTTTGTTGCGCGTCATCGGTCTGAATCACCAGGGTAACGGTTTCACCCTGCACGATGCGGTCGCGGTCCAGCTTGGCGGTTACCGTGGCGGCCTGTGCCAGCGTGCACAGCAGCAAGCCGGCCAGCAGCATTAATGCATTGCGTTTTACCATGGTTCAGACTCTTCTTCCGGCGCGCCCCGGCGCTGGTGTTCGTACATGAATTTGCGCCGCAGCAGCCCACCCGGATCGTCCGGGATGCGCCTCAGCCATTGCTCCATGGCCTGGGCGTCTTCCTCTGACCAGGCCTGGGTGTAATCCGTTTCCTCATCCGACCGTTCGCCTTGCTCGCCTTCGCCCTGCTGCTCCTGCTCACCTTGCTGCTCGGAAGGGTCGCCTTCTTCGCCCTCCTCGCCCTGCTGATCCTCCGAGGACTGGCTGTCGCTGGCTTCATCGGACGATTCGCCATCCTGTGACTGTCCGTCCTGGTCCTGCTCTTCCTGCTGCTGTTGTTGCTGTTCCTGCTGTTCCTTCAGGCGCTCGGCGATCGAACGGTTAACCTCGGCGTCTTCCATCTCCGGGCGCAGGGTCAATGCCTGGTCGTAGGCATCAATGGCGGCATCGTACTGGCCCTGCTGGGTGAGCGCATTGCCACGGTTGTACAACGCATCAGCGGAATCCAGCTGTGACCAGGCGCCCAGTGCGTTTTCGAAGTTGCCGCTGCGGTACCAGGCCTCTCCGGAAATCGCCGGGTCGCGGGCCAACGCCGCAGCCCGTTCGGCCTGTTCATTCTGCAGCGCCTGGTAGGCCTGCTGATCCTTCCTTTGCCACAGGTCCTCCCACCAGCCGGCATGGGCGGTGGCGGGTTGCAGCAGACTGCCGATGGCCAAAAGCGGCAGCATAAACACCAAGCCACGGCGGAAACTGAACAATGCCAGTGGCAGCAGCAGCAATACCAGCCAGGGGCCGGAATCCTTCCAGCGCCGGTCCAGCGAATCGTCCCGCCGGGTGAACTCGCTGCCTTCGGTCACGGCCCAGGGGTGTTCGGTAGCGGCACTCAGCGCACCCAGTTCGGTGTAGCGGCCACCGCCAGCGGACACCACCTCACGCAAGGCCGTTGGGTTCAGCCGGGCGATCACCACATTGCCACTGCGGTCACTGACGAACCCACCGCCCGAGGGAATGGGCGCGCCTTCCACCGTGCCCACCGCCATCACCGAGGTGATGATGCCCTGGTCATGCAGTTCGCGGGCCTTGGCCGCGTCCGCGGGATCGGCTGAATCGGTCACCAGCAGGATTTCGCCACGCGCAAAGCCGGCCCGCTGCAGCAACTCCGCCGCCAGGTCCAGGGCACGGTCGGCGCGGCTGCCGCCCACCGGAATCACGTCCGGGCGCAGCGCCGGCAACAGGTTGGCGATGGTGTTGGTGTCGTTGGTCAGCGGCGATACCACGAAGGCATCACCGGCAAAGGCCACCAGCCCGGTCTGTCCTTCCCGGGTTTCCTGTAACAGGTCATCCAGGCGGAACCGCGCGCGCGTCAGCCGGTCTGGCCGCAGGTCGCCGGCCAGCATCGAACTGGACAGATCGAACACGATAACGCGAGCCTCCCGCGCCGCGAACGCCGTGTCCGGCAATTGCTGCCAGCTGGGCCCGGCCAGCGCCAGGATGGCGATCAGCAAACCCAGGCCAGCCAGCCAGTGACCCCGCGAACGCTTGCCTGCGGTAGCCGGTTGCTGACTCAACCAGCGCAGCAGGTGCGGGTCGCAGATTTTCTCCCAGTCACCGGAAGGCCGCCGTGAACGGCGCCACCACCATGGCAGCAACACCGCCAGCGGCAGGGCGGCCAGCCACCAGGGGCGGATAAAGTGCACGGCTTCAAAGCCCTGGATGCCGAGTTCGTTCACGCCGAAGCCCTCCGCGCGATCGGGTTACCCGGGCGCAGGTTGAGCAAGGCCGCCAGCAGCGTCAGAACAAATGCCAGTGACAGGGGCCAGAAGAACAGCTCATCCACCGGCCTGACCGTTTCCTGGTCACTCTCCACCGGTTCGAGCTCGTCCAGTTGCTGGTAAATTTCCGCCAGTGCCACCGCGTCACGGGCACGGAAATACTTGCCGCCGGTACGCTCGGCAATGGCGCGCAGGGTGTCCTCATCCAGATCGGCCGACGGGTTGACCATGCGGGTGCCAAAAAAGTCCTGCACCATCATTTCATCCGCGCCGACGCCAACCGTGTAAATGGTCAGCCCCTCGCGTGCGGCAAATTCAGTGGCCTGCATCGGCTGCACTTCACCCGAGGTATTGGCGCCGTCCGTCAGCAGGATCAGTACCCGTTCACTGGCGCTGTCTTCACGCAGGCGTTTGACCGCCAGCCCGATGGCATCGCCGATGGCCGTTTCGCGCCCCGCCAGTCCGATTTCGGACTCTTCCAGCAGGATGGCGGTGGTTTCGGTATCAAACGTCAGTGGGGTCTGCAGATAGGCGCGGCTGCCGAACAGCACCAGCCCCACCCGGTCACCGCGGCGGCGCTGGATGAATTCGCCGGCCACTTTTTTCACCACCGCCAGGCGATTCACCGGCCGCTGGTTCAGCACCATGTCCTGGGTATCCATGCTGCCGGAAATGTCCACCGCCAGCAGCAGATCGCGGCCGGTTACCGGCAGGGTTTCCACCTCGCCCACCCATTGTGGCCGTGCGGCGGCCAGCACCAGCAGCGCCCAGGTGGCGATCGCCAGCGCCGCCAGCAATGGTTTTTTCATGTAACCGGCCGGCCCCGCCACGACCAGCTCAAACCACGGCACCCGCACCGCCTGCAGGGACTGCTCCGGCGCGGCCCGCAACAGGCGGCGCACCAGCCAGGGCAGCGGCAGCAACAGCAGCAGCCAGGGCCACAGCAACATGAGTCCGGATTCGATGCTGGTCTCAGCCATAGGTCTTCACCCAACGACGCGCCAGCGCGTGCAGTTCATCGGCATCAAATTCCGGCTGCGGCCGGTACGGGCCGACGGCCAGCGCCGCCAGGCCGGCGCTCGGCGTTTTGTCCGGCAACATGGAGCGCAGGAAACTGACCCATTCCTCGCCCTGCAAACGGCTGGCAGCTGTTCCGGGAAATGCCTGCAAGGCCACCACGCGGAACAGCCGGTTAAGCTCCGCCAGGTAGGCATGCGGTTGCTCGGATGGATCGTTTTGCCGGGCAATGTGCTCCAGCGCGCGCAGCAAGGCCTGTTTGCGGCGATGGGCCGCCCAGCGGCGGGCCAGCGCCCGCAGCGCGAAAAACACCACCAGCAAAACCAGCGCGGCCAGCACCCACCAGCCCGGCGCCGGCGGCCACCAGCCCGGCGGGGCCGCGCCATGAATATCGCGCAATTGCGACAACAGTTCCGCGCTGGCTGCGTTGGTTTCGTTCACCGCATTCAATCCTTCAGACCGGCCGGCCCACCAGCACGCGCAGTTCACGCCCCAGCACGTCCACCGGATCATCATCGGTGTACAGGCTCATCCAGCCGCACTGGTGGCGGTGGAACATGCGCCGCGGTTCTTCCAGGTGGCGCTGACTCATGCTGGAAAACCGTTCGCGGTCATTGCTGCGGGCCGTGTCCATCACGCTGGTCTGTTCGCCATCGGTAATCGGGTAACGCCCGGGCGGCAATTCGCGCTCCGCCCGGTCCAGCACCTGGCAGCCAATCACGTCATTGTGCTGCCGCAAACGCGACAGGTGCCGGTTGCAGTCTTCATCCAGGTTGAAAAAATCGCTGATAACGATGATCAGGCTGCCCGGCCGGACTGCGTGACGCACCCGTTCCAGTTCCACCGAAAGCGGCTCGGCAGCGTGATCTGTCACGGTTGGTTCCAGCCAGCCGACCAGGTTCTGGATCACGCGCATGGCACCCCGGCGACCACCGGCCGGACGCATTTCGCGGTGCTGGCCCGGGGCAAACAGAAAACCGCCAATGCGGTCGCCGCGGCGCACGGCGGACCAGGCTATGGCCGCTGCCATCTGCCCGGCCGCCACCGACTTGAGCACCCGCCGGGTGCCGAAATACAAACTGGGGCTGGCATCCAGCACCACCAGCACCGGGCGCTCGCGCTCTTCCTGGAACACCTTGGTGTGCGCCCGGCCGGTGCGCGCGGTGACGCGCCAGTCCATGTTGCGGATGTCGTCGCCGGGCTGGTAATTGCGTGATTCAACAAAGTCCACACCGCGGCCGCGGAAGCGTGAGCGGTAGGCGCCGGCCAGTGCGGATGCCGCCGGCTGGCGCATGGGCAGCCGCAGGGAATGACAGCGCGGCCGCAGGGCAATCAGTTCGGCTGCCGTCAAGTGAATGCCATCCCCACCTGCAGAATGGTTCACTCCAAGACTCATGGCACCGGAACCAGGTCCAGCAGGCGGTCGATCAACTGATCCACGGTTACCCCGTCGGCTTCGGCCTCGTAGGACAACAGCACACGGTGGCGCATCACATCGTGCACCATGGCCTGCACGTCATCCGGTGACACGTAGTCACGGTTGTCCAGCCAGGCACGGGCGCGCGCGCAGCGGTCCAGGCCAATGGTGGCGCGCGGGCTGGCGCCGTAACTCACCAGCGGGGCCAGCGAGGCATCCCAGCGGCCCGGGTCGCGGGTGGCCAGCACCAATTGCACAATGTATTCCTCCAGCGCCGGCGCCAGGTACAGGTCCAGTACACCGGCCTGCGCTTCAAACACCTGTTGCTGGGTGACCAGCACCTGGGCATTGCTTTGGGTGCCCAGCTCATCGCGCGCCTGCTGGCGTGCCAGGTTGAGAATTTTCTGCTCTGCCGTGGCATCGGGATAGGATATGGCCACGTGCATCAGGAATCGGTCCAGCTGCGCTTCCGGCAGCGGATACGTGCCTTCCTGTTCGATCGGGTTTTGCGTTGCCATCACCAGGAACAGGTTGGGCAGACGATAGGTTACCCGCCCCACCGTTACCTGGTGTTCACCCATGGCTTCAAGCAGCGCCGACTGCACCTTGGCGGGCGCGCGGTTGACCTCATCGGCCAGGATCAGGTTGTGAAAGATCGGACCCTGTTGAAATTCGAAACTGCCTTCCTGCGGCCGGTAGATTTCCGTGCCGGTCAAATCCGCCGGCAACAGGTCGGGCGTGAACTGGATGCGGTGGAAGTCGCCTTCAATCCGGTCGGCAATGACCTTGATGGCGGTGGTCTTGGCCAGGCCGGGTGCACCCTCCACCAGCAGATGGCCGTTGCTCAGCAGGGCGATAAGCAAGCGCTCCATCAGCCGTTGCTGGCCAATGATCAGCTCGTTGGCCGTCTGATTCAGCTTTATGAACGCCGCGTGCGCGGCAGTGCTGGTTGCGGCGGCGGGTTTATCGACCTGTTCGTGTTGTATTTCTGATGTCGTCATAACAAACCTTGTCCGGCATAGGGCATCACAAAAACGCGAGTATACCCATTCGTGGAAATTGGCATTCGGATTACAGTTACATGGGGACGCTTACTGTCACTTGGAAGGGCGAATTTTTGTAGTGTCATTGGTCATGCTGTCTGCGCCATGTCACTGATTCAATTCCGGTTGATTTTTACGACCCATGTGGTACGATTAGTTTCGTAGATAGTGATCATGACCTGCGGGTTCGGTGGTCACATCGTGATCTCCGGGTCAGCGCAAGGGGGTCACTAACCGTCAATTGATGGAGCACGCCATGAAAACGATCACCATGCTATGCCTGCTGGTATGCGCCGCCCTGGTTGCCTGCACAGCCACCCCCCCGCCGGTGAAGCAGACCAGTGAATACACCCAGAGCGATCACTACAAGCGCATGGTCAAAGCCAATGCCGAGCGCAAAAACGTCAAAGTTTACTGGGTCAATCCACCCGATGATGATGACCTGGATAAAGACGATCACTGATGCCCTGCGCGGGCGCTGATCCGCATTACATTTCCTGCGGGTCCATATCGATGGCCCAGCGCACTTTGCGGCCTTCTTTCAGGCGGCGTATCTGCGACAACCATTCATCCACCTGCCGGTGCAGGTCGGCGCGCCGGTCAGCCTGCACCAGCAGATACATGCGGTAACGGCCGGCCACCCGTTCCATCACCGCCGGCAAGGGCCCATACACCTTGCCCTGGCCCGCGGGAAAACAGCCTGCCGCCCTGTTCAGAAACGCCTCCACCTGTTGCCGCTCGTGCGCCTCGGCGCGCAGCATCACCTGGTAGCTTGAAGGCGGCAGTTGCGCTGCACTGCGTTCTTTGAGCAGCACGCCGGCAAACGCTTCGTAGCCCTGATCGATCAGCAACACCAGTTGCTCATCCTGCGGATGAAAGGTTTGCAGGATGACCGTGCCCGGTTTTTCGGCCCGCCCTGCCCGGCCGGATACCTGCAACAAGGTCTGACCCAGCCGCTCGCGCGCGCGGAAATCCGCGCTGTACAGGGCCTGGTCCACATTCACCACAACCACCAGCGTGACGGACGGAAAGTGATGTCCCTTGGCCAGCATCTGGGTGCCCACCAGGATACAGGGCACACCGCTGCGCACCTGCTGCAGGCGCTCATCGAAGCTGCCCTTGCGGCTGGTGCTGTCACGGTCAAAGCGCAGTACCGGCACAGCGGGAAAATGCTGCGTCAGCGCCTGCTCCAGCTGCTCGGTGCCTTCACCCGCACTGGCCAGCGCATCAGCGCGGCAGGCCGGACACAGGGGGGGCACGCGGCGCTGGTGGCCGCAGTGATGACAACACAACAACCGTGCGCCACGATGCCAGGTCAGGTTGGAATCACAACGGTCACAACTGCCGTGCCAGCCGCACTGCTGACACATCAATACCGGCGCATAACCGCGGCGGTTGAGAAACACCATGACCTGTTCACCGCGCTCCAGCGTCTGTGCCATGGCTTGCAGTGATCCGGCAGCCAGCCCCTGGGTGGTGGTGTGGTGCGCCATATCGAGCACCCGCCAGCGGGGCATGGCCGCCCGGGTGGCGCGCTGGCGTAACCGGTGGTGGGCGTAACGCCCGGTGAGCGCATTGTTGAGCGTTTCCAGCGAAGGGGTGGCGCTGCCCAGCACGATGGGAATATCCAGTTCCGCCGCCCGTTTCACCGCCACATCACGGGCCGAATAGCGAAACCCGTCCTGTTGTTTGAACGAGGCATCGTGCTCTTCATCCAGGATCATCAGGCCGAGTTCCGGCATCGGTGTAAACAGGGCCGAGCGCGTGCCAATCAGCAAACGCGCCCGCCCGCTGGCAACCGCGGCCCAGGTCTGCAGGCGTTCGCCCTGGCTCAGGCCGGAATGCAACACCGCCGGCGGCAGGCCCAGGCGCTGCTGAAAGCGGCGAATCAGTTGCGGTGTCAGGCCGATTTCCGGCACCAGCACCAGCCCCTGGCGGCCCTGCTTCAGTACCTGCTCCAGCAACTGCAGATAGACTTCGGTTTTGCCGCTGCCGGTAACACCGTCCAGCAAATGGCACTGGAAATGCTGCAGATCGGCGGCCATGGCTGACACCGCCCGTTCCTGTTCCGGCGTCAGGCTGGGACCGCTTTGCGGCCGCGGCTGTGCCGCAACGGCCGGCTCTGCGGCCACCCAGCCCTGTTCCATCAGCCGCGCCAGCGTGGCACGCCAGCGGCCACCTTCATCAGCCAGTTGGGCTTCCAATAGCGGCCCATCGCGCAGGCGTTGCAACAGTGCGTATTGCGCGGTGGCCCGGCCGGGGCCCTGCTGCAGACGCTCCAGCCCATCGGCGGTGAGCGCGTACTGCAATGGCGGCGGCGGCAGGCTCTGCTCGGGTTTGCGCAAGGCCGGTGGCAGTGCGGTCTGCAACACTTCTCCCGGCGCATGCTTGTAATACTGCCAGCACCAGCCCAGCAAACGCATCAACGGCGCGTCCAGCAAGGGCTGTGCCTGATCGAGAATATCCAGCACCGGCACCAGCCGGCCGGACTCCACCTCGGTATGCGGGCTGTCTTCGACCACAATACCCACCAGCTTGCGTTTGCCAAACGGCACCAGCACGCGCACGCCGGCTGCCACCGGCGCACACGGCTGCGGCGGCAGGTAGTCAAACAATTGCGGCAAGGGCACGGGTAAGGCCACCCGCAAAACGCGTATCGGGTTGATCTGGGTCATACGCTGCCGGCCTGGCTGATGGCCGTTGGTCTGTTTCCGGTTCGCAAGTCGTTGATTTCCGCTATTATGATCCATGCGGTTGCGCATGGAAGAAGATGCTGAACTCCGCACCATCTTGCCCGCCGCCGCCAGCAACAACAAGAAAGACAGGCTGAAACGCCGGAACCATTCTCGTTCGAACCACTGTAAAGAGGAGAGACTAATGAGCATGATGAAAGAGTTCAAAGAATTTGCCATGCGCGGTAACGTGGTAGATATGGCCGTTGGTATTGTTATCGGCGCCGCATTCGGCAAAATTGTATCTTCGTTTGTCAACGATGTGTTGATGCCACCGCTGGGCCTGGCCCTGGGCGGCGTGGACTTCAGCGACCTTGCGGTGACGCTCAAAGCGGCTGCCGGCGAAGCGGAGGCCGTGACACTCAACTACGGCGCATTCATCCAGACCGTGGTTGACTTCGTCATCATTGCCTTCGCCATCTTCATGGTCATCAAAGGCATGAACTCAATGAAGAAGAAGCAGGAAGAAAAACCGGCAGAAGCGCCCAAACCCCCTCAGGACGTTGTATTGCTGACTGAAATCCGTGATTTACTGAAAAACAAGAATATCTGAACACGGCCGCTCCTTCTCCATGCAACGCAAAACGCCTTGCCGCCAACGGCAAGGCGTTTTGTTTTACGGCCGCTTGATCAGTTGATTTTTGGTGCGCTGCCGTCCTCTGCGTGCAGCTGGGAGAACTGCCGGTTCAGCGAATCCGCATCGGAACCCAGCTCAGCCACATCGGCCACAATCTTCGCTGCTTCGCGCAACAGCAGGTCGGGACCTTCTTCCTCATCGCTTTCCTCGGCATCTTCAACCACCGAGCCTTCAAGCTCGTCAAACTCCGGCTCCAGCAGCACGTCATCGCTGCTGACCAGCGGATTGTGCCCGTCCTGCTTGGCTTTACGCGCTGCACGGCGGGCCTCTTCCTTGGCCATCTCCTCGCGTGCCACGGATTCCATCAGTGAAACCTCTTTGCGGCTGGACTTGCGGTTGTATTCCGCGATGTCGTCCAGCAGCCAGTTGAATTCCTGGTTGCTGCCGATGCGCCCCTGGTAGCGGCTGTCGGCTACAGCCACCAGCCGGCTGATGTCACCCACGGGCTGATAGCGTGCCGGATCAATGGTGGTCCAGGGCAAGGCATGGTCCAGCGAACGCTCACCGTAATCTTCCGGATCACCTGCCGAAGGGAAGCGGATATCCGGCACCACGCCGCGGTTCTGGGTGGAGCCGCCATTGACGCGGAAGAATTGCGCCATGGTGATCTTCAGCTGGCCCATGCCGGGTGATTCGGCCGACGGCGCATAATCATCCAGATCCAGCAGGCTCTGCACCGTGCCCTTGCCAAAGGTCGGCTCGCCGATGATCAGGCCGCGGCCGTAATCCTGGATGGCGGCTGCGAAAATCTCCGAGGCGGATGCGCTGTAGCGATTCACCAGCACGGCCAGCGGGCCTTCCCAGGCCATGCCGGCCTCGATGTCTTCTTCCATGGAAATCTTGCCGCTGGAATTGCGTACCTGCACCACCGGCCCCTTGTCGATAAACAGGCCCGTCAGCGTGGTGGCTTCCAGCAAAGAGCCGCCGCCGTTGTTACGCAGATCCACCACCAGGCCTTCAACGCCCTGCTCTTCCAGTTCACCGATCAGGCGACGTACGTCCCGTGTGCTGCTGCGGTAGTCGGGCAAATTCTTGGCGCGGCCATTGAAGTCCATGTAAAACACCGGCAAGTCGATCACGCCGATTTTGCGCGTTTCGCCTTCTTTGTCACCGGGTACTTCGATGATGCTGCTCTTGGCCGCCTGCTCTTCCAGCTTGACTTCATTGCGGACGATTTCCACCAGGTTGGCCGGCCCGGCGATGCTGGCTTCTTCCGGCAATACTTCCAGCCGCACCACCGTGCCTTTCGGCCCGCGGATCAGGTCGACCACGTCATCAATGCGCCAGCCGATCACGTCCACCATCTTGCCATCCTGGCCCTGGCCCACCGCAGTGATGCGGTCGCCAGCCTTGAGGCGGCCATCCATCGCTGCCGGACCACCCGGCACGATGCTGGCAATGGTGGTGTATTCGGTTTCGCGTCCCAGCAAGGCGCCAATGCCTTCCAGCGAAAGCTTCATGGAAATCTCGAAGTTCTCGGAGGTGCGTGGCGACAGGTAGGACGTGTGCGGCTCGATGGATTGGGCAAAGGCGTTCATGAAGAACTGGAACACATCCTCGGTGTTCAGTTCGTTGATGCGCCGGTCCAGGCTGTCGTAACGTTCCGTCAGGGTTTCGACGATGGCCTCGGGCTCCTTGTCGGTCAGCTTCAGCCGCAGGAAATCGTTCTTCACCCGCTTGCGCCACAGCTCGTCCAGTTCCGCGGTGGTTTCCGCCCAGGGCGCTTCTTCGCGGTCGAATTCGTAATACTCATCCACCGTGAAATCCATCGGCTTGAGCACCGCTTCGCGCGAGTAGGCGACGCGCTCACGCACGCGCTGCACGTACACGTTGAACAT
>JBFIHZ010000086.1:0-12565 GCA_041601535.1 Lysobacterales bacterium | reverse complement strand
CCATAAGGCATGCCATAAAATTCGGCAAACTCCTGTTCCAGCGAGGCATGGGCGGCGAAGCTGCCATTGGCCATGCGTGAGCCGGTGGTACCGGTTCCCTGGCTTTCCAGTGCCTGCTGGCCGGCAGCCACACAGGCAGGGTCAAAGGTCAGGCCCAGGTAGTTATTGGTGCCAGCCAGGATGGTATGGCGGCCTTCAACCATGCCCTCGGTAGCGGACAGGATCTGGTCGATGACGACGTGGGTGGGGTCATGGTCGCTGGTGTTCAGCCCCGCCCGGATGGCAGCGGCGGCGGAGAATTTATCGAGCAGGGCCATCGCAGGGTGTTTCCTTCAGGACTGCAGTTGTTGTGCCGCGACAGCGGCGAGGTCGGCCACGGTGTGCACATCCGACAGGCTGTTCATGTCAATGGCAATATCCATCTCATCCTCAATCTCCATCAGGAACTCCATCACCTGGAAGGAATCCAGTGTCAGGTCGGAATTGAGATTGGTGGAGCCGGTTATTTCCACGCGGTTGTGTGGTTCGGCCTGCCAGCGGGGTTCGAGGTAGTTTTCCAGCAGGCTGCGGATTTGCTCCAGAACCTGCTGCTGGGCGGTGTTTTCAACGGTGGTGCTGTTGTTCAAAGTGGTTCCTTGCTCGGTGCGATGTCGCCAGGAGGGGCTGCCCCTCCGGCCTGTCAATCAGTCCCGTGTTTCAGGCTTAGACGGATACCACAGGGTAAACCGGTCTGTGGCTGCCATCCAGTGGTCTGGGTGAAGTCGCTATTGTCACACAACCAGTCGTCCTGGGTTAACTCACGGACCTTGCCCGGTGTCAGCATCGGGGCACGGTTTATCACCCTTGAAAGGGCCAGGTTGATGCTGGCCACGCTCGCCAGCAGCGTGCGGGGGATGCCGTAAATATGGGATCGCTTGCTGCCGGCTGCCTGGGCGATTTCCGGCCAGCCGTAGCCGCCTGCATGGCCGTCATCAATGCAGAAAGTCTTGCCATTGCAGCGCTGCCAGCTTTCCAGCCAGGCCGGTACCGCGCTGGCCAGGTCATCGGCATACAGCAGGGACAGCTTCTGGTGCTCTGGTCCGGGGCGGAAAATCCAGCCGCGCTTGGCCATCTGCAACACCGGCATCATCTCGGTATCGCCCGGACCGTAAACCGCCGGTGGCCGCAGCACTGTCCACGGCCCGGCCGAATGCCGCTGCACCGCCTGTTCGCCAAGCTGCTTGCTGTGCGCGTAGTGGGACAGTTCCGGACGGCTGGCCGCCAGCGAGGAGATCAGCAAAAAAGGCCGCGGTGCATGGCAGGCCGACATGGTTTTGAGAATGGCTTCCACGCCGTTGACATTGGCAGGCAGGAAGTCCTGCAGCGCGGCGCCCCGCACCGTGCCGGCGCAATACACCACGGCCTGGATGCCGGTTACGGCCTCGCGCAATGCGGCTTCATCGGTCAATCCGCAGTCATGGGTTTCGCAGCGTGGGTCGATGTGCCTGTTATTGGGTGAGCCAGGCCGTAGCAGCGCCCGCACGGGGTAACCGCTGTCCAGCAGCTGGCGTTGGATGCGGCGGCCAATAAAGCCACTGGCACCGGTCAGCAGGATGGGCTGATGGTGCAGGGAGGGCTGGGGCATATGGTCCGGAATGTGGTGGAGCGCAGAAACCTGCAATCAAGCCGTCTTGCGCGCCGTCTGGGTTGATGTTGCTGCTGACGGGGTGGCCGTTTGTTGCAGGCGCTCAAAGTATCCCTGGCGCGACAGCGAGCGTGACAGCTTGCCGGACGAGGTGCGCGGCAATGTGCCGGGACGAACCAGGTCGATGGCCACGTTGATACCGAAGTGCTCATGCATCAGCGCCCAGATGGAGTGGATCAGCGCTTCGCGGTTCTGCGCATCGCGGTCACGGGTTTCGACCACCAGCACTGCCTGGTCTTCTCCGCTGTCCCTGGAAACGGCAAAAGCCGCCACGCCGCCCAGCCGTACTTCGTCGAGTTTTTCCGCCACGCTTTCCATATCATGTGGCCAGATATTGCGCCCCTTGATGATGATGACGTCCTTGCTGCGGGCGGTGATCACCAGGTGCGAGCCGATGCGGTAGCCGATATCGCCGGTGTTCAGCCAGCCGTCGCGGGACAATACTGCCGCGGAAGATTCGGCATCGCGGAAGTACCCGGACATCACGCTGGGGCCCTTGAGAAAAATCTCTCCACACTGGCGGTCGGGCAGTTCACGGCCGTCGGTATCACGAATGCAGAATTCAAAGCCGGGCAGCACCTTGCCGCAATCCACATAACCTGAAGCCTGTGGATGATCAGCAGTCACGCTGCTGGCCTGGCCGCTGATGGTCATCTGCTCGCCGTCTACGTAATCCACCTTAAGGCCCTGGCCCAGTGGCGCGAAGCTTACCGCCAGCACCGTTTCGGCCATGCCGTAGCAGGCGGTAAACGCATTGGCATTGAAGCCGCAGGGTTCCAGCGCACGGGCGAACTGCAGCAGCGGTTCGGGCTTGATCTGCTCTGCGCCGACGCAGGCTGCCCGCCAGTGACTGAGGTCATAGCGTTGGTAATCGGACGGACGCAGCCGCCGTGCGCACAAGGCGTAACCAAACGTCGGGCTGGACGAAATGGTGCCGCGGTTATCCGACAGCAGTTTCAGCCACAGGCGCGGGCGCATGGCGAACGTGCGTGATGCCAGGTAATCGGCGGAAAGCTGGCAAATCAGCGGCACCAGGATAAAACCGATCATGCCCATGTCATGGTAAAACGGCAGCCAGGAAACGAACCGGTCGGTATGGTCCAGTTTCAGCCCGTTTTGCGCAATTTCCCGCAGGTTTTCCAGCGCGGTTGTCTGGTTGATTTCTACGCCACGGGGAAATCGTGTACTGCCCGAGGTGTATTGCAGATAGGCGATCTCTTCGCCGCGTGCCGGTTGCAGTTCCACGTCAACTTCGGGCAGGGCATCGAAATCAGCAGCCGTGCCGCTCATGACGAAGTCCACGGTTTCGGCGACTTCGGCCAGAAAATGGGCGTGGGAGTCCGGCGCCACCGCGATGGCGGCGTCGCAACTTACCAGCATGCGTCGAATCTGTGCAACATAGGCTTTATGAGCACCCAGCTGAATGCCAGCGGGTACAGCCACCGGTACCAGGCCGGCATACTGGCAGGCAAAGAAGAAGCGGTGAAACAGCGGGTCGGTTTCGGCCACGATGCCTACCCGCGTGCCACGCGGGCAGCCCAGGCCTGCCAGGCGGCGCGCCAGCGATTGCGCATCCTGCATTAGCTGTCGGTAACTGAGAACCTGCTCGAGCTGGCCGTTATGGCCGAAGAAGTTGAAACCGGTCGTGCCCTGGGCCGCGTACTCGAGTGCCTGCGCCAGGCTGTCGAAGCCATCGCTGCGCACCGGCAGCGATTCATTGATTTGGGTTGGGGTCAATTGGCTTTCACAATCAGGTTTGGTTTTATTGTTGTGCCTATTGTTTTCTTGTTTGTTCATTGCTTGAGCCTTTTGCCGTTACTGCATCGGGTTCGCGGTTACCGGCCTGTGACCGGGTGGGTTGTTGACACTGCTGAGACGCTGCGCTGGCCAGCATTGATCACGCACCACAACACTCCGCTTGACTCGGATGGACAAGTAGTTAACGAACTTTTTTCAGTTGTTCGAGTCAGATTAATTGCCTGTTTATAAATTTTAACGAGGCGGCCCCAGGCTTGGTTCAAGCCCTGGCTGCTTCTGTCGGGCGCCCCTTGACGGCAGCGTTCCAGCCCGAAAATTCTTTAATTAATCCATCCCTGGGCACTGAAATTACTCGGATTTCGGTGATCATTATAGGGATTTCAATTCATTCGTGGTAAAAGAAATGTTAACGGCCCCAATTTGACCGCCGCACGGTCCGGGGCTGCAGGTCTGCATTTTTACCCGATTTTTACTGCTTTTTGCTCTCCCATAGCGCAATTGTGACCAAAAACACGCCGCTTGCCAAGGCGAGGGCCAGCCACGCGTACATTTGCCCGGGCAGGTAGGAAGACCTGAAAAACCCATCGCTGATTTCACGCACACCCCATAAATCCCCGCTGCCCGTGCCCACCACCAGCTGTCCACGCATGCCTTTTTCCATGTGCTGTGCCAGGTCGCAATGCAGCAAGTAGGTGCGGTCTTCGCCGGGCACAATAAACGTGCCGGTCTTTTCGTATCCGCCGGCCACCTCGATATGAAACATGCCGGCCGGGTACAGGTACTTGGGCAGACCGTGCACCATCCACTGGTGGCGCACCGCGTCATCGTTGATAAAACGCACGGTGAGGCGGCTGCACGGTTGTACCCTCACTTCATGCTGGCTGAGACCGAAGATCATGCCCGGTTCGTCTGCGGCGTATTCGCGGCCGGCATGTATGGTGAAATCGTAATCACGGGAAACGGACGTGCAGTCGCGTGGCAGGCGGTCGCGGTTTTCATTCATCACCACGCCCACGTTGTCCACCTCCATCTGGTGGTGCTGGTGCGCCGCGTGCGGGTCGGGCTCGGCGGCAAACAGCGAGGAGACCGCCAGTAACAGGCCCAGCTGAAAAAATCGCTGCAGTTTCACGGCCGGCCGCGATGGCGGCGCAAGCCGCGCCAGGTCAGCGCCAGTATCATTCCGGCTCCCAAAGCCAGCATCAACAGCCGCACCAGCAGTAACCAGTCCACGCCGGCATCATCAAACAGCCCGGGTGCATAGCTGCGCCATACCGGCACTTCCTTGCGGTAATAGGCCGCGGTGAAGTAATTGTCCCACGACACGCCCTGGGTGCGCGGCCAGCCGGCCGTATCCATGTATTCGGCGTAGACAATTGCGCTGATGTTACCGCCCGGCCCGATGCCGTCATTGGTCACGCCCTGGTTCTGGTGGTCGTGAAACGGCCAGATGCCGGGGCCATAGGCATGTACGCCGTCGTTCTGCAGGAGCAGTTCCAGGTCCAGCCGTTGCGCAGTGGCCAGCCAGGCCACGTCCTGCATTGAGCGGGCCGCCTCCGGAACAGCCATGCCATCGCGATGGGTGATGGTGAACTTATGGCCGTGGGTATGTAGTGCAATGCCCTTGGCGCCACCGTTGACCACGCGCAGCTTGAAGCGCTCGTTATCGCGGCCAACCACCAGTGATTCGCGGAAAGTGTAGGGAAACGATTTGCCGTTCAGGGTGAAGTAATCCTGGGTGGCGTCGGTAATATCGTATTCGCGGTGCATGGAACGCGCGATCAGGCGCGGATCATTGTCCTGCTGGATGCGTTCACTGAGCTGCTGATCCAGGTCCGCGTAGTGCAAATCGTATTCGCGGTCATATTGCTGGCGCGAGGCCTGCGAACGGGCCCGAACCTGGCCGGAGCCGATATTCATGGTCTGCAGCCAGTTGTCCGGACGGTTCTCCTCGATCACGAACAGGCCCTGCAGGCCCATCATCACATGCACATGCGGTTGCACATGGCAGTGGTAGTACATGGTGCCGTCCTGCCGTGGCTCGAGCTCATAAGTCCGCGCCATGCCCGGCATGACGGGCATTTCGCTGGTGGTGGGCACGCCGTCATTGCCTTCGCCGGTAACGTCCACGAACGGGTGGTCGGCACCGTGCAGGTGCAGCGTGTGCGGCATGTAATGACTGTTTTCCAGCGTGATGCGCACCCGGTCACCCT
This sequence comes from Lysobacterales bacterium, assembly GCA_041601535.1. Lineage (GTDB taxonomy): Bacteria > Pseudomonadota > Gammaproteobacteria > Xanthomonadales > SZUA-36 > JBFIHZ01. The sequence goes on along the minus strand of JBFIHZ010000086.1, from coordinate 6,913 downwards.
GCTCAACGCGGATGGCTGGGGAGGGCAGGCGCAGGTCGGGCCGGGCCTGCTGGGACTCGAAGTTCTCCACCGCCATACCGACGAACTTGGGAGTGAAAACCCACAGGCCGGGCCGGATGCCGGGGGCGATCTCGTAGCGCGTGACCGGTGCCTGCACGATGGCCGAGCCGCCGTTGAGCTCAGCCACTTCCAGACGGATGTGAATCTCGTCCGGGTCACCGTCACCGTCCAGGTCACGGCCTTTTTCCACCGCGTCAGTGGTCAGGCCACTGCGCATCAGCGTGTCCGCTGTGACGTTATTGGTACCGCGCACGAAGGCCGCCACGGCCCACGGGTTGTCGGCCACGCAGGGCGCCGATGCTTCAATGTCGACACCTTCGATGACCTGCGCATCGCGCCAGCCTTCCGGGTCGGGCGGGCAAAATATTTCGGGCGGCTCACTGGGCGGATCCATGGACATTGGCAAGGGGCGGTAATCCGCGGCGCCAAACCACGAGGTCAGCTGCACGCGCACGGCCTGCGGGTACCAATGCGTAGGGAAGCCCACTAACACCAGGCACAGCGCCAGGGCCCATAATACTTTTATTTTCATGCTGATCTGCCGCTGCTTTGGGTCATGGTGGAGAAGGTCCGTGGCCGCGCCTGCGGTGCCATGTATATGCTGCCACGCCCGCCAGTACGGCGGCCAGCAGCCACCAGCCGGTAACATTCTTGCGTCCGACCTGGAACGGGAACACCGAGGTATAAATGGCATCGGAAGTGGGGTGGCCGGCAGTCACCACGCCGATATAGCGCCCCTCTTCAGTAAACGTGAACTCCAGCTGGAATGAACCGTCGGGCCGGATTTCGGGCGGATGATAGAACTCGGTCAGGGGTTCGATGTCGCCCAGCGCGGCCACGTCTTCCCACTTGGCAAACCGGCCCTGGCCGGTGATATCACGGATGATGCGGAAATCCACCGGTACCTGTTTCAGACTGGGGTGCAGGTAATCCAGTACGAACAGGGTCAGGCCGGTGTCGGGCAGGTCTTCACAGAACTCTTCGTTAGCGCGGGTATCGGGTTGGTAAGCGGTGAAGCGGGCGCTGTAGAAATCGATGTGCATGGTGCACTGGTTATCGGTCATCACCACGCCGCCGCCTGCCAGGGCGGTATTGCCGCTGACCAGGCAGCAAGCCAGCAGCACGCAAAGTGGCCATGCAAAGCCATGCCGCTGCACCTGATGCACAGGATATAGCGGCCGGGCGGCGCTGCTGACAGCATAAGTTGCCATGTCGCGCATCATGCCATAAACCCGGCGATTCCGCCGCCGGGGTATGTCCCGGGCTTTACCCGGGAGATTGCCCCGGGCTTAGCCACGGGGCGCTACCGGGGAAGCCCCGGCCCTTGGTCTGTCTGTCCGGTCAGTTCAAAGCAGTCACGGTGCGGATCGGATGCACCTCGCGCCTGCCTGGCTCACGGTAGTAGGGCTCCATCTCGGGCGCCAACGCCGCCAGGGTTTTCTGCCGGTTGGCCGGGTTTGGGTGAGTGCTGAGAAACTGCGGCGGCTTGGCTTGCGACAAGGCATTCATTTTCTGCCACAGCGTGACGGCTGCGTGGGGGTCATAGCCGGCCTTGGCGGCCAGTTCGATGCCAATTCGGTCGGCCTCGGTTTCTGCTGCACGGCTATTGGGCAGTGACACTGCCAGAGCGGCCGCGGCGGCCGCACCGGCCAGCGCCACGCCGTGGTTGTCAGAGGCAATACCAACAGCGGCCACGCCCAGGCTGCTGGCCATGGTGACCGACATTTTCTCCGCCGTGTGATTGGCCAGGGCATGGCTTATTTCGTGGCCCATGACCTGGGCGAGTTCGTCATCAGTGGGCCCTATCTGTTCGATCAAGCCGGTGTATATCGCCATGCGGCCGCCGGCCATGCACCAGGCATTGACATTATCCGGATCCTCAATCACGGCCACGCTCCATTCCCAGTTGGCGGTATCCGGGCGCATTTCTATCGCCTGGCTGACCAGCTTGCCGGTGATGGTATTGATGCGTTGGATCAGCGCCCGGTCTGATGACAGCTGACCTTCTTTTTTCAGCGCTCCGACCTGCTGCACATAGGCTTCGGCAGAGGCCTGGATGGCCGACTGTTCTGAAACCAGCATCAATTGTTTGCGGCCGGTCGGGCTGGTGGCACAGGCCACTACAAGTACGGCAGTCAGCACCAGTATCAGCAAGCGGAACAACAGGCTGTGGCGAGTGTTTTCAGTGCGTTGGTTCATGTTTGTGACTCCATTCGGTGACACGGCATGGCTGGTGCGGTTTGGTCAATCCGGTGTGGCTGGCCTGATGTGATCATGAAGGCCTGATCCGCTGCTGCCGGGTGACATTGTATGCTTTAAGTTTCACAGTTTGAGCTTCTGATGGCCGCTGAGTTCATCGTCCGCGGCTTTTTCACGTTTGAGTATTGCTTTGCCGGCCTGCCACCAGAACTCGAGTTTATTGAGCCCGCTGCGGTCCCAGCACTCCGCAAACGTGGGTTCGATGCAGAGCAGGCTGAGGTCCGGGTCATCCGGGCCGGCGGGAAACCACAGCCGGCCGGAAGCGGACCACAGCTTTTCCTTCAGCGCCGGATCGGTATCGAACCGTGCGCGGCCGGAAAGGGAGAGATACTGGTCTTCGCGCTGCATCAGCACACAGACATCGGGCCGTTGCACCATTTCATGGAGCTTTTCATCCTCACCGCGGGTGTAGAAATACAACTGGGAGCGGTCTCCGTAACCGGCAATCGCCATGGGCCTGCCACGCAACTCCCGCTGGCGCGATTCGGTAACCAGCATGGCGGTATCAAATCTGGCGATCAGATCATTGATCTGCTTCGCCGGTTGTTGCCCGGTGGCCGGTTGCGCTGCAGTCATTCGTTCTCCCCGGGTTCCGTGTCGCTGGAGCCCAATGTCAATGTGATTGGTGTCGCGTTTCCGGGTAATGAATGCATAACACGTGCCAAGCCATGATCCTGCAGCTGACCTGGCGTCACCGGGCCGTTTGGAGAAGCAGGACCGTGGTGGTGGCCGTTGGTGAGGCCGCCAATGCTTGTAAGAATTGCCGGAATTTGAAAAATCGCATGTCCCGATCAGCGCTGCCGGGTTGCGCCTCATTGCCGGGTCACTCATGCATGGAATGTGTCTGCGGCCGGTACAGCGGCGTTGTGACCGGACACGGTAGACAGTCCGGCACACGGTGGGCAAGGTGTGTATGCACCAGATTGAATGAACTGGCTTTGCATGATCTGAGCCGCGACAGCGTGATATCGTTTTGCCTGCAGGGTCCGGCACGGGCCAGTGCATTTAACGCGTCGCGCTTGAAACAGCGGCATTGCTTGCGGTGTGGATTTTCATCAAGGACCGTGGGTTGGGCCCTGGTTGAAGGCGCACTGGCTCGGAGACAGCATGGAAAACAGGAACTCACTGGCAAGCGCAGCCTCCGTGGCTTTCCTGGTACTGCTGCTGGCCTCGCTGGCCGGGCGCTACCTGGCTGAGAATCAGGCCATGCGTTACAGCGGGCCGACGCATATTGCCGCCGGCCATGGCCAGGTGTTCGTATTTGCTGCCGACCGGGTTTACCGGCTATCGGCCGCCGGAAAGCTGTTGGCGCAGTTTCCGCTATCCCAGGCTGGCCTGGATGACGTACCCATTGACGCCCACGTACTGGGGCCCGGCCGTTTGTTGATTGCCTCGCAGCGGCCCGCGCAGGTGCGACTGTGCGATACGGGCAACCTGCAGTGCGAACGATGGGGGTTGGGTGAAGGCAAGCTGCCCCGGCGGCAGTTCAAGGTTTTGCCCGATATGGCGGCATCGGATCAACCGCAAGCAAGCAGTGTTGCAGCACTGTGGTTTACCGATGCCCACGGAGATGACCTGGGCGTATGGTCAGGCCCCGGGCTTGCCGCCCGTAGTCTGCTGCCCCCGCAGACACTGGCCGGCCCCAATGACCTGGCGCGGGATGCCCAAGGTCATATGTGGGTGGCGGACACGGATAACCGGCGCATTGTCGAATTCATGGAGTCAGCCACTGGCGAGTGGCAAACAGCCAGGCAGCACAGCGCGCTCAATGATTACACGCAGGGCAAGAACTATTTCCCGATGATGCTGGCGGCGGGCGGCGATGGTAACTGGTGGGTCACCCAGGCCTCGGAGTTTTCCGATGCCAGGGCCGACCTGGTGGTGTATCACCCCGATCGCGGCGCTATCGCTCTGGTGCCGCTGCCGGGCAGCCGTTTCGCCACCGATATCGTTGCGCTGGACGGCGACCTGCTGGTCACCGACCTGGATGCCTACGCGGTGTTCCGCATCGATGCGCAGTCGCATAAGGCAGGCCTGTTCGGCGATACGGACTTTCAGACCGCACTGCAGCAGTTGCGCGATGAACGCCTGCGTTATCAGAGCCTCAGCCAATGGTCGATGATGGGTGTGGTGTTGTCGGGGGTATTGATGATCGCCTTTGCCGTATTGGCCACACCGCGTGCCAAACGCTGGACGCCCACGCCAGAGGCAATACGGCTGGAGGCGAGTGATGCGCCAATGCCACAAATCCGCGGTGTCTACTGGCTCAAAACCAACCCGGCCATGGAACGCGCGTTGAAGCTGGCTCAGCTCATTGGCCTGGTCGCCATTACCGTGCTGGTGGGTGGAATGGCCGTGCTGTACCTGGTAATGCGCGTGCAGTTTGGTGACGCCGGCGACGCGCCACCGGCGGAACTGACCCAGTTGGGCTGGTTGTTGCTGCTGGTGCTGGCTGGAACAGCTGTGTTGGTGCCGTTCGGCGTGCAAACACTGCGTGTGTGGCAACACCGCATCGGCACCAATGGTGCCTCTCTGTATATCCGGCTCAAAGACGGGCGGGAGGTGATCGCACCTCCCTCTGAACTGGCCTTCACGCCCCGCGCCATTTTGTACCGGCAATATCTGTTGCCGTTGCACAATGCCAAACGGCAAAGCCTGTATGCCGAGGGTGAGCTGGAAAAATGGCTTGCACCGCTGCTGCAAGAAGCGCACAAACTGAGTCATTGGCAGGGCATCCAGCATCAATGGAAACACCGTAATGCGCTGATGCTCTGGTCGATTGCCGTGGTGCTGGCCGGCGGCCTGCTGGTGGCCGCCGCCACGATGATTAACCGTTGAGCGCCGTGTTCATATTTTCCTTCGTGGTGGATTACCGAACTCCGGATCGCTGCTGATCCTTGCTGCCACCGTGCCGCTGGGTGGCTGGTACCAGCCGGGGTCGCGGTAATCACCGGCAGCCAGATCATCACGCACCTTGATTACGGTGAACATCCCGCCCATCTCGATATTGCCGTAAGGGCCTTTGCCGGTCATCATTGCCAGCGTATTTTCCGGCCCCTGATGGTGGCCCATATCGGTGTGATCCTGATGTTCCGCCATGCCGAACCGGCCCATGGCCTGGTAGCCTGGCAGCATTTTACGGATGTCCTCTTCAATCCCGGACTGATCAACGCCCAGCGTATTGGGAATGTCATGACCCATGGCATTCATGGTGTGGTGCGCCATATGGCAATGGAAAGCCCAGTCGCCGGGTACAGCAATGAACTCCAGGTCCCGGGTCTGGCCCACGCCGACTATTTCCGTGACCTCGGGGCGCCATAGGTTCTGCGGCAGGCGCCCGCCGTCGCCACCCGTGACCATGAACTGAACGCCATGCATATGGATGGGGTGATTCCACATGGACAGGTTGCCCACGCGCACCCGCACCCGTTCACCGCTGCGCGCCACCAGGTGTTCGATGGCCGGAAACACTTTGCTGTTGAAGGTCCACAGGTCGAAATCCTGCATTACCGCCGGATCGGGCCGGTAGGTGCCAGGGTGCAGAGCCCAGTTATGCAATACCAGGCAGTAATCGCGGTCCACCGGTACCGCCTCGCCATCTCGTGGATGAATGATCAGCATACCCATCATGCCGACCGCCAGCTGAGTGGTTTCATCAGCGTGCGGGTGGTACATGTGGGTGCCGTGTTGCTGCAGGGTGAATTCATAGGCAAAGGTTTCACCCGGCATGATATGTGGCTGACTCAGGCCACCGACGCCGTCCATGCCGCTGGGAAGTATCAGGCCATGCCAGTGAATGGTGGTATGTTCCTTCAGCCGGTTGGTCAGCAAAATGCGGATGTGGTCACCTTCCACGGCTTCGATGGTTGGACCGGGGGTGGTGCCGTTGTACCCCCAGCATTTGGCGCGGCTACCGGGGGCAAACTCGTGATCGACTTCCTCGGCTACCAAGTGGAATTCCTTTACGCCGTTTTTCATCGTGTAAGGCAGAGTCCAGCCGTTCAGGGTGCGTACCGGCACATAGGCTTGATCGCCCGTGCGGTGCTGTGTGCTGGCGGGTTGCCGAGGCGCATTGCCGGTTTCCATTTGAGCCTTGACCGGGCCGACTGCGGCCGCCAGGGCGCCTGCGCCGGTGTAACCGAGAAATTCGCGTCGTGAGGTCATTGTGATTCTCCATTATCGTGTTCGGTGTCCCGGCGGTTGCGTTCTATTACTGCGCCGTCCTGCGGCCCTGTGCTGTGTCCAGTGTGCCCAGAGTGGTCGGCGGTATCCGGCGCTGGCCGCGTGGTCTTCATATGTTGCATCTGCCGCATGTTGTGCCCGGAATGATCCATGGTTGGTGTTGCAGTGTTTATGTCCTGAGATGTTTCATTTTCACTGCCTGCGGCGGGTCGTCTGGTCGCGGCACCCATGTCATGACCCGAGTGGTCCATGCTGCCCGCGGCAGGTTCAATCAACTGCTGCACATCAATTTGTTCTGAACTCACTTTTGAACTGTCGGCCAGCTTGTTGCCGGTGGCCACGGTCAACGCGGTGCGTTCAAGCCAGTAATCGCGGATTGCTTCCAGATAATTTTGGTACGTGTCATATTCAT
>JBFIHZ010000085.1:0-12599 GCA_041601535.1 Lysobacterales bacterium | reverse complement strand
GGCGTATATTTTCATGCGCATCAAGTATCCGGCCCGCATGGTGGATCACCTGATCGACCGGCTGCGCTACACCGTGTCGCAGACCCGCGACCTGGAACGCCTGATCATGCAGATGGCGGTGGTGCAGGCGCGCATGCCGAAAATGACCTTTCTGAAAAGCTTTGCCGAAAACGAAGCCAATCCGAAATGGTTGAACCCGATGCTCAAAGGCACACAGAAGTGGGTGCCGGCGTTGAAAGAAGTAGCGCCTGAGATCCGCCTGGTGCAGGAGAAACTGGCGCGCATTGAAAAAGAATCGCGCCTGACCATTGCCGAGCTGAAAGACATCAACCGCACCATGTCCATCGGTGAGGCCAAGGCCCGCCGCGCCAAGAAAGAAATGGTAGAGGCCAATCTGCGCCTGGTGATATCCATCGCCAAGAAATACACCAATCGCGGGCTGCAGTTCCTCGACCTGATTCAGGAAGGCAACATCGGCCTGATGAAGGCAGTGGACAAGTTTGAATACCGCCGCGGTTACAAGTTCTCGACCTATGCCACCTGGTGGATACGTCAGGCCATCACCCGCTCGATTGCTGACCAGGCCCGTACCATCCGCATTCCGGTGCACATGATCGAAACGATCAACAAGCTGAACCGCATTTCCCGCACCATGCTGCAGGAAATGGGCCGCGAGCCCTTGCCGGAAGAGCTGGCCGAGCGCATGGAAATGCCCGAAGACAAGGTCCGCAAGGTGCTGAAAATCGCCAAGGAGCCCATCTCCATGGAAACGCCTATTGGTGATGACGAAGATTCACACCTGGGTGATTTCATCGAAGATGCCAACATCTCCTCACCGGTGGATTCAGCGACCGGTTCCGGCCTGACCGGAACGGTTCAGGAAGTGCTGTCCGGCCTGACGCCACGCGAAGCCAAGGTGCTGCGCATGCGCTTCGGTATCGACATGAACACCGACCACACGCTGGAAGAAGTGGGCAAACAGTTTGACGTGACCCGCGAGCGCATCCGGCAGATCGAAGCCAAGGCGCTGCGCAAGCTGCGTCACCCAACCCGCTCGGAACAGCTGCGCAGTTTCCTCGATCTGGAATAAGCCCAGCTGAAAAGCAACATAAAAAAGGCCCGCATCAGCGGGCCTTTTTTTCATTCACATATTTGGGGTCCATATTTGGGATCAGAGTAAAAACTCGCTCAAGCGCTTTACTCCGATATTTGGGGTCAGAGTAAAAATTCGTTTGTATGCCTGAATCTGGCCGTTTGACAGAGTTTTTACTCTGACCCCAAATATCCGGCCACTATTATGGAGTGAGTTTTTACTCTGACCCCAAATGTCCCTGACCCCAAATGTCCTGCGACTACAAATATCAGGCTGGTAGGTGAGGTGGCGGCTTCAATACAGGCTGACAGTGTCAGGCAGAATCACCTGATTATCCCTAACGTAGCGTTCCCACAGTTCGAGTAAGGCACTCAGCCGCTCCGGATGTTGTTCTGACAGGTCGCGAAGCTCGCTTGGGTCATCGCGCAAATTATACAGCTGCCAGGTGTCCGTTTGGACGCCATCGGGAACAATCCGGGATTCATGAGCAGGCAGATACACCAATTTCCAGTCACCCTGGCGTATGGCCCGTTTGCCGAACAGCTCCCAGCCAATCCAGTAGTCGGAACTCCCGACCCGATCCACTTGTCCCGTTAGCAGTGGCAGCAGCGAGCGACCCTGCATGGGTAATGTATCACGGCCGCGAAAACGCGTCCCTGGATGGTTGGTGCCGGCTGCGTCCAGCAGGGTTGGCATGACGTCCATGACGGAAATGATTTCATCAACACGGCCAGTTGGAATTGCTTTGGGGTACCACACAAGCGCGGGCGCGGTCAGGCCGCCCTGTGCGGTAAAGCCTTTGAACATGCGTCGCGGTGTGTTACCGGCCTGCGCCCAGTTCGGGCCATACCAGAGATATGAGTCGGCAGCACCCATGTTGTCCATGCGGTTGTCGCAACAGGCTTGCACCCATTCGGAAATCACGGGGTATCCCTGGTCAATTACGTGCCCCTCCGGTCCGTTGTCGGAGAGCACGAAGATAAGTGTTTCATCAAGCTGGCCTGCTTCGCGCAGATAATCAAGCAATTCTCCCAGGTAGTGATCCACATCCGAAACCATCGCGGCGTATATTTCCATGAGCCGCGCCTGGAACTGCCGCTGTTCATCAGTCAGGTCACCCCAGGCGGGTTCACCGGGCAGCCGGGGAAATACTGATACTGAATCCACCACCAGGCCGAGTTCGCGCAGACGCTGTAAACGCCGGGCTGCATAAGCATCGTAACCATCATCGAACCGCCCCCGGTAGCGGGCAATTGACGCTTTTGGTGCTTGCAGCGGCCAGTGCGGTGCCGTGTAGGCGAGATAGGCAAAAAATGGCCTGTCGCTGTGTGCGTCGGCCTTCAGGTAGTCAATCATACGCCGGGTGTAAAACCGGGTGGAGTAGAAGTCCTCCGGCAATTGTGCAAGCGCCTTGCTGTCTGCACGATAGGCAGCCTTGCCAGGCCCCACCAACGGCAACATGTTTGCAAATGCGCCGGCACCGCCGTTCAGCATTGCAAAGGCACGGTCAAAGCCGCGTGCAACAGGACCGGTTTCTTCGGTCAGTCCGAGGTGCCACTTTCCCGTCATGTAGGTCCGGTATCCGGCGTCCTGTAGCACTTCGGGAAGCGCGGCCACGCGAAAATTCAGGTAGCCCTCGTAGCCCGGAACGCCCTGCTGGTTGGGTGCGGGTTCCTCTGCCATCGTGCCCAGCCCTGCAAGGTGGCTGTCTACGCCGGAAAGCAGCATTGCACGGGTGGGCGAGCAGTTCGGTGATACGTGAAATTCAGTCATGACGACGCCTTCTGCCGCCAACCGATCCAGGTTTGGCGTGCCGATTTCGCCGCCGAAGTGGCCCAGGTCCGTGTAGGCCACGTCATCGAGCACAATCAGCAGAATGTTTGGTGCGCCGGGCTGCGTGGTGGTGGTCCGGGTGCTGGATGCCGGGTCCATGGCAAGAGCCGAATTCATGCCAAGAGTAAGCAGCAAAATCAGTACCCGCGCGGTGTGCGATACATGTTGCCGGAAGCCGGCATACCTCGTACGGATGTGCCAATGGCAGTTGCATGTCCGTTGACGTGATGGTTTGGCCATAAGACGCTTGTTGCACCCGGACGGCTTGATATCAAGCACTGCCTGCAACAGTTCGAACCTCGGAATATTCATATCCTGATTATCTTGAAACCCATGAGCCGGCGTGTTCGACAAACAGTGTGGTTTTTAGCAATTCCATGCAGGAGGCCGGTTTGGGCAGGAAGATTCGACGGAATGTTGACTTAATGATAGCCTAATCGCCGCGCTGCGTTCCTGGTCCGGCGAACAGCCTGCAAGACGGCCTGGTGCTCTGCTGCGAATGGGGAGTTCAACCCCTGCCCCGTGGATTGTGCAGAGAACCGATGAAGCTGTTTAGCCCCGAGAGTATCAAGCAGACCAGCAGCGACCAGAGCACCACTGGCGAAAATACGCTTGCCAGGGGCTTGCTCGCGGGCCGCGGTCATACCATTGCCGAGGCGCTGGCCCGGATTAAGGATTCGGATCACGCCGACTGGATTGTTGAAGACACCTCGAAAGACTGGCTGGGAGCCCGCGTTTCAGTCCGCCAGGAGGAAGGCGCAGGGCACTGGGAGTTCTGTAACTTTGCGGATGATTGTTACGTGGTGCTTTCCGACGTTCTTTACGATGAACCACATTCGGAATACCTTCCTGGTGATGGGCTGATCGAATTTCATCTGCGCCTCAGCGGCCGGCTGACATTGATGACCAGCCGGACGGAGCCACTGGAATTGAACGGCCCCTCATTACTGGTCTGGTCTCTTCCGGAAGGTCAGGAGAGCGACGAGGAAATTCCTGCTCAATCTGAAAAATCGGTAACCATCTACTTCAATCCCCGCTATCTGTTGGAACGCTTTATCCCAGACAGGCAGCGCATTCCCCAGAATTTGGCGCGATTCTTACTGGACCGGAATGATTCAATCAATTACTGCACCTTGCCACTCAGTGCCGAGATTGTAACTGCGGCCAACGCGGTGCTGGACGCCAACAAACGATTTACCGATTTCCTGTGGCTGAATTACGTGCATGCGAAGTCAATGGAGTTGTTGTGCATTATCGTGTCGACCTTTGACCAACTGTCTGACAGGGCCTCAGCATCGTATTCCCAGCGTGAAATAGAACAATTCCGGATCGCGCAGAAGATTGTTGCCTCTGAGTTCACGCCTCCACCCACCATCAAGCAAGTCGCTCACAGGGTGGGCACCAATGAGTCGAAACTCAGACAGGGTTTTCACGCACTCTACGGCGAGACCATCTTCAGCCACAGGAACCGCCGCCGCATGGAATTTGCCATGAAACTCATTCTCGCAGGTGAACACGTCGGCCGGGTATCAGAGGAGGTGGGCTTTGCTCATCAGTCATCCTTCGCAACAGCGTTCAGGAGTTATTTCGGTGCCAGTCCGAAATCCTACCGGCCCAGGAAGTGACCGGACTGTAAGTGCAACCATAACCAGTCAGCATTCGGTTTTGGCTGAATGTTGGATGGCTTTCATAAAAGTTTAAACGCTTTTCCTAATCAATCTTGCGCGCCCTCCAATACGCTGAATTGGCAAAAAACAGGTACCCACTCAGATGGAGTGGGCAGTCTTGGCCAATATCCGGAGCCCTTCCGGACGAGAGGATCCGATGCACAAAAGTACCAGCACGGCGATTATCACGGGTTTCGTCTACGGCCTGATTTTGATGCCGGGGCTGGCGCGGGCCAACATCCTTGAAGAAATTGTAGTGACGGCGCAAAAGCGCGAGCAGAATCTGCAGGACGTAGGTATTGCAGTAACTGCCTTCAGTGGAAGCCAGATACAGAATCTGGGATTCTCCAATACCGTGGATATCACGGCGCAGACACCCAGTGTGCAACTGTATGAATGGAGCCCCAGTTATACAGTGTTTAATATCCGCGGTGTGTCGCAAAATGATTTTGCCGATCACCTTGAACCTCCAGTCGCGGTCTATATCGATGACGCCTATATCAGTGTGCCCGGCGCCTTGAACGGCCTGCTGTTTGATATGGAAAGGGTTGAAGTATTGCGCGGCCCACAAGGCACGCTGTTCGGCCGTAACGCCACCGGCGGTTTGATTCATTTTGTCAGCAACCAGCCTACCGAAACAAAAACCGGCTATCTGCAGGTCAGCTATGGAGAGCGCAACCTGATGGAACTCGAGGGTGCCGTCAGCGGACCATTAGCCGGTGATAAAGTTCTGGGCCGCATCGCCGTGAAGTATCAACAGCAGGACGGGTATCTGAAAACCAATTTGCGAGACCTGGCGGGTAAAGATGGAATTGGCATCAAGGGACAACTCCAGTTCAATGTCAGCGACGATGTGGACCTGCTGCTGAGTGCACGCTGGACGGAAAACGACGACCTGGCGACGGGAGGTTATGCCCGTGATATCGCCGTTCCCGGACCTGATGGGCTGGGGGTCAGTGTTGAGCGCGGCGACCCGTTCCGCAATACACTGAATACCCGTGGCTCTATGGACCGTGAAATCCATGGTCTTTCGGCAAAAGTGACCTGGAATCTGGCGGGTGGCCTTGAACTGGTCTCGGTTACCGACTGGTTTACGATGGACAAGCAGTATATTGAAGATACTGATGGCACACCGAATCCGGGATTTGCATTTTCTACACGGCAGGACTTCGAGCAGTTTTCCCAGGAAATCAGGCTGTCTGGAGAGGCGGATCGCGCACGCTGGCAGACGGGCATCTATTACCTGGATACAGATTCCGATGCGGAAGCCGGAGCCAACGGTTATGCGGTGAGCGGCTGGTCCATGTTTATCGGCGGCACCCGCGGAGACTGGCAGGACGAGGTCAAGTCTTACTCGTTATTTGGCCAGGTGGAGTATGACGTGGCTGAGCAGATCACATTGGTGGCAGGCCTGCGTTACAGTAACGACGACAAGAAGCACCATTTTCACGCCCGGCATTTCACCACCGCAAGCCCCAACGCGACGAGTATCGACGACAATGCAACCGGGCCAACCGTTACAGTGGAGGAGAGTTGCGACTATTTCTTCCCGCCCGGAGATCCGCTTGTGCCGGTGTGTATTGCTGCGGGCGGATTCTACAATCCGGACGTATATTATGAGGACGGGCGGACCTTTGATGACGTATCGGCCAAAGCTCAAATTGAATGGCGTCCGACAGATGATGCCCTGGTGTACGTTGGTTTTAATCGCGGTGTGAAAGGCGGCAATTGGGTCACGCCCGTGGTCTTTCCGCTAAACACTGCAACTTTTGCGCACGATGGCGAAGTGCTTAACAGCTACGAAGCTGGCACCAAGCTGACCTTCCTTCAAGGCAGGGCACGAGTTAACGCAACCGCGTTTTACTACGATTACGATGGATACCAGGGCTTCACACTGGTCAACCTGTCCCAGGAAGTCACCAACCTGGATGCGGAAGTGACCGGGGCTGAACTTGAACTTATCCTGAACCCGGTGGAAGGCCTGGATTTGCTCGCGGGTGTATCACTGCTCGACAGCAAAGTGAAAGGCTTCACCAAGCCCAACGGCGATGTGGTCGATCGCGAATTACCACAGACGCCCGCATTCAGCTTCAATTTTGTCGCACGCTACGCCTGGCCGGCGTTTAACGGAACCCTGGCAGCGCAACTGGATGGTTCGCATCTGGGAGAGCAGTTCCTGGGTCTCGATAACGCCCCGCTAAACCATGAAGATTCCTACTGGGACGTGAATGCGCGACTGAGCTACATTGCGCCCGGTGATCAATGGAGCCTTACCGGTTGGGTTACCAACTTCACTGATGCGGAGCACCGCATTTATTCAGCGGATGTATCAGCAGCCGGTTTTGGTGTGACGCTGTATGCACCCCCAAGATCTGCCGGTGTGACATTTCGTTATAACTGGAATTAAATAACAGGACGCGATGCAAGCCGTATCCCGGTCTGGACAGGATGGGCCTGGCATACGGTTGCGCTTGCCGCATGCCGGTCCCGCTCTTGCGCCACCACACTGAAATTCGGAGCGAGTACGCCCGTGGCCATCTGGCCCACCCGCGCGTCGCTGTAAACGTCACCGTCGCGGTGCCTGGGCCGGGTACCCAGAGCCTTCCATGTTTCACGGAAAACCTGACGCCGGAGTCCGGTGAGAAAAGGACAAAACATGTCAACTGCCATCAGTTTCTGCTGTTTTCTGCTTCTCATGATGGTGATCGGCATGGTCTCGTCCTGGCGCAGAAACGGGACGTCGGAAGACTACCTCACCGCTGGTCGGGCCCATGGCAAATTCATGATTGCGTTGAGCGGTGCCGCTTCAGCAACCAGTGGTTTCATAATGATCGGGGCCGTAGGGGCAGGTTACTCACTCGGCCTGATGGCTGTACTCATGCCGCTGAGCTGGTTTCTGGGTGACCTGGCATTCTGGACCCTGTTCCCTGCCCGCATCAACCGCATCGGCCGTGCTCACGGGTTCCATACGGTGCCTGAATTCATCAGTTATACCGCCACGGGTCAACGTTCCGGTGGACTGAGAAAATTCTTTGCCGGGCTTATTATCGTGTTCGTGGGTCTGTATGCCATTGGCCAGTTTCTGGCTGCGGGAAAAGCGGTCAATGCGGTATTTGACCTTTCCATCGCAGTGTCAATTGGCTTTTCTGCTGTTGTAATCATGGTCTACGCCGCAAAAGGCGGGTTGGCCGCCTCTATACCGACGCAGTTTGTGCAAGCCATCATCATGCTGTTCACGACCATCGGCATGCTCACGCTTGCGGTGAGTGTCGGTGGTGGCACGGGGGAAATTCTTTCCGTGATTGAATCGGCCGACCCGGCCCTGCTGAAGCTTGATGGTGGTCGCGGTGCCCTGCTGCTCCTGGTGTTTGTGTTTGGTTTTGCCACCACAGCGTTTACCTTTGATATCGGTCAGCCGCACCTGCTGGTTAGGATACTCGCAGCCAAAAGCCCGGTTGAAGCGGCTGGGGCGCGGTGGATATATCTCGCCTTTATGCAGGCAACCTGGGTGTCCATGTCATTGTTCGGTCTGTTTATGGTTGCCATACTCCCGGATATCACTGATGCGGAGCAGGCGCTGCCTGTGTTCGCCCGAGACCACCTTCATCCCATACTGGTCGGCGCTGTACTCGCTGGCGTCTTTGCTTCGGTAGCGTCTACGCTTGATGCGTTGATCCTGGTGCTGTCGAGTGCTCTTGGCGTCGATCTGGCACCTGGACTGGTCAAGCGCCTGTCCGCGCGCGATGGCGCCAGGTATCAGGCAGGTGTAACCCTGGCCGTCACCCTGGTGATCATGTTGACATCCATTGCTCTGATCGGCAGTTCGTCAGTGTTCAGCATCATCGTTTTCTCCGCCTCTGGTCTTGGGGTAACCGTTGGGTGCGCGATGTTGATTACGCTGTGCCGCTGGCGGACATCAACCTTGGCGCTGGTCATTTCGGCGATCTGCGCACTGGTGGTGACCGCATCATGGCGCTTGACCGGGCTAAGTGACGTATTGCTGGAAGCTTTCCCGGGATTTGTCGCGGGTCTTGCCGCACACTGGTTCTGCATTCGCATTCTTGGCCTTTCAGAGCGGTCAGCCGAATCGCTTTGAAAACCCAATAATATTGAGTTGAAACACTAATTCAGTGGTGGTCAGTCCGTCTAAAGTTCAGCTTCACAGCCGGCGAAAGCTGTAGTCCCTGTCAGTGAGAACTTAATGTCTGTAGAAGGCCAATCCGCAATTCTCGTAGCATCCTGCCCTGATCGCGTCGGGATCACCCGCGCGGTGTCCAGTTTTATCTACGACTATGGTGCCGGAATCACTCAATCCGACCAGTTCAGCGAGAGTGGCACCGAGCGCTTCTTTATGCGCTATGAATTCCAGGGGTTCACCCAGGCTCTGCCGGATATCGAGAGCATGCGGGAAGCGTTCAGGCCAGTCGCTGAAGCGTTTGAAATGAATTGGGCATTGCATGATGCTTTGGTGAAGCCGCGCGTATTGCTGGCCGTGTCACGCATAGGGCATTGCCTGAATGATTTGCTCTATCGTTGGCAAAATGGTGATCTGGCGGTGACGGTTGTTGGGGTGGTTTCCAATCACCAGGAGCTGCGCTCCAGCGTGGAGTGGCATGGGTTGCCATTTCATTACTTGCCGATCAGCAAGGAAACCCGGCGGCAGCAGGAAAACTCCATTGTCCGGCTGGTGGAAGACGAGAATGTTGACCTGATGGTGCTGGCGCGTTACATGCAGATCCTGTCCCCCGATCTTTGTCAGCAGCTTGAGGGCCGGGTCATTAATATCCATCACTCATTCCTGCCCAGTTTCAAAGGTGCCAAACCCTATCACCAGGCACATCAACGTGGCGTCAAACTGATTGGCGCCACCGCTCACTATGTCACCAGTGATCTGGATGAAGGGCCCATTATTGAGCAGGACGTGCACCGCATCAGTCATTCCATGAGCAGCCAGGAAGTCGTCAGGGTGGGCAGCGACATTGAATGTCGCGTGCTTGCCCGGGCCGTAAAGTGGCACTGCGAACATCGCGTGCTGCTCAGTGGTCACCGCACCGTTGTGTTCAATTGAAGTTACCCGGCATGCAACAGAGCAGTCGTCGGAAAAATATCAGGAGATTCCAAATTGAAAGCTAAAACCCAGGCCGTGGTAATTGGCGGTGGAATCGTCGGAACTGCTGTGCTCTATCATCTTTGCAAGCTTGGCTGGAACGACGTGGTGCTGCTGGAACGCAAACAGTTGACAGCAGGATCAACCTGGCACGCCGCAGCAGGTTTCCACTCCCTTAACGGCTCGCCCAACATGGCCCGTTTGCAGGCGTACACGATCGACATGTACAAGGAAATTGAAGAAATCAGTGGCCAGGATGTTGGTCTGCACATTACCGGCAGTGTATCCTGCGCCGCCTCTCCGGACCGCTGGGAGTTTCTGAAGCAGGTCTGGGCCATCAATCAGACGCTTGGCATTGAATCCCGCCTGGTGACCCCGGCAGAAATTCGCGAGCTAACCTGCCTGATAGAGACTGATCATTTGTTGGGAGGCCTGTACGACCCCCGGGACGGATACCTGGATCCCTATGGCGCAACCCATGCATACGCGAAGGCTGCCAAGCTGGCCGGGGCACAGGTGCACGTCAATACGGTGGTGACGGGACTGCGACAGACCGACACGGGCAGCTGGATGGTTGAAACTGACAAGGGCAGCATTGAGGCGGAACACGTCATCAATGCTGCTGGTTTGTGGGCGCGTGAGGTGGCAGAGATGGCCGGCGTGCAGATCCCGATCATGCCTTACGAGCATCACTACATCGTCACCGAAGGCATTCCCGAGTTGGAAAACCAGCCCAAAGAATCGGCAGTGGTGGTCGATCTGGACGGCGAAATCTACGTCCGCCAGGAACACAATGGCGTGCTGTATGGTGTTTACGAAACAGGGGCCAGGCCGTGGGCGGTCAATGGCACGCCATCTGATTACGGCGAGTCGGAGTTGCTGGCAGACCGTCTGGATGACCTGCTGGAGACTCTGGAGCAGGGCTTTCGGCGCTTCCCGCTTGTGGCCAATGCCGGCATGAAGCGTGTGGTTAATGGTCCATTCACCTTCACGCCGGATGGCAATCCGCTGATCGGACCCGTTCGGGGTGTGAGTAATTACTGGCTCGCGTGCGGTTGTATGGCGGGTTTCAGTCAGTGTGGAGGCATGGCGCTGGCGCTGGCGCAATGGATGATCCAGGGTGAGCCCGAGGAGGACGTCTACGCCATGGATGTAGCGCGGTTCGGTAACTTCGCCACCCAGGCCTACACTCTGGAAACGTCCAGGCAGTTCTACGAATGGCGATTTCGGGTTCCCTTTCCGAACGAGTCCTGGCCCGCTGGGCGGCCAGCCAAAACCTACCCTGCGTATGATTTGCAAAAGCAGGCGAATGCGGTTTTTGCCAACAATTTCGGTGTGGAAGTTCCGATGTGGTTCGCCGACTCCGCGGATAAGGCCGTGGACATTCCAAGTTTCAAGCGGGCAAATTCATTTGACCAGGTAGCCAAGGAATGCCTGGCCGCTGCCAACGGTGTGGGCATTCTGGATGCTTCCAGTTTCGCCAAGTATGAAATATCGGGCCCTGGAGCCAGGGCGTGGCTGGATGGTCTGTTGGCCTCGAAGTTGCCGGAGGCGGGGCGGGTTCGCCTGGCCGTGATGCTCACACCCAAGGGGTATATTTGTGGAGACTTCTCCTTGATGTGCCTTGGGCCTGAGCGTTATTTGCTGACCGGCTCCGGACCCTTGCAGGAATGGCATATGCGCTGGTTCGAAAGGTGCCTGCCTTGCGCAGGCGTGGTCCTGCGCAATATCACCGATGACTGGCTTTGCCTGGGACTGATCGGTCCGCGCAGTCGGGAAGTGCTTGCCAGCTTAAGCCGTGCAGACGTGTCCGGCGACACACTGGGTTTCATGCAGGTGGTGCAAACAGAGGTGGGCCTTGCACCCGCCACAGTAGCGCGGCTCTCCATCACAGGTGAGTTGGGCTACGAGATTTATATGCCTGCTTTGTATCAGCGATCCGTGTACCAGCAACTGATGGCCGCGGGTGCCAGCCACGGTATTCGCAACGTTGGTATTCACGCGCTGCTCAGCATGCGGCTGGAGAAGGCGTTTGGTATCTGGGGCCGTGAATTCAGCCCGGACTACACGCCAGCGATGAATGATATGCACCGGTTCATTGATTTTGAAAAGGGCGAATTCACTGGCCGGTCGGCCGCACTGCACGCCTGCGAAGCAGGGCCTGGCAAACGTTTGTGCCTGCTGGAAGTCGATGCTACCGATACAGATGCCTCAGGGTTTGAACCCGTCCGTCGCGAGGGAGAGTTGGTGGGGTTTGTTACCTCCGGCGGGTTCGGCCACCGCGTGGGTAGAAGCCTCGCACTGGCCTATATTGACAGCAACCACATTGACGATACCGCCACCTATACCATCCCGGTCATGGGCGAAAATCACCTGGCCAGAGTACTGACAGCCGTGCCCTATGATCCGGCCGGGTCGAAAATGCGTGCTTAGGCCACCCTTCGCCGAGCGCGCTTGAGATTCAAAAAGAAGTCTTCTGCATTCCTAATACCTTGCAACCGGCCTGCCGTTATCATGGATTGGTCGGAATTCATCAAAGAGGCGGTTTCCATTGGATGACTTGAGTGCCATTTATCGCTGCAGCCTGGAACAGGACAGCGGGCTGCCGGGCGAGGTGTACACCTCCGAAGCTGTGTTCGCAGAGGAAACCCGGCGTTTGTTCCACGCCAGCTGGCTGTGCATCGGAATCGACCGGGATGTGCCAGAGGCGGGCGATTTGTTTCCTGTTGGTTTTGCAGGAACCCCTTTGTTGCTGGTGCGTGATGCCGAACACCAGGTGCGCGTATTTCCTAATGCCTGCGCCCATCGTGGCGCTTTGCGGGCCACGGGGCCGCGAAGCTGTCGTGGCAGCATCGTATGCCCGTATCACCACTGGGCCTACGGACTCGATGGCGCACTG
>JBFIHZ010000084.1:0-12779 GCA_041601535.1 Lysobacterales bacterium | reverse complement strand
GGTCTCCGGCGGCGCGGATGTAGTGCCGCAGCACGTAGCCCCAGGGAACCGCGATGGGAACCAGGACGATGCCCATCAGACAGGCAAAAAATGTTTCCTGCCGGGCTGGATCAAGCGTTCCGTCAAGCCACGGGCCCAGCCCGAAGGCTACAACCCATATGACCTTCCACGCGAATTCGAACAGCAGGATGGGCAGCATCTGCACGGGGTAGCGCAAGCCCCACAAAGACATAAGCGCAAGCGCACCCAGCATGCTGCGGACAACGCTGCCCATGTGCGAGACCTCGCCGGGCACCAGTATACCGGGCCAAACGGTAATGGCCAGACCAGCTGCCATAAGCAGATACATGGCGCGAAGCAGATAAAGTCTCAAAGTTGTGATGTCTGACATTTCCGGGCCTCCGTGTTTGCTGATAACCAGGGACCAGGCTCAGCAGCAATGCCAAACTGGCGCGTCCTCGCGCCTACCAAAGGCGGGACAGGTTGAATTTGTCCGTCTGCAGCGCCTTGTCAGTCAACACCTGCGCGACCCATTTTACACCGACGCATGACGCGCAAAGTCAAGGCACTTTTGGGGCGCCGGATCATACTTTGCGCCTGTTCAGAGAGGGTTTGCAACAGTTTCCGGAGGGACGATCAGGTCCCTGTTACCGAATCTCCGTGGAGCCGTCAAGATACCGCCTGAAGAACTCCCAGTAGCTGTCACCAAGCGCCGCGAACATCGAGTTGGGCCCATGCTGCACACCAGCGAGGACCTCGAACGTGTGGGGTATTCCGAGCTTCTCCAGGTGTTCGGAGAATCGCCGGTTGTTCTCCAAAAGAGGATCGTTCGCTCCGATAAGTTGACGGATTACCACATTGCCACGCACCGCATCAGCATTCTGCTCGGCCAGGACGACAGGGCTTTGGGAGCGGAAATACTCCTGGTCACCCCCATAAACGCGGTCGAGCGTCGCCTGCGCTCCGGCTGCTCCTTTCAGCGGCACTTGCTGTGGATCGAGTACCTCTTGCAGTGGACCGGCGTTGAGCATCGACAGGGCCCCGAACTTCTCCGGATACTTGAACGCCAGTCTCGCGGCTCCGTAGCCGCCCATGCTGCCGCCTTCGAGAATGCGCCCCTGTGCTGAAGCGATCGTGCGCAAGCCGGTATCGATGTGCGGAATCAGCTCGGAAATGAGGATGCTTTCCATGGGAACGGTGCCATCCTTTGAGTCCACCCACATGCTCTCACCCAGGCCATCCGGGAAGACGACAATCAAGGGAGGCACTTTTCCTGCACGGATGGCTTTATCAAAACGGCCCGCAAGGAACTCAAGCATGCCAGGCGGAAACCCGGACCCCCCATGGAGCCAGTACACGACGGGAAAGCGCTGCAGCAGCTCCGTCTCGTACGCTGCTGGAAGATAGACGTGGTAATTCAGTTTCGAGCGCATTACCGCACTCGGAAACGTCCGTGCCTGGGCGAGGTCGCTGGAACCGCTTGGCGATGCGGACTCCCCGAACGAAGACGGTGGTGACAAAAGCAAAGCCAGCGCCAGCAGTGCCAGAACGTCAATTCTCAAGCAACGGGTCATAGGAGATTCCCTCACAATACGGACATGCTGTCGATCCATTCGCACGCGAAATTGACCAGCACTGTCACAAACCACCATGGGTCACATCAGAGTCCAAACGTGCAGGCTGGGGTGCGTATTTCTTGCGGTTGCACCTGCATTTGGATTGAGCGTTGACCTCTTTTTTCATTCAGCCGCGGGCCAGATTGTTTCAGGCACATTTTGCTCAAGCTATTTAGTTTTTGATCGGACATTCTTCCATTGAAATACCACCTCAAGAAACATCAACGGCACTACCCACGAGATCCAGCCCGCCGTCGCCAGGCGGCTTTGCCCGAAGGCCTCGAATAGTGGCAGATCGACCATGTAGCGAAAACTCACGAAGGCAAAAGTGACCACATAGCTGCGCATCATCCACTCCTTGTGGCTGTCGATGCGTCGGTTGCGGATTGCGATAAAGGCCATGCCGGTCGTCACCCACCACGCCACACCCAGGAAGAACAGCGCCGCACCGAAATCCGGCAAGGTATTGAATGCGAGGTAGAAAGATGAGGCCCCACCTACCAGGATGCCGCCGATGTAGGTGTAACCGGACAGGCGATGAATGCGCGGCAGCTTGCGGCGCATCCCGGACCAGAACTGGAAGGGACCCGCAAACAGTGCGACCGTGCCACCGGCAATGTGCCACAAGAGCCAACCGCGGTTAGCCCAGTAACGGCCGAATGCTTCCTCACCGGTGCCCATCAGGTATGACAGGGGGTCCCTCAACCAGAACACGGTCGCCGCCGCGAGCATTACTACTCCTGCGAGATAAGCAGCCACCTGTCCAAGCATGGGTTGTACCGATCCGGTTGGTGTATTCAATTTTCGCCCCCATTGTTGCCACTTCAGTTGTCAGGTGGTCGCCTCAAAAACCCTACCACCAGAGAAATCCTAGCAAGATCACAAACAGGATGGCCACTACGACCAAAACCTTCTGGTATAGCGCACCCATCTCTTTTTGGCGTTTTACCGACTCCTCAGAGAGCTGTAGAGCGCGCGCGGCGTGCTCATTGTAGGCTGCAAGGTGTTCTTTCTGCAGGTCACGAATTTCATTGAGAAGCGACTCGATCCGAGTTGACTCGTCCATTGCTCACCTATCGTTTGAGTCAAGCCGACCCGGTGCCAATATCGTCTCAAAGCCGCCTGGCGCGACAGCAGGGGGCGGTGTGCAGCGCCAAAACGTACTTGAACCATTGATTATGCCGTGGCTTCAGCTTCATATTACCCGGCGCTTTTTCCGGCAGACTGGATGAGTGGTTTAAATCCACCGTACGCCATTCTTGCGGGATCAAAACCTGAATCGACCGATGAAAGCAGTTGTTCCATTCTTGGATCGGTTGCAACTTTCCCGTTTGCCAGATCGCGCGCCTCGCGTGATTCAAACACCACCCAGCCAAACACGATGGTTTCATTTTCGCTGGCGGAAAGCACGTCAACGAATGAGCGTGTTCCATCCAACCTCATATCATCACCAGCAAACTCATAGTAGGCGAGCGCGCCATGTTCCTTCCAGATCTCAGCGACGGCCTCGGCCAGCGGCCTGTAGTCGTCCAAATGATCGGTAGCGATTGGGAAAGCAAATCCATCAATGTAGTGTGACATGGCTTCTCCTGTCGTACGCGGTGGAGTTGGCGTCGTTAGCCGTATGGCGTTTATTCTAACCGGTTCCGGCTCTGCCGGCGCCGATGCGCGCAGCCGTTGCCGGTGTGACGTGCTTACCCTTCCTGCGCCTTTTCGGTCAGATGAGATGCCAATTCTGGTTGGATGATGGCGTTGCTGGCCTGGCCATGAGCGATCTGTCGATCGGACAGGATCAGCAACATCCGCTGACCTGGCCGGGCGGTGCAGAGGAGCGGGCCATCTTCGAAGGTCATTTGCGCGGGGCTCAGGTGGCACCCGTCGCGGCACTATCAACGGAGGCGCGACTGGAACTGCTGCTGGCCGAACTGGAAAAATCCACCCCGGCGCGCGCAGTCACTACGAGGGCGGTGTCAGCAAGTCCCGGGTCGATGACTCCTGGTCTGGCGACGGCTTGTCCTGGAATGCGCCGGGCGAAGTCGAATGCATCGAAGTGATGCATTGAGTGTGTCCAGTGATCCCGGATCTGCATCTGCCGTAAGGGTTTCAACTGCTTAACGCTTCGATGCAGATGATCATTGTTGCCAGTGACGCAATCGTACGCAGCGTGTTCCAGCGCGTCCATCGCTTGAGGTAGTGCGCCCAGGTCCGAGCAGCTGCCTCTCCATCGCCACTCACCCTCGCGAGCGCGTTGTTGAGTGGCACGTTGCCGGCAGCAGTAACGATAAACATCCCGACTACGTAGGTCACCCCGCTGGCGAGCACCTTGTCGGCACCGGGCTCACCCAACTGCCAGAGGCCGGCGACGGTCATCAGCAAAGCGATGAAAGTCGAACCAAAAAACAGGGGCATGAAGGAGGATTTCAAGATCACAGTATTAATGGCTTTCATCGCAGCAATGGCGCTTGCGGTGTCCAGGGTCGAGAACGAACGCATGATGAAGACGGAGAATGCCGCATAGGTACCCGCCATCAGACCGGCGCAGAGCGCCATGATCCAGGCCAATGAAGCCAAAAGCACACTCTCCATCAGGCGATCCTCGCGGTGTCTGCGCGTACCCAGGCACCGGCCGCTGCGGTTTTTCGCGCGTACTCTGCGAAATCGGTAGCCGGACGGCCCAGGGCCTCACGGACACCCTCCGCGGTATGGGCATTGCGACCGTCGAAGAGGTCGGTGAACAGCTCGCGCAACAGCTCAACGAGGTACTCTGGTACGTCCCGGTCTCTTAGCGCCTGGATGTAGGCATCCAACGGGACCTCAACGAGGCGCACGGAATAACCGGCGGCGGCAGAAATCATGTCAACGCACTCGCCAAAGGTGATCGCATGGGGGCCAGTGACTTCGAACAAGCGATTTTGCAAGCCCGGGTCCGTGAAAGCCGCCACGGCTACGTCGGCGATATCGTCGATGTCAATGAAGGGCTCGCGCGAGGTGCCCGAAGGTACGACCAGTTCACCAGCGAGGATGCCGTCCAACATGAAGTTCTCGCTGAAATTCTGTGCAAACCAACTGGCCTGCACGATGTTCCAGGCAAGGCCGCTTTCACGGAGCGCTTGCTCGGCGTGTGCAGCACCCTCCTCACCGCGACCTGACAGCAGTACCACGTGCTCAAGGCCGGCTTCACGGGCCGAGTCACAGAACTTACGAATGTGCTCTTTTGCCTCCGGCACGGACAGGTCAGGGTGATAGGTCAGATATGCGCCCTTGACGCCTTCGAGTACCTTCGGCCAGGTCGATGCGTCAGCCCAATCGAATTTCGGGCTGGTAGACCGGGAAACACCCAGTGTGGCGATGCCCGCTGCTTGCAGGCGCGCCTCGACCCGGGCGCCAGTTTTGCCGTTGGCACCGACGATGAGGATTTTTTCATCAGTCATCTTTCTGCTGCTCCTTGCGGTGATGTTTTCTGGAAAATGGACGTCAGGCCAGAGTAACTTATGCGGCAGCACTCACGCGAACCTGGCCGACCAGAGTTGCCCAGTCCATTCCAAGGGCCGTGTATACCTCTGCTGCCTTGGGTGAGGCGTTGTCCCCGAGAATTTCAACGATCAGGCTGGATGCGTCCGCTGTAACGACGCCACTTTGTATCAATCTGATAATCCCGGTTTCCCGTTTCGTGGTATTGAATGTTCCGCTTGCATCTACTGCCACGTACGCGTCAAAGCCTTCTCTCACCGCGCGCATTGCAGGAAACGCTGCACAGACCTCTAAGGAGACCCCAGCAAAGATCAATTTCTTGCGTCCGGTTGCTCGGATTGCGGCCTCCACACGTGGATCGTCCCAGGCATTTACGGTGGTTCGATCTATGAAAGTCTGTCCGGGAAGGGCTGCTTGCAATTCCGGGAAAGCAGGGCCCCACAGCGTTTCTGAGGAAGTCGTCGTAGTCACGATAGGCAGATCGAGTGCCCGTGCTGCTTTGGCCAAACCCACGACATTGTGCTTGAGTTCAGCGATTGAATAGTCGCGAATCCCGGTCATAAGCCCCACCTGATGGTCAACAAGAACCAGTGCAGCGTTATCAGAATTCAACGGTTCCGGGTTGTGAAAGTGCTCGTTCATGGCTGTCTCCTTTAGATTAAGTTGGCTTTATTCAATGACTGTCTGGGATATTGCCCAATTGACCGGCTTCATAAGCCGCTTTGATGTCCGCGATTTGTTCCAGTGATCCCATAACAAAAGGGCCATCCTGAACATAGGTTTCAGCGACCTGATCGCCGTCGAACAAGACAAAATGAACAGGCTCACGCGATGCGTTCCTGATACTGATTTTTGTGCTGCCGCCGGATTTGATTGCAACAGCCTGACCGAAGGCTAAGTGCCTTGTCGTTTCACCGACGACGACGTCCAGGCTTCCCTTTACGGCTTGAACCCATATGCCTCGATCGGAGGCTGACTCATGAGAAAAGCGACTGCCTGGCTGGATTGTGCCTTCCAATATGGTCATTGGTATCGTAGGGGAGGCTGCGCCGCGAACGCCATTCGACTCACCTAACGCGACTTTCACACGAGAGTCTGCGTTGTTAATCACAGGCATATCTTTTGATCGTACGAGGAGTGAAGTAGGTGATTCGAATCGATGTGTCTGCGGTACATTTACGAATACCTGTAATCCGTGGATACGCGCATTCGTTCGAGGGGATTCATCATGAACTGCACCACTGCCAGCGCTGAGCCAGTACAAATCCCCGGGCTGCAGATCGAAGTCATTTCCCAATGAGTCCCGGTTGTGAAAAAGGCCTTCACTGTCCTCAAACAGCAAAGACACGGCGGACATTCCTGCATGGGGGTGCGCGCCAAATGTGGGTTCCGTCATCACATAGTGATCGACCATTACGAGTGGATCCATGGCTTCTCCGATATCTCTGGCATGAAAGCTCTCCGCCCTGAAACCGCTCCCAACGGCGAGATCAACGCCATTTACGGGCTCAGATACAAAAGTCATTTCACCCCCGGACGGGACCCGTGACACATCAGTGACTGCGTGGATTGTTGTCATTTTGTCTGTCTCTTTCTGCTCGATTGAGTTTAAGAGACTATAAATATGGGACAATGCGCTCGTAAAGAGGCATATTTCGGAAATATAATTCTATTAATGGAACAATTAAGGAGGAATTTCATGACGTCCATCGACCTGAACGACTACTACTACTTCGTGCATGTCGTTGAGAAGGGCGGATTCACTCGGGCCTCTGAATCCCTTGGAATTCCGAAGTCACGGCTGAGCAGACACGTCGTGCAACTGGAGGAACGCTTGGATACGATCCTTATCCAGCGAACAACTCGTCAGTCAAAGATCACTGAACTCGGCGAAGCATTCTACCAACGAGCGCGCGCAGCGCTTGACCAGGTAGAACTTGCTGAAGCTGAGCTGAAACGGAAAAAGAACACACTTTCCGGACAAGTTACATTAAGTTGCTCGGTAGGCGTTGCCCAGTTCGCATTGAAAGAGCTTATTGCTCGTTTTATGACTGACAATCCACAGATCACGGTTTTGCAGCAGGTGACCAACCAGAACATCGATCTAATCGCCTCAGGTGTTGATATGTCCATCCGCGGACATACAGAACCATTACCTGATTCAACATTGATACAGAGACAACTGGCTGTCGTTGAGTGGAACTTGTTCACTTCTTCTGATTATCAGATCGATGAAAAGCCGATTGCGACGCCCGCAGATATCACAAGCCATCAAACACTCTCCCTCGGCTGGCAAGCAGCTGGAGACCGGTGGACGCTGACCCACAAATCAGGGACGAAAGAGAGTATTCAGATTGGACCTCGATTGAAGAGCGACGACATGGCCACCTTAAAAGAAGCCGCTGGTGCAGGACTGGGGATTGTCGCTCTGCCTGCTTATACCTGCCGTGATGAATTGGCATCAGGAAAGTTGGTCAAAGTATTACCGGAATGGCACGCAGGCCAAGCCATGCTTAGCCTGATTATGCCGCGAAGAAAGGGTCTTGCACCCCCGGTCGTAGCGCTTCAGGAATTTCTCCAGGCAGAATTCTCCGATTTTGTCGCGATGCCTTAGATCACCGCCGGCACCATTCTGCACCGCACCAATGATCCGCCACACCTTGACTGCTGCGCGTGCGCTCCAATGAAATCCTACGCCACCTTGCATCCGCCGCTGATACAGCGCGGCGGCACCTGCGTGGCAGGCGACTGTGTTTGGTGACTAGTTACGATTTTCCTTTTTCATTCATTCCTTGTTCGATTTCTGCCCGCCATTCTTTGATTTCAATACTGCCCAGCAGTCCAAGAACCGCCCAATTTTCGTAGCTACCAATGGCAATATCTTCCAGGGTACGGTCCACGGATTCGCGTTCCAGAAAGCCGTGTTGGTACTGATAGTACTGTCCTTGCATCCCGCGCAGTATCGCACCATACCAGGCCCGAACTCTGACGCATTCTCCAGGTGTCAATGCATCTGTGCCTTGGCTTTTGTTCTTTTCGAGCACATCCGCCAAAGATTCCGACAAGGCGAGTTACAGTTGTAGCTCCTGGATGTCTCTTGCTCTGATTTGGCAGGCGTCTACCTCTGCCAATCCCGTTGCATGATTCAATTCTGCGATTAACGCGAAAATACCAATCACCACGCCAATATTCGCGATCAGGGATAGCCACTCGTTTATTTTTGAAGATTGCTTATTCTGAAAGCCTTTAGCAATGGTCAAAAGGTATTGCAGCTTTGCTGATCATTTGACCGTCTCGACTGGAAACATAATGCCTGAATTCAGCGGCAGCAAAGGCAGGTGAAAGGCCAATCGTCTGCGGTAACGATTTGCAGGGCAACAGCGCAACCCGGCTCAGCATTATGGAACTTGTTGCTCCAGCAACCGCACCATCTCCTCGGCTACCAACGCAGCCGAAGGCAAAAACATAGATGAAACAATGCGTTGATCGATAACGACCGTATGCTTATCGGCCAATGTTTCCTTATTCTCGGCCTGTGCCCCATTCTTGCGGAGTTGATCCTCGACAAGAAAGGGCAGCAAGCTGCCTTGCTTGGCCCAGGGCTTGGAGTATTCCGTTGAGTTTGGGAACCCGGCCACACGCTTGCCTTTCACCAGATAGCCACCGTTCTTCAGCTTCGCGTTGGCAAAGCCGCCCGGGCCATGCCCGCAGCCACCCACGACGCCACCGTGTTCGTAAACGTCGCCAATCAGGCTCATTAGCTCTGCGTTGGAAGCGACGTCGAACAAAGTACCGTAGCCACCACCGACCTACACGGCCTGATACCGGGGAACATCGACTTGACTGGGTTTCAGCGTGTTTTCAGCCTTGCCCAGGAAGTTCTCGTACTTGATGGCATAGCTGCTGATTCCCAGGGGCTCCATCATGAACTCGACCCGGCCACCCTGGGGCGAGACGAAATCAACCTCGTAACCGTGCATAACAAAAATATGATAGGGCGGTGCATACTCCCAGAGGTTGTTTCGGGCATCGTGCTGCTCGGGATCGCCCATGTCGAGCACATTTGATGCAACAAAGAGAACCCTTCCTTTCGCCGCAGCTAATGCCGCTGTCGGGGCAAGCGCCGCTGCAGCCAGACAGCAAGTAAGCGTCAAGGCGAAATATTTGTTCATTACACGCTTCACGGTCGATGGATCTCCTTGTTCTGGCTCCCTACGCACGAATCAAGCGGCGGCATGGGAAGCACGGCGTCCGGTTTTGATTCAATTGTCAGGTGGCCGCAACATCCTTCGGAGCAGGGCGTTTAAATGAAAGCCAGATTACCCACACACCGAGCAGGATGTCTATCCCAGCGCAAAATGCCGGCCACCAGACAGGAACGCCACTATTGGTAATGAATATGGGATGGAGAAAGTCGAAGACGCCATGCAGAAAAATGCCTATGCCTGCGAGCACAGGCCACACTAAACCACCGGCAAAGGCTGCAATAATGAATGCCGAGGCGACAATGATTTCTTCTGCTATGGCCTCACCAGACATGAAGGCGAATAACACGTAGTAAGCGGATATGACGATAAGTACCGTGGGATAAAAACTACGGTCTTTGTCGAAGCGGGCTGCCTTTGCAGTAATGGCAATAACCACTGCCAGCGCGGCACCAATCAGTAACGGTAGCAAATTACACCTCCCTGACACCTATCTTTTCAGTTAAGCAGCACGTGAGCAGTACGAGACGGGTGGTGGCCCGCCAGGGTCGGAACGAGCAAAAACAATGTGTCAGGCATCATTGTAGATTACCGGCATTTGACCTCTCCACAATGACCACAGATCTGAGTCAGTGGCTAAATTTGCCATAAAATTCGCGACGTTTTCCCGGCTGGTAGGGGCGGAATCAAAAATTGCGTTTCTGGTTGGAGAGGGAACGGCTATGTATTTTGTAACTTGCGATTCGTTGGTAAGGCTATCGGGCCTCACTGCTACCCATTCCATATATGGATGATCCTGGCCAACACGAGTCCGGAGATAGTCAGCCGCTTGTTCGTTGTCCACGTGTGGTGGAAGCAAAAAGCGCACTATTGATATCACAAATCTCTGCGATAGCGGAGGCTTCTCTGGAATGTCGCGATTACTGTTTCCTGTGGTGTTCATTAAAATGATTTTTATTTTTTTGTCAGGCTCCAGGTGCAGGATAGCGGTTGTAATTTTCCTTATTGTATCGGTGACCAAACGCCGGGGTTTTCCAAACATTCCCTTTAAAGTCAAATTATGTCCCAGGCAGGAAACAACAGCACCGCAGCCTTTGAGATGCGTTGATATTTCTTGATCTGACATTTCGGAAACATTAGCCAGAACCTCCTGGTAATTCGGATGATTACCAATGGTGTCTTTCAAGGAGCTGGCTGCTCTTACGACAGATACAACCATAATATTTCGCTCAAGCAGCTCCGACACAACCAGTTTGCCTGTGGCGCCACTTGCGCCTACTACTAATACTTTATTCATATTGGGTTCGAAATTGATGCATAACGCCCGCATAAGGGGCAGCAAAACGTAGCGGCGATTGGTTTAAACCTGGGCGTAGCACCAAAACTGATGGCCGCGTAGTTTTGGTGTCCCGGCGAGCCTGCGAACGACTTGATGCGTTTGTTACACACCAGTTGCTAACTGTACCTTTTTACTAGAAAAAAGCGTTCAGGGCTATTGGGTATTCCTGCAACTTTACCAACGATCTCAAATCCGAGTTTTTGATAAAAGTCTGGGGCTTGGAAAGACAGCGTGTCTACCTGCGCAGCAATACAACCTCTTGCCTTGGCTTCACTCTCCGCCCGAAGCATTAAGCTGCGACCTAAACCATTACCTCTGGCGCTTTCACTAACCCATAAAACTTCAATTAAGAGTTGATTGTAAATTGTGCGGCCAGAAACACCGCCAATCAAGTTTCCACTGTCGTCGCTGGCGATAACAGATAAGGGCTTTGGTTTTTCATTGCCCGTGTGAGACATGTTGAATTTACGCACCTCAGAAACCAGGGTTTCAAATACCTCTGAATTTTCTTCGTGTGATACTGCAATGTGCACTTAAAACCCCCTTTCTGCTGTATAACGCCTGAGTTCAGCGGCAACAACACGTCAATGTCTAATCTGCGAACTGAACACGTAGCAGGGGACTCCGTACGGCAGCCCAGAGTATGTGCAAATTGGTGCGCCAACTCCCCGCCTGTTGCTCTGCATACTCAAGAAGGTGATCCAGGGCCGAGCGATCATAGTACTGCCCATTGAAAAACAAGCCAGCGATTTTCTGCGTGTTGCGAATGTCACGCGTTGGGTCTGCCTGAAGAAGAAGCATGTCGGCAGCCTTTCCCTCTGTGATTGATCCGAAATGATCTTCGACGCCGCTGAAGGCCGCTGCGTTGATGGTTGCCGTTTGCAGCGCATCTGCCGGGGACAGGCCAGCAGCGACCAGTTCCACCAGCTCGTCATGCACGCTGAATCCCGGAAATATGTAGGTATCGAACACATCGGTTCCGGACAGTAGCTTGGCTCCCGCCGCGTGTGCCTGCCCAACATGCTGTAAGGCAAGGTGATACATCTCTGCATTTACATTGCGACCAGAGGCATCGGTGCCACTATCCCGCGCCCGATCTGCGTCGGGCTTCCACATGAGCTTCAAGAACAGGTCGGGAATGTACTTCAATCGCGGGTCCGTGCGAAAACTGGAGTCACCCGCCAGTGCGCCCATCCGCAGGGTCAGTAGTGTTGGTGTCCACCAGGTATTCGACTCGGCAAACTGTTGCATCAATAGCCGGCAACGCTCGGCGTCGTGTTCGTCAACCAAGCGCGCGCGTAGCACGGGTGTGTACGCGGCCAATGGGTCATCGAGCGCCCTGAACTCATCGGCGCCTCGATGGCATTCGAAAAGAAAAAGGCGCGCGTGTTCAATGCTGCGCTGGCCGGCTGCCAGCACGTCGGCCAGCGAGACCTTGATCGGGCGATGACCATCGAGCGACAGACCTCTGGCCCGCGCTTCTTCCGCCAGCGCGAAGTAGGCTGCGGGGGAGATTTCCGTGTAGACCTTGAGTATGTCAGCGCCTGCGTCGGCAAAAAACGCAACCAGTTGCCTAGCCTCCAACGGGTTGCGTGCCCTGAAAAAATCCGGGAACCCGTCAGGCACCTCACTGCCACCATTGATTTGGAAGCTGCTCTGTCCGACGTAACGCGGTAACAATCCGGTATTGCTGGCAATGGCCTTAGTCCAGGCTTGGCGATCTTCAATGCATGCGAAAAAAGGGTCCGGCTCGTTCATGCATCCCCACAGGTCGCGAACGCCAGTGACTCCATTGGCGATCATCAGCGGATGTTGATGCACCGGAGCGAGTTTTGTGGAATGTGTATGCATATCCCAGAGACTGGGAATCAAGAACTTTCCAGTCCCATCCACGACACGCGTGGCACCGTCCAAATCGATGGCGCCAGACGCGCCGATCGAGGCAATCTTCCCATCAATAACCAAGGCGCTCTGCAGCGGGTTTACGAGCCCCGATTCAACATCCACAATCGAAACATCCCGGATCAAGAACGAACCTGATATGCCGTCCTGCGGCGCTTCCGGCAGCGGCCACGCCAGCAAAGCGACGACCAACAGCAACCCAGCGACAAAGGCAATCGCAGCTATCCGAAAAATCTTAAAAAACAT
>JBFIHZ010000083.1:0-12780 GCA_041601535.1 Lysobacterales bacterium | reverse complement strand
CGCATCGGCGCGGTGGCTGTTGACCTGGCCGGATCGAAGCCGGCTTTTCCCGGCCAAACGGCCTGACAGAGCGAAGGTGAATTGACTGATGGCAGCTCCGCGAAAAATGTGCCGCATGCCTCTGGATGGCGGGTCATCGCCTATGGACCGGACCGGGCTTGTTATTACCGCCGGAGAACCCCAATTGAGCGAAGGGCTGGTTGCGGAAGCGCATCCGGCACCGCTTTGCGCTGAATCTGTGGAAGGGGCGGCAACGCAAATGAAGCTCAAATTATTGATCATGCTGACCATGGCCGGTGCCCTGGCCCAGGCTGGTGAGTTGACGTCACCGGCGGACCAGGACGCTATCCCGGCAGCCACCCCGCCCGAAGCCGGTGTGCTGACGGAACCATCAGGCGGCATGCGGGACGAGGCGGCAGACAGCTTGCCTGGCCCGCTGCTCAACAGTGAGCGCATCCGCATGCGCTATGGCAGCTATGGCATTGAAGTGCTGCATGATGACGGGCGCTTGCGGGTTTCCGACCTGTACAGCCTTTCGCGCGGCGCGCGGATCACGCGCACCATGGCGGTGGTCAGTTACGCTGAGGTGGTGCCCGAACCGCTGCGTCATCAGCATCAACAAGTTCAGGCCGGTGGTTCCATCGGCGAGACATTCAAAACCGCTGGCTGGCATGTCAGCAAACGCAATGTGTACCTCGGTGAGCTTGAGCCGTCTGATAACCTGGCCCCGGTCTATGCGCTGATGGATGATATCGCGCCGGGGCCGCTGGCCATTCATTTATACGAGCTGTGGGTGGACCGGCCCGGTGAACGCTACCGTTATGCCACCATTGCCGAGATTCATCACCCCGATTACCTTCGCCTGGCGGACCTGCAGCAATTGTTTCCTGAGCTCTGGCCAGTGGCTGATGCACAGGACCGGGTAGCTTATCTGCTGGCACTGTTGCGGCGGGAACTGGCCGCCGAAACCAATCCCTGAAGCCGGCGCTCGGAATCGCTCCCGGGGTCGCTGCCCGGGGTCGCTGACCGGGCGGGGTCATGGTCCGGGGCCGCGGGTTGCGCCGCCGCCACGGTTTACCAGATGCGCACCCGATCTTCCGGCGCCAGCCACATGCCATCGTCTTCGCTGGTGGCAAATGCCTCGTGGAACGCATCAAGGTTGCGGTATACGCCATTGACGCGAAATTCCAGCGGCGAGTGCGGATCGGACGCGATGCGGTTTATCAGCGCCTCGTCTTTGTACTTGCCCTTGCGTGACATGGCGTAGCCGATAAAGAAACGCTGCGGGCCGGTAAAGCCGTCGATCACCGGTGGTTCCTGTCCGTCCAGGCTGCGGATATAGGCGCGATAGGCCATTGCCACGCCGGATACATCACCAATGTTTTCTCCCAGGGTCAGTTCCCCGTCAACAAACATGCCCGCGACCGGCGAATAGGCATTGTATTGTTCAACCAGCACGCGGGTGCGTTGTTCGAAGGCGGCGCGGTCTTCATCGGTCCACCAGTTGTTGAGGTTGCCATCGCCATCGAATTTGCTGCCGGAGTCGTCAAATCCGTGGCTGATTTCATGACCGATCACGCCGCCTACCGCGCCGTAATTGATCGCGTCATCGGCGTTCAGCTGGAAGAAGGGCGGCTGCAGGCGCGCGGCCGGGAAGACGATTTCGTTTTTGGTCGGGTCGTAATAGGCGTTAACGGTTTGCGGGGTCATAAACCATTCCGTGCGGTCCACCGGCCGTTGCAGCTTGGCGGTTTCCTGCTGGTGGTACCATTCCTGGGTGCGCCGCAGGTTGCCCATGTGGTCACCGGCCACTATGGTCAGCGCGGAATAGTCTTTCCACTCGTCTGGGTAACCGATTTTGGGGGAGAATTTGGCCAGCTTTTCCTTGGCGCGCTGGCGTGTTTGTGGACTCATCCACTCCAGTTCATTCAGGCTGTCATCCAGCGTGGCGATGACATTGGCCACCAGTTCTTCCATCCTGGCCTTGGCTTCCGGTGGGAAATGCTCGGCCACGTACAGTTTGCCCACCATCTCGCCTACCATCGCGTTGACGTTGCTGATGCCGAGTTTCCAGCGCGGCCGTTCTTCCTGCTGCCCATTCAGAACGCGATTCTGGTAATCAAAGCGGATGGCGGCCGTGGTCGCATCCATGTGCATGCCGCGCGTATCCATCACACGGAACGCCAGATAGGCCTTCCAGTCTTCCAGCGGCACGGACGTCAGCATGCCATCCAGCGCCGAAAAATAGCTGGGCTGCTGGATTACCAGCATATCCGCGGCCTCCAGCCCCAATACCTGCCGGGTGGTGTTCCAGTCCTGGGTCTGGCCCAGGCTGTCCAGCTGGTCAACCGGGTAGGGGTTGTAGATTTTCTCCGGGTCGCGGTTTTCCACGTTGTCCCAGTGCGCTTCGGCAATAGCGGTTTCCAGTTGCACTATACGGGTGGCGGCATCAGCCGCGGCTGCTTCATCCATGCCGGTGCGCTGCAGCATGGCCTGGATATAACCGGGCAGAGCTTCCCGCGCGGCGGTGAAATTTTCGTTGCCGGTTTCAAGGTAGTAATCCCGGTCCGGCATGGTCAGCCCGGCCTGGGCGAAGTACACCGTGTAGCGGGAGGAGTCCTTCAGGTCCGGAAAAATGGCAAAGTCATAGGGTGTCTGGATGCCGGCGCGGTTGAGTTGCGCGATGGTCCGCGCCAGTGAGGCGCTGTCGGTGATGGAGGCCGCCAGGTCCAGTTCTTCGCGCACCGCTTCCACCCCGGCGGCATTGATGGCTTCTTCATTCATCCAGCTGTTGTAAAGGTCGCCCACTTTGCGCGCTTCGCTGCCAGCTTCCGCATCGCTGGCGGCGGCCGCTTCAATAATGGTTTTCAATGCGGCTTCGGCTTCTTCGTACACGGTGTGGTAGACGGTGTAGCCGGAGTAGATTGGTGGGATTTCCGTGCTGTCCAGCCAGCCGCCGTTGGCAAACTGGTAAAAATCGTCCTGCGGACGGGTGCTGCGGTCCAGTGCGTCCAGGTGCACGCCGGAAACCAGTGCTTCTGCCGGTGATCCCCCCGGTGGCTCAGTGGATGAACTTGCCGGGTCACTGGTGGAGGGTTGTGCGGCCTCGCCGGCAGGCGGGTCGGGGCGGTCGTTAAGCAACAGCACTCCACCGGCCATGGCCAGTGCGGCGAAAATAAGGGCGATCAGGGATTTGGGCATTTCGGCTCCCCCGTGGACGGGTTGGGTCAGATTGCCGGCCATTATCCCTGCTTTGCGCGCTGCTGCAATGTGGCAATGGTTGGGTGCCCGCCCCATTTGAAAGTCAGGGGCCAGGCGGCAAACCGGTATGGCCCGCCTGCGGCCGGTTCGCTCTGTCGTGGTTGTGCTTCCGGTTGTCGCCCGCTGGTTTAGCCGCAGGAGCGGGAGGAGGGACAATGCACCCATGGGTATTCGACGCAGGGATTGGCTGGCTGGCATGGCGGCTGCAGCCGGTCTGACGGCGGTCCGGCCGGGTGCTGCGGACGGATTGCACCGGCAGCCGGTGCCGTCCACCGGGGTTTTATTGCCCCGTGTCGGGCTGGGCAGCTGGCTGACTTTTGATGTGTCACCGGCAGACACGCAGCGGCGTCAGCAGTGTTTTGCGGTGATGCGCGCCTTCTTTGCCGCCGGCGGGACCATGATCGACTCATCCCCCATGTATGGCTATTCACAGGATGTCATCGGCGCCGGACTGAAGTACCTGGGTCATCCGCCACAGCTGTTCGCGACCACCAAGGTCTGGATTCCGGGCGCGGCCACCGGTGAGCGCCAGATCGAACTGGCCCGAAGCCTCTGGGGCGTGCCGCGGTTTGACCTGGTGCAGGTGCACAACATGCTGGACTGGCAGGCACATTTACCCTGGCTGCTGCGCTGGCGTGAGCAGGGTCAGCTGCCCCACGTGGGAATCAGCACATCGCATGGCCGGCGCCACGCCGATATGGCCACGGTGATCCGTACCCAACCCTTTGATGTTGTGCAAATTACCTACAATATCGAAGACCGCGAGGCGGAGCGGCAACTGTTGCCGCTGGCACTGCAGCATGGCAAGGCGGTGGTCATCAACCGCCCGTTTGCCGGCGGTGGCCTGTTCCGCCGGGTGCGCGGCCGCGCCCTGCCTGACTGGGCTGCCGATATGGGCTGCAGCAGTTGGGCGCAGTACTTCCTGAAGTTCATCATCTCCCATCCGGCAGTTACCTGCGCCATTCCGGCCACCACACGGGAAGATCACGTTAAGGAAAACATGGCGGTATTGACGACGCCGTTGCCGGATGAAGCCATGCGCAGGGAAATGGTGCGCTATTTCGAATCTTCCAGCTGAGTGCGCCCGACGGGAAGCTGGCTGGCTGTTACGCGGCTGCAGGCATACCGGCGGGATTGTGGGGGAATGGGTTTACTTGGTCAGGCGGCCGCCCACCGGAACCTGGCACACATCCAGTACGGCCGGCGGCCGGTGATGGAAAAAGCGTTGCTTGCGGCTGCGGCGGTCATCCAGCAACGCGTCAAAACCCTTGCTGCCGGTATCCATGACATAGGCGTGCAGGCGGTCTTCCTGTGGGAATTCACTGAGCAGTTTCATGCTGCGGATGCGGGTGCTGGCGGTCTCGTCGCTGAACACGCCGCTGTTGCTGGCCGGGCCCCGGTTAATCCGCTGCACCCACTCCATGCCATCAATCACCCGCCCGAAAATGGTCAGGTTGCGGTCCAGGTAACGCGGTGCCTGGCCAATCACGATGTAGAAATCGGTGCGGCTGGAATCGGGGTCATCATTACGCGCCATGGCCACCACGCCGGGGCAATGGGTTAACCAGACTTTACCACTGGCGGGGTCCCTTCCGGCGGCGAAGCCATCGATAAAGCCGGTTTCAGGGGCGAACAGATCAGGTGTCTGCACCGGGGTCCAGGGCAGTTCTTCATCGAATTCACGTTCAAACTCGGCATCCAGCAGGGGCACATCGCTGAGTTCGCCCAGATCGCTGCCGTCACCGCCCTGGGCGACGAAGCCATCGATCACGCGGTAGAAGCTCAGGCCATCATAGAAGCGGCTTTGTACCAGGCGTTTGAACTGCGCCACCGTTTTCGGTGCAAACCGCGGGTTCAGTTCGATCACCACGCGGCCTTCCTGCAATTCCATGAACACGGTGTTGTCCGGGTCCAGTTCGCGCCAGATCATGTCGTCGGCCGCGATTGCCGTGCCAGCATGAGCCAGCAGCAACAGCAAAACCCATGCGGTGATACGGTTGGCCGGCGTCATGGCGCGATGTCAGGGTATCTGGATGCCGCCGCCAGGCCCGCCCATACCACCGGTGTTCGAGCCGCCGCGTGGCACCACGATGGATGAAGCCTGCTGGCGTTGCAGTTCCTGCAGCTCGGCCATGGTTTTTTCAAATGCCTCACGTGCCGCCGGGCCGAATCCTTCGATGGCCTGAGCCAGCGTGGTGGCCTCGATCTCGAACGACAGCGGCAACGGACCGGCCTGGGTCATCACCTGGGTAGAGCCCATGAACTGCTCACTGCGGCTGCCATCGGCATTGCCGTTGGCATCTACCGGCGTCAGCCGCCGCAAAGTGCCCACCGCATTATCGGTAAAGGTCTCTTCGCGGTACATGTCATTGGCGTTCATGCGGATTTCGTTTTCTTGCTCACTCATCATGGATTCCTTCTGGTTTGTGCCCATATCTGGGGACACTGACTGCTTTTAGCAAGTCACGTTCGGGATGTGGCCGCCGGACAGGCAATATGCTGCCGTCGCTGATATTCTTTAAGCCATGATGTTAACCCAGTGAATTTGGGAAGGAAGGATGTAATGAGCGAAATTCAATCGAAACACCTGTCATACCAGGCGGATGGCGTCACCATGCAGGGATACCTGGCCTGGGATAGCAGCCAGTCCGGCCCGCGCCCCGGTGTGCTGGTGGTGCATGAATTCTGGGGCAATAACGACTATTCCCGCAAACGCGCAGACATGCTGGCCGGGCTGGGTTATGTTGCCCTGGCAGTAGACATGTACGGCGACGGCAAGCAGGTGGAAACGCCGGCCGAAGCCAGTGATCTGATGAATGCGGTCATCGCCAACATGCCAGCCGCGCGTGAGCGGTTCAATGCCGCCCGGGACGCGCTGGAAAACCAGCCGCAAGTGGATGCGAGCCGTATTGCGGCGGTGGGTTACTGCTTCGGTGGCGGCGTGGTCCTGCACATGGCGCGTTTTGGCGCCGACCTGAAGGCCGTGGCGTCGTTTCATGGCAGTCTGCCGCTGGCCGTGGATGCCGCTGCGGCAGGCATTGATGTGACCGCCCGGGTGGTGGCCTACAACGGCGAGGACGACCCGTTTGTGGATGCCAGTGCCGTGGCGGCGTTTCGGCAGGAAATGGAGCAAGCCGGTGCCGACTACCAGCTGATCAACTACCCCGGTACGGTGCACGGATTCAGTAACCCGCAGGCCACCGCCCGGGGTCAGGCTTTTGATATGCCCCTGCGCTACAACGCGCTGGCTGACCGCTCTTCCTGGGACCACATGCAGCTGCTGCTGAACTCGGCGTTTGGCGAATAAACGGAGAGTGCGCACATGAGTGAACAAACTGCGGGCCGGGTGCTGGGCGTGGGCGGGGTTTTCTTTCGCTCACGCAATCCCAAAAAACTGGGCCAATGGTATGCCGAACACCTGGGGCTGAACGTCGAATCCTGGGGCGGAACCCATGGCACCAGTTTCACACCCGGCGACATGCCGGAAAACAGCTTTACCGTGTGGAGCGCTTTTGCAGCCAATACCGAGTATTTTGGCGAATCCGGCCAGGGTTTCATGATCAACCTGGTGGTGGATGACCTGGAGGCCGCGCTGGCCCGGGTGTCTGCCGGCGGCGGCCAGGTGCTGCCGCAACGGGAAGACCAGGATTTTGGCCAGTTCGGCTGGTTTGTTGACCCCGACGGCAACCGCGTTGAGTTGTGGCAGCCGCCAGAGCAGTCAGAGGGGCAGTCAGCGGATGGGGCGCCGCCGGCGTGAGTTCCCTGTCCACGCTGGGGGCCCGTATCGACGAGCTGGAAAGCCGCCTGGCCTTCCAGGATGACACCATCGAAAGCCTGAACCAGGTGGTGGCGCGCCAGGACGCCGAGTTGCGCAGCCTCAAACTGGAGTTGCGGGAGCTTTCCGGGCGGCTTAAAGAGCTGAACGATGCGGCTCCTGAATCCGACCCCGGGCACGAGCCACCGCCGCATTACTGAGCGGCACAGGCCCGCGCTTGTGCGGCCGCGCAGACTGTCTCAGTAGGGCAGTTGCAGCGGCGGCTCCTGCATGGCGGCCATTTGCTCGCGCAAGGACAGCACCAGGTTCTCCCAGTATCGTGGTTCATCAAACCAGGGAAACGCGGCCGGAAACGCCGGATCTTCCCAGCGCCTGGCCAGCCAGCCAGCGTGGTGCAGCATGCGCAGGGTACGCAGGGCCTCGATCAGTTGCAGTTCACGCGGGTCAAAGCTGTGAAACTGGCGGTACCCCTCCACCAGGCCGGCCATTTGCTGCTGCATTTCGGCGCTATCGCCCGACAGCAGCATCCACAGGTCCTGGATTGCCGGACCGGTCTGGCAGTCATCCAGGTCAACAAAAAACGGGCCGTCACGCCACATCAGGTTGCCCGGGTGACAATCGCCATGCAGCCGCAAGGGGTGCAGCGTGCCGGCACGCTCCCAAATGGCTTCGATTGACTGCATCAAGTCCCCTGTCAGCGTTTCGAAAGCGGTCTCCATGTGCGGTGGCAACCACTGGCCCTCCAGGATGAAGGCTATCGGCTCATGCCCGAACCGCGCGGGTGACAGCGCCGGGCGGTGGCGAAACGGCTGGCTGGCGCCCACGGCGTGGATGCGGCCGATAAAACGCCCCAGCCACAGCCGGGTCTCTTCGTTTTCCAGTTCCGGCGCATGGCCCCCTTGGCGGCGGAACAGCGCAAACCGGAAACCATCGTGATGGTGCAGGCTGCGGCCGTTGATGATTTGCGGTGCG
Organism: Lysobacterales bacterium; assembly: GCA_041601535.1. GTDB lineage: Bacteria > Pseudomonadota > Gammaproteobacteria > Xanthomonadales > SZUA-36 > JBFIHZ01. The sequence goes on along the minus strand of JBFIHZ010000083.1, from coordinate 4,772 downwards.
ATCAGCGGAATTTCGGCTTCCTGCAGCTGCAATGCAAACTCATGTTCCTCCAGTATCTGTTCATCGCTCCAGCGTCCGGGCCGGTAAAACTTGGCCACCAGCGGCTGGCTGTCTTCGATGCCCACCTGGTAAACACGGTTTTCGTAGCTGTTGAGCGCCAGCAGGCGGCCGTCGGTGATCAGGCCAACCGAGTCAATGGCATTCAGCACGGTGTCCGGATCCAGGCGGTAATACGGCGTGAGATCCGTTTCCGGTGTGGGTGGGGAAGTTACAGACGATGGATTCATGCGTGCATCATAACGTTTTGTCCCGTCAGGAGTATGCCCGTTCGGGCCGTGCTGGCGCGGAACAGGCAAGCGAGGTGATCTGCAATCCAGTAGAATGGGCGCAACAGCTTTACGCTACATGACAACTCACTTCAGTCAGCATCACCACCCGGGCTGACTAACGATCTAAAGGCAGTCAAAACTCTATGGCCAATGGCACCAAAAATCTTGCTTTGTTTTGTGATTTTGAAAACATCGCCCTCGGCGTCCGCGACGCCAACTTCGCACGCTTTGAAATAGAAGAGGTGCTGGAGCGCCTGCTGGTCAAAGGCAATATCGTGGTAAAAAAGGCCTATTGCGACTGGGAACGCTACAAGGATTTCAAACGTGACATGCACGAGTCCTCTTTCGAGCTGATAGAGATTCCGCACGTCCGGCAATCGGGCAAGAATTCCGCAGACATCCGCATGGTGGTCGATGCACTTGACCTGTGCTACACCAAGGCGCATGTGGATACTTTCGTGATTATTTCCGGTGATTCGGATTTTTCTCCGCTGGTCTCCAAGCTGCGGGAAAACAACAAAGAAGTGATCGGCATCGGGGTGAAAAACTCCACTTCAGACCTGCTGATCGCCAACTGCGACGAATTCATCTATTACGATGACCTGATCCGCGTGTCGCAAAGCCGCAAGCCGGGCAAGAAAAAAGCTGCACACAAAGATACTGACGACAAAAGTGCCAGCGGCCGGCAGGAAGCCCGCACCGAAAAGGCTTTCGAGTTGGTGCTGGAAACCATTGATGACCTGTACAGCGAACGAGGCGATGAAGACAAGCTGTGGGGTTCGATGATCAAGCAGGCGCTGAAACGGCGCAAACCCGGCTTCAGCGAGAGCTATCACGGCTTCCGTTCGTTTGGAAAGCTGCTGGAAGAAATGAAATCGCGTGGCCTGCTGGAAATGGATCATGACCAGAAGTCCGGCGGTTATATCATCACTGGCGTGAACTGACCGACGGTCTGCCGGGTGTCAGGCCCGCACAAGTTTTCCTATTCAACTCACTGATTTACTTGAATAAGCAAAAAGAACGAGTGTATTATTCGCGTGCTGCAAGACGTGATACGTGTAAAAACCAACTTCCGGTTTGTAGTGGGCACAGCTGTTGGCATGTGCTGCAAAATGATTTTCAGTTCCGGGTTTGATGCGTTTATTGATGGTTTCCCGGAATCGTCATCCTGCTGCGGCATGATGCCAGCGATAAAAGAGTCCAGAAACGGACCAGACAGTAGCACAGCAGCCGGGGCTGCATCTTTTGGTAGATCCCCCTGCTGTCAGCAACCGTTCCCGTGTTACCAGCAAGTCGCGTTTCCGGGTTTCACCCGGGGCGTAAATTCAAGTCAGATAAAGTGAGTTAAGCTTATGTCAGAATCAGTGGTTGGAACCGTCAAATGGTTCAACGACGAGAAAGGCTATGGTTTTATTGCGCGTGAAGGGCAGAGTGATGTTTTTGTGCATTTTCGCGCCATTAACATGGAAGGCCGCAAGACCCTGACGGAAGGTCAGCAGGTTCAATTCACCATTGGTGAAGGTCAGAAAGGTCCCCAGGCAGAAAACGTTACGCCGCTTTAGGTTAACACCATCACCGGCCCGGGCTGATTGGCTGGAAACGTTAAGCGCTGCTGACAGTTACTCGTTTCACCCGATGCCGGCCGGGGTTCCGGATGAAGTCGCATTGACGGCTTACCCGCCAGATTGTGAGTCTGGCTGGCAGGGCTGCTTGTGGCCATGGATCTCGTTCGGGCGGCATCATCCAGCGGAGCTGACAACCCGCAACAGGCTTGCCGCGATACGGTACCGGGCATAAAAAACCCGGCTTGCGCCGGGTTAAGTCAATCAAGTGATGTCCTGTTTTCTGTGAAAGGCACAGTGGCCATCATTTTTCGAACCGGGCTAACGTTCCCCCTAAGCTCCGGCCCCTTTTCTCGCCTGTCCCCCAAGCATTCGGTAACAAGCTAATTTCCTTCTACTGTCCCCCATCTCAACCGGAGGCAGTAAAACTGATCTTGGGTCAGTTTGCAGGTGGCGATGTTCTGTCCAGCATTTGGATGTCTGTCACGACCTGAAAATAAGTTCGTCGTGTCATCCATGACTTCAAATACGTACTGCATTCCCTGTGGTTATTCAGTTGGGAGTAGCCGTCACCCCGATTGGGCAAAGAGGGGCGGGGCTCCGGCTACTCCCGCTAACTGCTACCAGACAGTTAGTTGCTTACTTATATGCAAGAATCGGGCCGATTTGAGCCCAGGGGAAAAGAAATCAGATTATCAGTGAGTTATGGAGATTGTATGAGGTGATCTGGTGGGTGAACGGCGGTTCATTTGCCGTTAAGCGTCAACACCCTGACAATAATTGTCACCCGCCGGCGGGGGCGGGTGACCTGTAATGACGATCAGACGTGTTCCAGCCAGCCCCATTTGTCTTCGGTCTTGCCGTTGAACAGACCAAAAAAAGCATCCTGGATTTGCCGTGTGATCGGCCCGCAACCGCCATTGCCGATGGTCATGTGGTCGACCTGGCGAACCGGCGTGACCTCCGCCGCGGTGCCGGTCATAAACAGCTCATCGGCGCCATACATCTGTTCGCGGGCAATGGGCTGTTCGAGCACGCTAATGCCCATATCGGCGGCCAGTGTCATCACCGTCTGGCGGGTAATGCCACTGAGAATGGAGGCCGATGCGGGTGGTGTCAGGATTCGGCCCTGCTGCACCAGGAACAGGTTTTCACCGGCACCCTCACTCAGCAGTCCGTCATTGCCCAGCGCAATGCCTTCTTCAAAGCCACGGTCACGGGCTTCCAGACCGATCAGCTGGCTGGAAAGATAGTTGCCGCCGGCCTTGACGCCAGGCGGAATGGTATTGGGTGCCAGCCGTTGCCAGGAGGTGACGCAGGCGCGAATGCCGTTGCGCAAGCCCTCTTCGCCGAGGTAGGCGCCCCATTTGCTGGCGATGATGATGACATCAACTATATCCAGGTTCTTCGGTAACACGCCGAGACCACAGTTGCCGCGCATCACCAGCGGGCGCAGGTAGGCACTTTTCAGCCCGTTGGCGGTGATGGTTTCACAGCAGGCGGCGCTGAGTTCCTCGTTGGAATAGCGCAGTGGAATGCGGTAAACATCGGCGGAATAACGCAGACGCTTGATATGGTCCTGCAGCCGGAACACCGCCGTGCCATCGGGCGTTTCGTAGGCACGAATGCCCTCGAATACGGAACTGCCATAATGCAGCGCGTGGCTCAGCACATTGACCGTGCAGTCGACTTCATCGCGCAGCCCGCCATTGAACCAGATCTTGTTCGTTTCACTCATCAGGGATTCCACCGGAATGTCAGTTGGTCAGGGTCATTATCGACCGTGGCGCAGCCCGCACAGCGGGCTGCAACGGCCCATGCGCTATTGTAATGGTTTTACCTCCCACAGGGCCACCGTATTGCCGTTCGAAAAAGGTACAATAAACAACAAATTTCTTGCAGGAATCGTCACAATGGAATGGAAAGTATTTGCCACCGTGTTCGTCAGCATTTTTATCGCCGAGCTGGCGGATAAAACCCAACTGGTCACGTTGCTGTTCGCAGCCGACAAAGCCGTCAGCAAATGGGTGGTATTCCTGGGCTCAGCCTCAGCGCTGGTGCTGGCCAGCGCCATTGGCGTTATCGCCGGCAGCCTGCTGTCGCAGGTTATCAGCGTGAAAGCCATGTCGGTGGTGGCGGGTGCCGGCTTCATGTTGATTGGCGCGTGGACGCTGTACCATGGGCTGCATTCGGCTTGAGGCGCCGGCTGCGATAGCTGAACGGGTTTTTTGAATGAACCGAAGCACCACGCATCACCATCACCATTCGATGCCGGATTACAATCGTGCGTTCGCGGTTGGCGTGACGCTGAATGTCGTTTTTGTTGCCATTGAGGCCATATTCGGCGTGCTCTCGGGCTCGCTGGCCCTGCTGACCGACGCGGGCCACAATCTCAGTGATGTGCTGGGTCTGTTACTGGCCTGGGGCGCCGCGGTACTGGCCAAACGACGGCCGTCGGCGCGCCGTACCTATGGCTATTCCCGCGCCACCATCCTGGCCTCCCTGTTCAGCGGGCTGCTATTGATGGGCGCGGTGGGCGCAATTGGCTGGGAAGCGGTCAACCGGCTGATGAACCCGGTGGTGCCGGAAGGCAAAACCATGATCGTGGTGGCTGCGGTCGGGGTGGTAATCAATACCGTGACCGCGCTGTTTTTCCATTCCGGCAAGGACCATGACCTGAACATCCGCGGCGCTTTCCTGCATATGGCGGCCGACGCGGCGGTGTCGTTGGGGGTGGTGATCTCCGGTGTGATGATCTGGCTGTACGGCTATGCCTGGGTTGATCCGGCCATCAGTCTGGTGATCGCCGCGGTCATCCTGTTGTCCACCTGGGGCCTGTTGCGCGACTCACTCAACCTGGCGGTGGATGCCGTGCCGGGTG
>JBFIHZ010000082.1:0-12909 GCA_041601535.1 Lysobacterales bacterium | reverse complement strand
TGGCCCGGCGCAAAATCGGGGTCCAGCCGCACCGCGCGTTTGAGCTCCTCAACCGCGGCCACGATATTGCTGCGGCCACGCTGGTTGACCAGGTAGCGGCCGCGCAGATAGGCCTCATAGGCTGCCGTATTGCTGGATTCCGCCACCCGTGGGGCTTCCATGGTGCTGCCACTGTCCAGTGCCAGTTCTACCCGCATGGCCTCGCCAATGGCGGCCGAGATTTCGTCCTGGATGGCAAAGACATCGTCCAGTTCGCGGTCGTAGGTTTCTGACCACAGGTGGTAACCGGTATCGGCCTGAATCAGCTGCGCGGTGATTCTGAGCCGGTTGCCGGATTTGCGCACCGAGCCTTCCAGCACGTGTTTGACCTTGAGCAGGCGGGCGATTTCGCTAATGTCCTGGTTCTGACCTTTGAACTGGAATGATGAGGTACGCGCGGCCACGCGCACGCCGGGATACTGTGCCAGCACGTTCAGCAATTCCTCGGAGATGCCGTCGGAAAAGTATTCCTGTTCCGGGTCGGAACTGAGATTGACGAAGGGCAATACCGCGATGGATTTTTCCGGCGCGGCCTGGCTGTCACTTGCTTGCTGTCCATCCGCGGGAGTACCGTCAGCAGTGGACTGGCCTGCTGCCGCAGCCTGCGAGCCGGCTTTTTCGGTGGGAGCGGTCTCCGGCTGCAGGAACTTGTCCCAGGCAAAATAGCCCAGCGCGACCACCAGCACGGCAATAATAACGAAGTCCAGCTTGCGGCCAGTTGAATTGACGATGGATTGCGAACGGTCGACGTCTTTTTCCTTCTTCAGCCCTTCCGGCGTCATCTCAAACGCCCAGGCAAAAATCACTGCAACCGGCAAGCCAATTGCCAGCAGCAGCATGATGACGTGCATCACCCATTCCGGCGCCGGGGTATTGTCGAGCACAATATCGGCCACCTGCAAAATCAGCCAGGCGGTCACCGTATAGGCAATACCCACCCTGAAAACATTACGGCGCTTGAGTTCCTCAAATAGCGACAATTTCCCACCCCCTGCCCCGCATTAATGACAGATCCATCTGCAGTTACAGCAGCCGACTTCACCGCATTGAGCCTGCTCAAATAAGCGGCATCACCGTTCTGCGGCAGCGTGAAATCCGCTGAGCCAGTCGCCAGAACAGGCCTATCTTACCTAAAATCAACGCCGCCAGTGGCCGCGATTGGCCCGGCGGCCGATATTTGGGGTCAGAGTAAAAACTTCGATGGCAATCTGCGGCGGCATTGTCGGAGGCCGAGAAAAAGCCTGCCGCCGAAAGTTTGGCGATAGTTTGGGGTCAGAGTAAAAACTCTGGTTTGCACTGTCCGGGGTCCACTGTTTGGGGTCGGAGTAAAAACCTGGTTACCAGCCTCCCTGAAACGATTGGGTTCACATGTCAGGAGTCAGAGTAAAAATATTTGCGGCCAGCACTGCTTGGGTCAGTGTAAAAACCCAAAATTCGGGTTCGGAGAAACAGCCACCTGGACCGATCTCGGCCGACGGCAGGTTTATTGAATGAACAGCTGGAACGCGGCCCAGTCCAGTGAACGGTCATCAGGACGCCTGGCCAGCTGCGCCTGTTTCAGTTTCCACAGCGCGGTACTGACATTCTGGCTGGTTTTCAGTTGCCGGTAGAAAGTGTGCATCAATGCGCCGGCGCGGCGGTCACCCACCGGCCAGTAACTGCTGATGACCTGATCCGCACCGGCGTGCAGCAAGGCATGCACAAACGGCGAATGCAGGTCAAAGGACGAAGCGCTGCTGCCGCTGTACTGGCAGTTACTCAGTACCGCCAGCTGGGCCTGCAGGCTGGCGGCGGCCAGGTCTTCGGGCAGCAGATACACCGGGTCGATATCCTCCACGCTGCCGGACAGGGACAGTCGCGACAGCTTGGGCAGACGCAGGTCAACGGTACACGGCATCGCCAAATGAATCAGCTCCGCCTGCCGCAGGCGCGCATCTTCGAACTCATCGCGCTGCAAGGCGGCGCCCTGAATAATGTGCAGCCGCGGGCCGATAAACACGTCTGCGATCTGGCGGATTTCGGATGACGGTGGCGTCAGGGTGGAAAAATCGCCGCTGTCCTGCTGCCGGTTACCGGCCAGGAACATGGCAGCCAGCCGGCCCGGGTCGATGCGTCGGTCCTTGTGTGCCAGCGCATCCAGCGACAACAGGTTGATCACTTCGTGGCGGGTGGCGAGATAATCGCCGCCGTGGCGCAGCGCGTCCAGCGGCAAGCCTTCGGTGCGGCCGGCCGGCACAAAGTAAATGCGCTCGGGCAACAGCGGTGCCACCGGCGCGATCAGTTGCCGGCCAAGCCGTTCCAGCAGCCCGTTCAACTGCTCAATCGATGAACCCGCCGCAGCGGCCTGGATGCGCAATTGCTCCAGGTCGTCTGACAGCGCATCTCTGGCTGCCTGGTCCAGCTTCAGACGGATCTGTTCATGCCGCTGCCGGCCGGCCACCCAGACCCACGCATGCCGCGCAGAGAAGTAATAGGTCAACACCGCTTCATTGGCGGACAAACGGCCCAGCAGCTGCTCCAGTGAGGGGCTGGCGTCGCGATCCTGGCCGCGGCTGTGGCGCTGATTGCGCAGTGTGCTGACGGCAGCATCCAGTTGCTGGCTGTATTCGGCCCGCTGCCGCTCTGACCCGGCTTCTTCCCGGCTGGCCAGCGCGGAGCGGAAGCGATCACTGGCGGCCGTCTGGCTGGCGTCATCTTGCTGGCTGGTTGCAGACTGCCGCGCCACGCGGCGCAACTCATCCAGTGCGGCCAGCGTGCGCAGGGCCTGCGCCGGGCCCGCCGTGGCACCACTCGTTTGCACGCCCTGGTCCAGCAGGGCATCCATATACAAGGTGGCCACCCGCTCGCGGTTTTGCCAGTACCAGGCCCCCAGCACGCCGGGCACCGCGGTCTGGTAGAAGTGGATTTCGTCGATCAGGCTGTCCAGCGTGTCCAGCGCGTCGCGCTGCAGACCCAGCCGGCTCTGCACTTTGGCCCAAAGCAGCTGACCTTCCAGTGAGCGGGCCGGTACGCCGGTAGCCGCCAGCCGGCTGGCCAGTTGCTGACCACGCCCCCCGGCGCAGTCAGCGGCTTCAAGCAGGGCGCACTGCTGCAGCGCGGCCAGGGCCTGAATGGTTTCGTCCTGCGCTTCGCTGGCCAGTTGCTCGCTTTTGCGCAGCAGCGAACGCCCGTTGCCGGAACCGTTGCCATCTTGTGCAAAGGCATCCAGTGCCTGCTCATAGGTCAGACGTGCCTGTCGCCCGGGGGTGGTGGCGAACATCGCCTGGCGCGCCCGTGCGGCCCGCAGCGCATCGAATTCTGCGCGCTGGCGCAGCAGCACCGCCAGTATTTCATGTGCTTCAAACAGGGTGGTTTCGTTGCCCCGCGCCGGTGTTTTAATGATGGCATCCGGCAATATCCGGCCGGCCTCATCCCACTGGCCCTGGCCGAAATAGGCCTGCGCCAGCAACAGCGCCGCCGGGCCAGTCAGGCTGGGCGAGGGAAACTCGGCATCCAGTTGCACGGCCTGCAGCAAGGGCGGAATGGCCGCCTCATGCCGGTAGGTCTTCTCCAGCAGGCGGCCCTGTTCAAACAGGTAGCGGGCCATGTCGCGGCCAGCGCGCTGATCCCCGGCGGGTGGGTCCTCGACCAGTGGCGCAGGTTCCGGCGCAGCGGCCGCCGCGGGGTTGTCGGCCGAGCTGATTTGCCGCATCAGCTCAATCGCACGGGCGTTGTTGCCGCGCGACTCATGCAGTTCCGCGGCGTGCTTTCTGACTTCGTTGGCCAGTTCAATATCACCGCTGGCATCCGCAATCTGCAGCACCTCGTCAAAACGGCTGAACGCCTGCTCGATATCACCGGCCTGTTCGTGGGCCAGCCCGCTTTGGTACACGGCGCGGGCCCGTTCGAACTGCAGGTCCATGGAATTGGCCAGGGCGGCGGCCTGTTCGAACAGCGTTTGCGCACGTTGCCGCAGTTGTGGGTTGCCCTGGGCTTTGCGCGCCTGGGCATCCACCGCGCTGGCTTCCAGTTGCAGCGCGGCCAGTTCAATGGTCTGGCGCTTGATGCGCCGGGCCATCAGCTGGATTTCCTGTGCGCCCTCGGCCGCGGTCACCGGGTCGGCAAGCTGGGTGAGCATGAAATGATGGGCGTAGTACGCCGACCACAGCTGCAATTCCTGCATCCCCAGGTAGGAAAATATCTCCGCGGCCTGCACCAGCGCGCTGACTTTCATGGTCCACACGTCACGCCGCCCCGGTTCTGCCAGTTCCTGGCCAAATGACAACAGGCGATACGCCTGGGTCAGGCGGCTGCTGTCAGGGCCATCCGGTTCAAATTTCTGCATCTGCAGATCAACATTCGAACGGCTGGTGCGGCGGCCGTAGGTGACTTCGATGCGAATCTGGCGCGTTTTGCTGGCCGGCTCGATAAACTGGAACACCGGGCCCAGCCGCATGCCGGCCACACCGGATGCACGCAACAGGCTGTTTTCCGGGTCGTATACACGTGACTGGAACTCGGTCTCAAATGCTTCCAGCCGCAGCAGCAGGGCGGTGCCGGCGTATTGCTGGTTGATAAACTCCTTGACCTGCGCCAGCACCCGCGGGGGTTCCGCCGCCACCAGCCCGGCGGGCGCCAGCAGCAAACCCAGAACCGCTGCCAGCCAGCCAGGCCGGGCGGCACGCAGCCGCAGCTGAGCCGGCTGCAGCGTAGCGGTATCAGGGCCATGGCCCGCCGCCTGGCAGGCAGCACCACGCGGCGAAAATGCCTTGAATAAGGAGTTAATGTGGAGTTTTGTCATGCTTGTGTATTGATCGTTGCCCGCCCCATGTGGATTTGCTAACGTCCGTGCCTTATGCGCAGACCTAACCGCGATAATGCAGTTTTTACCACCTCGGCCGTGGATTTGTTTGCCTCGGCGCTGGGTGCTTTTATCCTGTTGGTCATGCTGTTGTTTCCCTATTACCGCAATGCCGGCGACGATGATGCCTGGTCGCAGACCCATGACCTGATGGAGCAACGGCGCCTGGCAGCGGGCGAGCTGGAAGCTTTGCTGGCCGACCAGACGCGCTCCAGCAGCGAGTTGGAACAGCTTAACGAGGCCAATCTGGGCATTGAACAGCGCATCGCACGTCTGCGCAAGATGGTAGCCGATATCAAGACGCAGTTGGCAGAAGTGCCGGTGGAAAAGCCGCAGCCGGTTGAGGAAATCATCGAAGAGCCCGAACCGGTTGCCATCACCGACGGGGTGGAGTTCTCCATCCTCGGTCTGGCCACCAATGCCAAAAGCTTTGTCATTGTTATTGATATGTCGGGCAGCATGATGGCCTATGCCAACCTGATGTTGTCGTCGGTGCTGGAAATCCTCGAACCGCTGGATGCCAGCCACCAGCTGGCCATCGTCGGTTACCAGGGTGATCCGTCACCGGTGCTGTGGAATTTCCCCGACCGCAAGGAGATGATGCCGGCCACGCCGGAAAACCTGCGCCAGGCGCGTGAATTCACCCGCTCGCTGACCCGCCGTTTTGCCGGTTCCACCCCCACGCATGCGGCCATCGTGGCGGCCATGCAGTACCGCGCCGACGCCATTATCCTGATGTCGGACGGCCGGCCGGACAACAACCCGAATTTCATCGTGCAGGACATCACCCGGCAGAACCGGTTCAGCGAAACCGAAATCCACACGGTGGCGATCGGCGATTACACCCACAACCGTGAGCTGGTGATGTTCCTGCAGAACCTGGCACAACAGAACAAGGGGGATTTCGTGGGGGTGTCGCGATGAGGTCGCCGCGCCGCAGTTTCGAAGTGTTTTCGCTGTCGGCCATCGACCTGTTCGCCTCCGCCATGGGCGCCTTCATCGTCATCACCATTATCCTGATGCCGGACTACCAGAAAGAGGTGCGGGCGCAGGGTGACCTGGCCTTCCTGGAATCGCTGGCCGGCAAAACCCTGGCCGAACTGGACGAAACCGAGCGCGGCAAGCTGGAGCTGTTGCAGGCCATGCAGGCGGCCCAGACGCGGCAGCGTGAACTGCTGGGCGAGCAGACCGTGGTGTCGAGTGAACTGGAAACACTGAAAGCGCGGCAGCAGGCCCGCAATGACCAGCCGCCACCCCCGCCGCCGCAACCCGATGCCACCGAAGAGGAACTGGAAAGCACCCAGGTGAGTTTTCGTTTTCTCGGCCTGAAAACCGACCGTAAACGGATTCTGTTCCTGGTGGATATGAACGGTTACCTGGCGGAACACCAGGCGCTGGTGCGCGCCACCGTAATGCGCGCGCTGGATTCGTTGAAGCCAGGATACGAGTTTGGCATCCTGGGTTTTCAGCAGCTCGACAGCGGGCCGGAGTATTACCGCTGGCCGGGCGAAAACAGCCTGGCGAAATTATCGGGCCGTACGCGCGCCCAGGCCCGCAACTTCCTGGACGGCCTGGCGCTGAAATTCCGCGGTTCATCGTCTTTGCTGGGTGCATTTGAGCAGTCATTTTCCGGCCCGGCGGACGCCATCATCCTGATCAGCGATGGATTGCCCAACCCGGAGTTCAATCAGAACCTGGCCGGCTCACGCCTGATCCGCAGCCTGACGCTGGCCAATACCCGCGGCGTGGAGGTGCATACTGTCACGGTGGGTGATTACTTCAAATATGAAGGCACGGTGGAGTTTATGGAGGCGCTGGCCCACGCCAATTCCGGCAGTTTCCTGGCGCTGGCGAAATGACAGCCAGCAGCTGCCATTGGAACTCAGCAGGCCGGGCGGGGTCCACTGTGCCACTGCCGGCGGCCGCTCCGGCCCGCTTGCAGCCGTTCCCCGGTTGCATCGGTCCTGCAGATAGAACATGGTGCGTGATATGAATGCTGAAACCAACCGGCCAGACACAGGGCAAGCCCGGCCAGCCGCGCCAGCGAAAACCCCGGTGCAAATGAAGACCATTGGCAGCTGGGAAGAGTGTGACCTGGTGATTGATGACGCCAGCATCGCGCCCATTCACGCCCAGGTCCAGATCACCCGCGACGGTTACCTGGCCTTGCTGGATGCCGGCTCCGATAACGGTACCTTCCTGCATCGCAACGGCAGCTGGATACGCGTGATGCGTGCTGAGCTCGGCAGCCAGGACGGCGTGCGGCTGGGCAACCATGAGCTGGCACTGGCGCAACTGCTGGCGCTGTTCGATGAACATCAGCGGGTGCAGTTGCGCGACAGCCAGGCATGGCGTGAGCCGCCGCTGCGTGCGGACCGGCGTGACGACAAACAGCCGCAGGTTGTGCTGGAGCGGCCCAAGCGCAACCCGGTTACCGGCAATATTGAAGAAGACAACTGACCGCTGCGCAGCGCGCGGCGAACAGCAACCCCAACGGATGAGTAACTGACACCATGCCTACCAGAGCCCTGGCACTGATCCTCAGCCTGATCGCAGCCATCCTGGCCATCGCACTGATGGCACAGGTGCTGCCGCCCACCGCGGCGGCCGTCATGCTGGACATCAAGCGCGAAACCTGGCCCTTCACCATTCAGAATATCCTGTGGCTGGCATTTTTCGCTGGCCTGGGTGAGCTGGCCATCCGCTGGTACAACGTGCGCCTGGAAGAAAGCCAGATCAGCCGCAATTACCTGCCCGAAGATGAAGAAACGGTGCTGCGCCCCGGTGACGACATGACGCCGATCTACCAGAAAGTGCGCGCCAGCAAATACCGTGACAGCTGTTTCGTGCCGCGCCTGATCACCCGCTGCGTGCTGGGTTTCAACCTCAGCCGCTCGGCCGACCAGACCAATTCGCTGCTCAATTCCAGCCTGGAACTGTTCATGCACGAAATCGACCTGCGCTACAACATGCTGCGTTACATCACCTGGCTGATTCCGTCCCTGGGCTTTATCGGCACGGTGGTGGGCATCATGCTGGCGCTGAACTACGCCGGCGACCGCGCCAACGTGGAAAGCCCCGACATGCTGTACCAGGTAACCGAGCGGCTGGGCGTGGCCTTCAGCACCACGCTGCTGGCGCTGGTGATGGCAGCGGTGCTGGTGTTTGTCCAGAACATCATCCAGGGCCGGGAGGAGCGCGTGCTCAACCGCGCCGGGCAGTATTGCCTGGATAACCTGATCAACCGTTTGTACGCCCCGTGAGTTCGCGTCTGCCGTGCTGAGATTGTTGCCAAACCTGAAGCGCATCACCGGCTGCGCGTGGCTGTGCGCGCTGGCCTTTTTGGCCCCGCTGGGCAGCGCCTGGGCGGACGCCCCGACCGCCTTGCCGTCATGGACGGTGCTGGCGCTCAAACCGCTGGCCGGCAACCGCGTGCAGCCGGTAACCGGCATTGTGCTGTCGGCCGATGGCCTGGTGCTGGTGCCGGACGAGTTTGCCGGGCCGGATGATGCGCTGATCGTGCTCGATGGTGGCACCGACATCATGCAACATGGCCACGCCGCCAGGCTGGTCCAGCGCCTGCCCGGCCTGGGTGTGGCGGTATGGTCGGTCAGCCGCCTGCAGCGCCCGCCGGCGCGTTGGTCTGTGCTGCCGGTGGTGGATGGCGCGGAAGTGCACCTGGCGGCTTTTCCGCCAGCCGAAGCCATCGCGGCCGGCGCCGCGCCGGTGCTGGCATCGGCCAGTCTGCAGACCGCCCCGGGCTCCGGTGCTGGCGGCACGCAGCTGAGCCTGGCGGCAGGCAGCAGCCTGCCCAACGTTACCGGCGCACTGCTGGACCGCTGCGGCCAGCTGCTGGGTTTCGCCATGGCCAACGGCCTGCCCAGCCTGCAGCACGATGTGCCGCCCCGGCCGGTGTGGGCAGCGGCATTGAAAGCCGGCCTGGCTGAGCTGAATATTGGTTTGCCGGACGGGCAGTGCGGCGCTGACGCACAACCGGCGGATGCAGCCGATGGCGCTGCCGGGCAGGATGCCGCGCCGCCGGACGCGCGGCCGGACACCAGCGGTGAAGGCCAGTTGGCATCGGCAGCCGCATCGCCCGCTGTGCCGGCGGCAGTTGGTGCCGGAGGCATGGTTTCGCCGGGTTGGTTGGGCCTGCTGGGCTGGTTACTGGCCGTGCTGCTGGCCATTGGCTGGGCTGCTGTCAGCCTGCGTGCCCGCTGGCGCCAGCGGCCGCCGCGGCCGCAGCACGAGGCACTGCTGGTATGTGATCCGCTGGACCCGCGGCCGATGGCCGCCACCCCCGCGCCGGCGGATACCGAACTGGCTGATAACAGCGTGCTGGAATTGCGCGGCGAACTGGAAGATGGCACGGAGTTCAGCGCGCAATGTGCCGTCAACGATGCCGCCATCAATGTCGTGATTGGCCGCGATGAGGCCGACCTGGTCATCAACAGCCGCGGGGTAAACCGGCAGCATGCCGTGTTAAGCGGCAGCAGCGAGGCGCTGATGCTGACCGCGCTGGGCAGTGGCACTCTGGCCGGCACAGCCGCCAGCACCAGCGGGCCGGCCAAAACCCAGGCCGGCACCTGGATCAACCGCGTACCGGTGCTCAAGGGCGAGATCATGTTTGTGCAGCCGGATGATGTTATCTGGCTGGGTGAGGTCAGCTTTCGCGTGCTGATCCGGCCGGCCGGCGATGCCGGTGGCTCGGCAGGCTCAGGTGAGCCGCCAGCGGGATCCGGCGATGAGTAAAAACGTACGCGCACTTGCCGCCGGCGCAGTGGTGGAGCGGTTTACCATCGAACGTTTGCTGGCCGCCGCCCCGGGCTGCCTGAACTATATTGCCAGCGACGGCCGCGGTGGCGGCCGCTTCGTGTTGCAGGAGTTTTGGCCGGCAACAGGGGCCGGGCGCCATGAACACGGCCATCTGATGGCGCCGGACGGCGTGGACGCCGACCGTTTCGCGCTGGAAATGTCCACCGCGGTGGCCCGTTTCCTGGCGGACAGCGTGCAGGATGCCAGCCTCAACCATGCGGTGCTGGTCAGCGCCTCGCGCACGTTCAAAGCCAATGGCACGGCCTACCGGGTCTACGCCTTTGGCGCCGGCCAGACCCTGCAGCAGGCCATTGAGGCTGGCCAGTGTTGCAGCTATGATCAGGCGGCGGGCTGGCTGCGGCCACTGCTCGACGCGCTGGAACTTGTCCACCAGGAAGGCCGGGTGCACGGCGCATTGATGCCGCAGACAATAATGCTGGACGAGGCTGGCGCGCCGCGCGTGCTCGGCCTGGGTCACACCGCCGGCCGCGGCCGCGCCGATGCGTTCGCCGCGATTGAACAAACCGGCGCAGATGAACAGGGTGCGGAAATCGGGCCGTGGACCGATATCTACGGCCTGGCCGCCACGCTGTACCACGCCATCAACGGCGTGCCACCGGCAACGGCCCGGCAGCGCCAGCAGGCGGTGCAGGGCGGTGACGCCGACCCGCTGGTCATCAGCGCGCCGGCACCGGGCAGCCCGGTGGCGGAACGGGAAATCACCGTGCTGATGCAGCGCGGCCTGGCGCTGGCCGCCGCCGCGCGGCCGCAAAGCATTGCCGAATGGCGCGCCCGCATCACCCGCACGCCGGGTGAAGAGGACGTGGTTACCGCACCGCCCGCCGCAGACGAAGGGCGCCAGTGGCTGCCGCGCACGCTGCTGGCAGTGCTGCTGGCGGCCATCGCGGTGGCCGGCTATTACGTACTGACGCATCGTGCGCAACCGGCGCCAGCCGCCCCGCCGGAACCGCCGGTGATTGCGCCAGTGCCGCAGGAAACGCTGCGCTGGCAGCAGGCGCTGGAAGCCGACGCGGTGGTTGGCTACCGCGACTTTATCAACGACTTTCCCCAGTCCCGCCATATACCCGAAGCGCTTGAGCATATTGGCCGGCTGGAAGACCTGGCCTGGCTGGAGGCACAGGCGGAGCATACCCAGGCGGGTTACCAGGCCCACCTGGACCGTTTCCCCGACGGCCGCCATGCCACCGAGGCGCGGGCGCTGATCGAGGAGTTCCGCCAGGTTGAGCTGCGCGCCGAGCGCGAACGCGCCGAACGCCAGCGGCAGGATGACCTGGCTTGGGAAAAAGCGCGCGGCAGCGGCACCCTGGCCGCACTGGATGACTACATCGCGGCCTGGCCGGGCGGCCTGCACGTGCAGCAGGCACGGCAAATGCGCCAGCGCTTGCAAGGCGACAGCAACGACGCCGCCAGCTTCGAGGCGGCTGCCAAAGCCCACACCATTGAAGCCTACCGCAACTATATCTCGGCCTACCCTGCCGGCCGCCATGTAACGGCGGCGCAGCAGGCCATCGATGAGCTGACCCTGCGCCCCAGCAAGGTGTTCCGTGACTGCGCTGACTGCCCCGACATGGTAGTGGTGCCGGCCGGTTCGTTCTGGCAGGGCTCCGCGGATGCTTCGCCGCTGGCCATGAACCTGGAGAAACCGCGCCGCCGCGTGACCATCGCCGAGCCGTTTGCGGTGGGTGTCCACGAAGTGACCATGGCGCAATGGGATGCCTGCGTGGCGGCCGGCGGCTGTGACACCCGCCCGGCCGATAACGGCTGGGGCCGCGGCACACGGCCGGTGATCATGGTGTCGTGGAATGATGCGATGCAGTACGTTAACTGGCTGAACCAGACAACCGGCCAGGACTACAGCCTGCCAAGTGAAAGCGAATGGGAATATGTGGCCCGCGCCGGCGAGGAAACCGACTGGCTGGGCGGCGACGCGGCGGCGGTGTGCGCGTTCGGCAATATCGCCGCAAATGAAACCGGCTTTGACTGGCGGCACACCCAGTGCGCCGATACATCCGCGCTGGAAACCGCGCCGGTGGGTTCCTTCCGGCCGAATGCCTTCGGGGTGTACGATGTGGTGGGTAACGTGGCGGAATGGACCCTGGATTGCATGAATCTTTCCTACCTGGACGCACCGGCGGACGGCAGTGCCTGGACACGCGGTCTGTGTGGCTCGCGCATGACACGGGGCGGTTCCTGGTTTACCGGCAGCCGTGAATCGCGCCTGCCGGCGCGCTTCAATCTGAAGAACGGCGACCGCAATGACTTTACCGGCTTTCGCGTGGTACGCCGGGTGGAAAAACAATGAAGCAGACGCAGACAACAGGCATGATCAAAGCCAGCCGGGAGGCGCATGGTGGCCCGCAATGCGGCCTGGGGCGCTGGCTCAGCGGCCTGGCGCTGGTCGCGCTGCTGCTGGCCTGCGCGCCCTTGGCGGCACAGCAGGACAGCACCACAGACGAGCAGGACGGCAGCAAACAGGTGGATGAAAGCGAGGAAAACTATCGCCGCCGCATGGAGCTGCGCGATGAGCGGTTCCGCGACACACCCAAGATCAACACCACCTATGCCGCGCCACGGCCCAAGGACAAGCTGGACCTGCTGCCCGAAGCGTCCCAGGCACACATCAAGTCGCAATTGCGTGAAATGATTTTCGAAGGACACGAATGGCAGCCCGGTGAAGACCTGACCGATTATCCATACCAGCCCAGCGCCGCGGCGGAGAACCAGCCGGCGCTGCGCAAGATGGAACGCGAAGCCTGGGTAGAGCAGTTGCAGAAATACCAGCAACGCGAAGCCGATGCTTACACCGCGGCCAACGGCGAACAGCAAGGCCAGGAAAGCAGCCAGGGCAGCCAGTCAGCGGCCGCCGGGCAGAACCCGGGCGCGGCCGGTCAGTCCACCGATCAGGCCAGCACCGCGGCTGAGTCTGCTCAGCAAAATGCCCAGGCAAGCCAGGGCGCGGCCAGCGCCAGCGAACAAAACGACAGTTCAGCACGCGCCGACGAGGCGGTCAGCACGGCGGGCGTGTCTGAAAGCGCACTGGGCTTTTTGCAGCAGGGCCCCGGCGGAGCTGCTGCCATGCCGGGTGCGGGACAGGGCGCGGGCAGCCAGGCTGCGGGTCAGCAACAAGCCCAACAAGCCGGCCAGCAAGCTGGCCAGCAAACCGCGCAACAAGCCGGCCAGCAAGCAGCACAACC
>JBFIHZ010000081.1:0-12923 GCA_041601535.1 Lysobacterales bacterium | reverse complement strand
CGGTGCGTGTTCGGCATCCAGGAACAACCAGTCAAATCCGGCCAGGCACAGGATTTCCACCACTTCCGGAGAATTCAGTGTCACCAGGCTGCCCACCAGCTGCTCGCCGGCCAGTACGCGCTGGCGGAAACCGTTCATCGTTGGTCTCCGTATCGCAACGTGCCCGGACAGGGCGAAGCCCGGCCACTGGGCAGGCCGCTACGGACAAAGGTCAAAGGTGAGTTAACAGCCATCGAAAAACTCCACCACGCCGGTTTCCAGCGAATACTCCGCCCCTACCACCATCAGGCCGTCGTTCTGAATGCGTTGTTCCAGCAGGTCCGAACCGTGCCTTAAGTGGTCAGCCGATGCGCAGATATTGGCGCGCACCGCATGGTGCACCAGGGATTTGTGGTCGTGGCGTAACTCGGTATCCATCAGGTTGCGCACATGCGGCCGGATGCGGTTGACGATGGAACGCAGGTTGGGCGACTGCACCTCGCTGGGACGCCCCAACTGGTCAATGGTGGCCAGTACCGCGCCGCACATCGAGTGGCCCATGACCACGACCAGCCGGGTACCAAACCACTCGGCTGCGTATTCCACGCTGCCGACCTGCGATGGCGCGACGATGTTGCCGGCCACCCGGATCACAAACAGATCACCCAGGCCCTGGTCAAACACGATTTCGGCCGGTACCCGCGAATCGGAACAGCCCAGGATAATGGCAAACGGGCGCTGGTCGTCGGCCACTTCATTGGGGTGGATGATTTTGGTCGTCTTACGGCCGTGTTCGAGTTCGGCGACAAAGCGCCGGTTGCCTTCAATCAGCCGTTGCAAGGCCTGCTTGGCGGGTATCATCAGTCCGTTGTCTCCATGGTCTGTGTGGGTTGGGGTAACCGGGCAATGGTGTTCTGGTCATGCACCAGGTACCAGCCATCGCCTTCGTATTTGAACACCAGGTTAAGGTAATGGTCCAGGTGGTAAGGCTGGCCATCACGGTCCGGTTCGTCGTAGCGCACCAGCAGCAGGGCGCTGCCCATGCCGGCGGCTTGTTGCACCGCTATGATGTCGTAATCAAAGGTCCAGCTGGTGTCGGCAAACCAGTCCTTCAGCATGGCGCGAAATTCACCAGGGTCGGTAAACAACTGGCCATTCGGCAGAATGAAGGTCAGACGCTCACCACGCGTCAGGGTGGATTCGAAGGCAACAAAATCCTTTTGCTGGATGGCATCCAGGTGCCTGTTCAGCGTGCAGTCGAAATCGCATGCCAGCAGATCCATGCCATGGCCGAGGCATACCACTGCGGTCAGCAAACGGATTAAATGCATCGAAGCCTCCTGGTTGGGTTATCAGTCTTCATTCTATCGAACCTGGTCGCACCTGTTGACGGCATTTCGGCCAATCACCGCGGCCGCGCCTTGTGATGACAGGTCAGGCGGAATAGGGCCTGTGCTCAAGGCGCTGGGATATCCACCACAGGTTGCCCCAGTTGTCGCGCACCCCGCCCTGGCGGTCACCATAGGGCATGTCAGCGACCTGCATCACCGCCTCGGCTCCATGCTCGCAGGCGCGGGCCATGGCGGCATCGGCATGCTCCACGTACAGGTAATAAGCAGCGCTCATGGGCGGAAAATCCGGGGCCGTTTCACTGACCATGAAACGTGCGCCGCCCAACTGCATCTGCACATTGGCAATTTTGCCATCCGGCCGCAGGGACCGCAGTTCTTCCACGGCCCCTAGCCCGTTGACCAGGAAATCGATAAAGCCGACCGCATTCTCCACCACGAAGTAAGGCGTGATGGCGGCATAGCCCGGTGGTCTATACATCAAATTCTCCTTGTCATGTCCCGCTTGTGGTTATGGTACACAATAAAAAACCCCGCCTGAGCGGGGTTTTTCAATCGAACATGCAGTGCCGGAATCAACCAAGCAAAATACCGCCGTACTCAACAAAGAACGGTGTGAATACCAGGCTCAGAATGGCCGACAGCTTGATCAGGATGTTCAGTGACGGACCAGAGGTGTCTTTCAGAGGATCGCCCACCGTATCACCCACCACGGCGGCATGGTGTACCTCGGAGCCCTTGCCACCCAGGTTGCCGGCTTCAATGTATTTCTTGGCGTTATCCCAGGCGCCGCCCGAGTTGGACGAGGCAATAGCCAGTACGCCACCAGCCACCAGCGAGCCGGCCAGGATACCGGCCACGGCTTCGACACCGAACAGGAAGCCCACCAACAGCGGGGTACCCATGATCAGCACGCCAGGGGCGATCATCTCGCGCAGTGCGGCCTTGGTGGAGATGGCCACGCACTGGGCGTAATCCGGCTCACCGGTGCCTTCCATGATGCCGGGAATGGTGCGGAACTGGCGCCGCACTTCTTCGATCATGTCAAACGCCGCCTTGCCTACCGACTTCATCGTCATGGCGGTGAACAGGAAGGGCAGTACTGCGCCGATGAACACACTGGTGTATACCACCGGGTTCAGCAGGCTCATCGACATCTCGTTGCCCGACAGGGTTTCCGCGGTGGTGATGAACGCAGCAAACAGCGCCAGGGAAGTCAAAATGGCTGCACCGATGGCGAAGCCCTTGCCGATGGCCGCCGTGGTGTTGCCGGCGGAGTCCAGGATATCGGTGCGGCGGCGCACTTCCTTTTCCAGGCCGACCATTTCCGCGATGCCGCCGGCGTTATCCGCCACCGGACCGTAGGCATCAATGGTCAATGCAATCACCAGCGTACCCAGCATGCCCAGCGAAGCGATGGCCACGCCATACATGCCGCCCAGGTCCCAGGAGACAAAGATGCTTACGGCGATACACAGGTACGGCAGCACGGTGCTCTTGTAACCCAGCGCCAGGCCGTAAATGATGTTGGTGGCAACGCCGGTTTCACACGATTTGGCCACTTCCTGAACCGGGCCGTATTTTTCCGAGGTGTAATAGCCGGTAAGCAGGCCTACCGCCAGGCCGGCGATCAGGCCAGACAGGAAGCACCAGTAGATGCCCAGGCTGGAGTAGGTTTCGCCGCCCAGATCAAAGGCGTCAGGAATCAGCGCGGTGGTGACGAAATACATCACGATGGCCATCAGGGTGCTGGAAATGACCAGCAGTTTCATCAGCGCCGGAGCCACGTCGTCTTCGGTTTTAACACCTACCAGCAGCTTGGTGATCAGGCTGATGGGAATGCCCACCGCGCTGATCAGGATGGGGTAGAGCAGGGCATCCGGGTTGCCGGCGAACGCGATGGCGGAAATCACCATGGCGGCGCAGGTGCTCTCGGCACAGGACCCAAACAGGTCGGCACCCATGCCGGCCACGTCGCCCACGTTGTCGCCGACGTTATCGGCAATAACCGCCGGGTTGCGCGGATCGTCTTCGGGAATACCCTGTTCCACCTTGCCCACCAGGTCAGCGCCGACATCAGCGGCCTTGGTGAAAATGCCGCCGCCGACGCGGGCGAACAGCGCGATGGTTGAGCCACCCAGGCCAAAGCCGGCGATGACTTCCATCAGGATATGGTTGTTGCCCGGACCGAGATCAGCCAGCAGGAATTTCATGACGACGTAAATCACCACCAGGCCCAGCGTGGCCAGACCAACCAGCGCAAACCCCATAACGGCGCCGGAATTGATCGCCACGTCAAAGGCACTGGAAATGTCTTTCTTGGCTGAGACCGTGGTGCGGGCATTGCCCTGGGTGGCGACTTTCATGCCGATGTAACCCGAAGCAATGGATATGGCGCCACCGAACAGGAAAGCGATGGCGGTATAGATGCCTTCGCGAATATCCGGGGTATGCGAGTCATCGATCAGCACCATGATGATGGCGGCAAAGGCAACCATGAAAATGGTCAGGAATTTGTATTCCTGTTTCAGGAACGCCATGGCACCTCGGGCGATCGCGCCGTGAATGAATTTCAGCCGCTTTGCGTCCTGTTCATTGAGGCCGAGATCCAGCGGAACGCTGATCACCTTCTTCATGTAAAAGAAGGCTATGGCCAGGCCAAGCAAGGACAACGCAGTAGTAACGGTAATGGTAATTCCCGACATCTGACAGTCTCTCCCAAAATGGAACAAAAAATTTTGATCGCGCGGACTTTATCACAATAACGGCAGGTTTTTGGGGCAAATAACGGCCGTTCAGTAGAAAAAGTAACCTTTACTGTTTGTCATGGGCCGAAAACCGGTAAAAACCGGTCCAATGACGGGTTCTTTCAGCTAAATATCCGCCTCAGGTGGCTTGCCGGGCCGCTGAGCGGAAACGGCGGTCTCTCGAGGCCCGTTTTCTCCGCCAGGTGGTGGCTGTTGCAGCGTTCCCGGCAAAATTCATGCCTCGCTTGGCAACTTCAGGAATTGTTTCGGGGAGTTTCAGGCACCGTCAGGCTGCTGGCACGACACAAGAAGCCAGCGCGCCGTCATAAGCAAGGGTTTAGCTGGCGATCAGGCTGTAACTGAGAAAAATATACGCGACATAGGCCAGCAACAGAATCCACCCTTCGGTGCGGCTCAGCCTTCGTCCGGTAAACAGAAACACGAACAGCAACACGGCCACACCGAGCATGACCCATTGGTCAAACCGAACAATCCGTGCGGGTATTTCAAGCGGTTGCAACAGGGCCGAAACCCCGAGAATTCCCAGCAGGTTGAATATGTTGCTGCCCAGTACGTTGCCAACCGCCACATCAGCATGCCGCCGCAAAGCAGCGATTACGGATATTGTGAGCTCCGGAAGTGAGGTGCCAACCGCCACCAGGGTAAGCCCGATTACCGCCTCTGATACGCCGAGACTCTGGGCGATTCCAATTGCACCCTTGAGTAACACCTGGGACCCGGCAATCAGCAGAACCAGGCCCGCGAACGCCGCGGCAGAGGACCATGCCAGGGACATTGGTACCACGTGAACCTCTGCTGCTTCCGCCTCATGCACGGCCACAGATGGCGCCGCATGGAAACGCTCAGACCAGTAGGCCCAGGCCAAGTAGGCACTCAGCAGCAGCAAAAATATCGCGCCATCGAAGCGGGTCAGCGCATCGCTCTGCGCCAGCACGATAAACAGCACGCTGGCACCTATCACCATCACGGCATCGCGCCGCAAGGCCAGCGGCGTGACCGCCAGCGGTCTGATGGCGGCACACACGCCCAGTATCAGCAGCACATTGGCAATATTGCTGCCCACCACATTGCCAATGGCAATGTCGGGCTGGCCGCTCAGGGTGGCATCAATAGACACCACCATTTCAGGCATGGAGGTACCAAACCCGACAATCAGCAGGCCGGAAAGCAGTGGCGAGACGCCCAGCCGGGAGGCCATCCCCAAAGCGCCGCGAATAAGGACTTCGCCGCCGGCGGTGAGCAGCCCGATGCCCAACAGCAGATACAGGCTGTTCAACATGGCATGAACCGCGTTGTGATGACCAGAAAGGTGTTACTCATGGGAACTCAATGCTCTCAGTTTATCCGCACAGGTGAGCGACGATGCGCTCAGACCCCACACCAGGGTGAATGATGCCGAGACCAACAGCACTAATGTGGCGACGGCACGTCAAGGGCAGATGCGGTCAAAACACAGGCGCAGTAGTAAACGGGCGTCTGTTGGGAACCAGTCGGCATTCATAATAGCAGTCTCCGCGGGGATTGGGGCTACCGCGGCGACGGGTTTACCTTAACACCGGCTGCCGTGATATCGAAACTCATCAGGTCTTCACCCGCCTGCAATGGCCCGGAATAGGTCTTGCGTGTTTCGGCAATAATCTCTTCAACTGTAAGCGCTGGAACCGTGCTGGAGCGCAGCAGTACGAAATGCGTATACACGGCGAGTTTTGGCTGGGTCTCGTTGAACACCGTGGCGGCCTGCGCAGGCAAGGTGTGGTGATCCAGAATAAGCCGCATCGCCGGGTCTTGCAGCAGCTCGGGTCTGGAGCCGGCGATTGCATGCACCAGCAAATCCACCCCCATGCCGTGCTTGATCAGGTTCTCGCTGAAGCGGGTGTCCCCCGAAATCAGGGCTGACCTGCCTTTATAATTGATCCGGTAACCGTAAGAAGGCTTTATTTCATCACCGTGATTGACTTCAAAGGCCACGACCTGAACGCCATCCTGTTCGTACACCACACCGTCTGATGAAAACTCCTCGGTGGCGACCGATGCGCCTGCCGCCAACAGTTTCTGGTCGGCCATGCGTACCCGTGTGTCCGCTGCATAGGCTTGTTCAAGGTTCGACATCAGGTCTTTCGCGCCGGTCGGCCCAATGACACGAAAGGGCTTCGTGCGCTCTCCGCCTGCGGGCAGCCAGCCAGTCAGCCAGACATCGGGAATTCCGCTGACATGGTCGGAGTGATAGTGCGTGATGAACAGGGAATCGATGTCGGCCAGTGGAATGTTCAATTGGGACAACCTGATAGGCACGCCACGTCCCGCATCGAACAGCAAGCGCTGGCCGCCGACCTCTACCAGAGTGGCCGGGCCAAACCGCTGCGGGTTGGCTACAGGTGTGCCGGTGCCCAGCAAGGTGACACGAAAAGGTTCCTGAGCAGATGTTGCCCCGGGCTGAACGACCGCGCTGACCAGCACTGCGGCAAGAACGAGTATTTTTGTTTTCAAGAATGAACTCCTGGGGCTATTGGTAGAGGTGAAATTGCCGACAGCAATGATGCAGGCCTACGGGTGCTGAGCGCTTTCGTCAGGTCAGTGGTACTGATCGCTCGCCCCGCGGCCGGGTGAAGCAGTACAGTAACAGCACCGCGGCTACCGCGCTGACCAGGCGCAGAAGATTGCCCTGCCAGCCGGTGGCGGCGGAGTCAGAAACCGCGAACACCGTCCATGCAGCGTTCAGCGAGACGTGAAACACCCAGCCGTTCCAGATGGAATAGCCCCCCTGGGCGTCCAGAATCGCAAACAGTAAGCCGCCCGCAAAGGTGATCAGGAAAATCTGCAAGGCTATGCCGCCGCCACCGCCGGCGCCCTGCCAGTGAACCGCGCCAAATATTACCGCCTGGACCAGCACGGCAGGGATGAGCTTCCATTTCAGCGACTGGCGCAGGAACACAAATCCAAAGCCCCGGTAGGTGATTTCCTCGGCCAGAGGAAACAGCAGGGACAACAGCAGCAGGTCGAGCAGGTCGAACGACGGGGCCAAGCCACCCAGCATCGCCAGTCCGACCCAGCACGGCAGGGTTGCCAGCAACACCAGCGCAGGTGCCCTGAAGCCGTTCCAGTCAAGGCCCAACAAGGTTTTCAGGGGCTTGCCTGTACCACTGGCCAACATCCAGGCCGCCAGCGCCACCAGCAAGACGCTCAGCAGGTTATCGAGGATGGAGCCGCCGTAAGCGAAGGGCAGGGCGCTGATGGGCAGGCCAACCGCCTCGGCGATGTCCCGTATGGACAAGGCAATGGCAAGTATCAGTACCGCAACCAGGCCTGATGTATACGGGTTTGGTTTGCGATGAGCCATGTCGTGTCAAACTCGCACAGGATAAAACAGGGTCTGAATTATGCCCTGCGGTGACGTGTTTTTGTATGCTTTGTTCAGGTAATGGGCCCACTCAATGCTTCAGCCCTGACCGGGTTGGCTGCCCCGCAGCCTGCCGTTTCCTGCGGCAGGATAGCTACGGCCGTTAATCGCCTGAACATCACCGCGCCTGGCGTAACATCGGAAACATTGGCGGTGCATCAGAAACGCTGACAGTATCCATAAGTTCGAAGCCATGCTTTTGGTATAACGGAATATTCGCCGGATTCGTGGATTCCAGATAGGCTGGCAGGTGATCCTGGTCGATGCGCTGCAGCGCATGGGCCAGCAACCTGGAGCCGTACCCGTTTCGTTGCCTGGCCGGATCAACGCCGGTCATTGGTAAATACCAATGCGGTTCGGCAGGATGGTACTTGCCCAACTTCTCCAGGATGGTAAAGACATGTGGCAGTTTGTTGGCGCTGACCGCACGCTCAAGCAGGGCTGTCAGTGCAGCTTCGTCCGGTTCAGCATCGGGCGGAAGCCACAGCGCCACACCGGCAAACATGTCAATGCAGTAGGCTGTTCGCTGACTCAGCGCAGCGCCTCCAAAGGCCCGGGCAAACAGTGGAAAGTTCGCCAGGTACTGCTGTGGTTGTGGAAACATCCAACGGGCAGGCGGGTCGTTGCCGAAAGCCAGAACGATGGTAGCCATGACGTGTTCTTCGTCACGGGGCCCGGCGGTAATGACAGGCAGTGGGTTCATAAATGCTCCGCGTTAGCTTCACATTAAAATTGCATTGGCCAGACATTCATTCTTGACTCGGTCTACCGGTGGCTTCAGCTGTGGAGGCCATATCTGTCCTGGTAACCGGCGCAACTCGGGATCTGTTTGTTAAGTGTTTACTGGCCCATGATTTTCAAAGCAAGGTATGGCGCAACAGTAAACACCAGTGTGGCTATTTTGTAATTGCTCAGAAAATCGAAATACCTGGTGCTTAATTCAATTTTGTCTACATCAAACATCTTGCTGTGAATCGAAGCTAGCGTTCCTTTCATGAACATAACCGTAAAAGTTGCCAGCAAAAGATAGGCAATATTGAGTACTGCAGCCCAGCCAAACAGTTCGGTTAATTGTGCCATGGTAATCATAATGTTCACCTCTCGTTGTCGAGCAGTTTAGACCATGTGCCTGGCGACTTGAGCTAACGTCTGCATTGGAGGTTTGCCGGCGTATCTTCAAGCCTGGCTTCGAACCCGCGCTCCACTACGAGTCGGGATTGTTTACAAACAGCAGCACAATGCCGCTGATCGCCCCATAAATAAAAGCGCCATTGAATGAACCGGTGCCAAGCTGTGTTTGCCACATCTGGAACAGGGCGCCGCCAATGACAACGAAGCCGCCAAACCAGACCACCAGCGCGGTGCCAGCGCCGAGTACTGCGTATGTTTTGGCCAAATTGAACTCGTCGGCAGTTCCATTGCGCACGCGCCAGAGGTCCCAGGCGCCTTTCAGCGACAGGGCTCCCACCAGAAATTCACCGAAAATAATGGCAAGGAACACCGTCGTCACCAGCGCGGGGCTGGTGATGGGTGGAAAAATATGATTGCTGTAAACCTCGTGCCCTTCCATTCCAAGCACATACGTAATGGCTTCGAATCCGGAGTTCCAATTGGCCAGGTTGCCAGCGACGTAGAGCCATCCCTGCAACCCGATGAAAACAACCAAAATGATTTTTAGTACTCGAATTGCCATTGCCTGTCTCCCTTTTGCCTGCTTGTCTGTCGTTCCTGTTCCTTCATGTGGCCTAGCCAGGGGCAACTTAACCGGTGCCCGCTTTTACGGTAGCAAAAATGGGAAATGAATCAAACGGCCGTGCCAGGTAAAGGTCTGAGCCGCCCTGCGGGCACGCTTGCCACCATCGGTGCTCCGTCAGTTGTGGTGTTCAGCGCTACCAGGCGACTTAAGTGCCAGCAACCAGCGCTGGTCCGCAGGTGCGCGGTAAACGTGCCTCAATGCCTTGTCATGCGTTTACACAGTCTGCGCTGAATTCATGCACGGCATTGGGTTATTTGATCGTGCGCTACCCGGCTGCGTTAAAGATTGCAGGCCTGAAGGCGTTGTAAGGACTTGGTTATGCTTTTTTGTCTTCAGCCTTCTTGACACGAATTTTTTTGCTGCCCACGTCTTTGTTATTCAGGTTTTTGATCGCCGCCTTTGCTTCACCGGCCTTTGGCATCTCAACGAAACCAAATCCTTTGGAAACGCCAGTTTCCCGGTCGATTACCAGATTGCAGGACTGAACTGCCCCGAATTCCTCAAACAAATTGCGCAGCTCTTTTTCCGTGGTTTGTCGGTCCAGATTGCGGACTAATAATTTCATGTGCGTTCCGATCGGAAATGTTTTGTCAGGGATGCGTTTTGACCCATTTTAAGTACGCCTGTGTGCATAAGTAGAGATACCATCGGGATTTGTTGCCGCAGCGCTGCGCAGCGGCGCAAGGTCAGCTCGAGCGCCCTGCTGGGCAGCCTGTTGTAATTTTCCAATACGGCCTGTTTTCGCCCAGCAGCCGTCAACCTCGCTGCCAATCAGACCGGCCTTTTAATGTGCAAAATCCCGTCGACAAACCTTTGGAAATCCAGGTTGAATATAAAGCGCTCACTTTCCCATGCCCAGCGCATCTGTCGGGACCGCCGTACAGCATCATCTACGGTCTCGGTGCCGCGAGCGTTGGCAGCGTACATGGAAATTTCCTGGACTACCGCATCGTACAGAACCGGGTCCAGGGTGCCGTTGAGATGCTGACGGTGCACGTTCGACCATGTGTGAAAAAGCGCACGCCACATTGCAAGCATTTGCACCCGGTCCTCGGGTGGTGCTTCGTTGGGGTGGTCTGCGTTGACGGCCAATGCGCGTGCCAGCTCCGGACTGGATGCAATGACCAGGTTCAGTTCCCGAAAGGCATCCTTCACCGCGGCATTGGTCGCCGAACGGGTAGCAACCGAGTTTTGCCTGACCTCGATACCAACAAAAATCAGTGAAGCAACCAGCGCGAAAAGGCCTACTGCCTGTATCCAGTCATTCAGTTTTGTCGAATCCACAATTCGTGCTCCATCCACACAAACCTGAAGTGCAGGTTGGGATATCAGCCTCGCGACGACTGCGTTGGGTTTTTGACGGAAAACTCCCTGGACCATGCATCCATGCCCGCTCTGGGGAGTATAACGGATGAGCGGCTTGGAGGATGTCACTGCTGCTGTGTGTCGCTGCAGCGCTGTGTCAGGAAACCGTAGCTTACCGCCGGGCTCCAGACAGCCCGGGTGCGGCAAGGCCGTGGCGCACTTCCTGCTGCGCGGGGAACTCGAAAACAGGTTCTCTGTTTACTGGCAAAAGCATGATTACTTTTTATTGGCTTTCTTCTCCTTCTTCTCCGCGCGCTTTTCTCGCAACGTCTTTTCAGATTTCTTTTTGCTTTCCTTTTGGGCATCCCGACCTTTGGCCATACATTTCTCCTTACGGTTTGACGACTGGTGGATAAGAATATCGCATGTCGTTATGCATAAAACACCTCAACCAGGCCCTGAAAACGGGGTAGGGCGTGCAGGGCGGTTAACCCGCACTCAAGGCCCCGCGAATCGGCGAAACGGGCTCGTGTACCCTGCGCACCAGGAAATCAGTCAACGACGCTCCCGCGCGAACCTGGCTGAGCCAATCTTCCGGATCAAATTCCACTCCGACCGGGTTGACGGCAAAATCCGGACTGGTGATGTAAGCGTTGCTTTCCTTGGTGGACTCAAAGCAATCGACCTGGCACTCGTGCTGGTTGCCGTCGGGGTCAGCGTAATACATCGACACGGTCAGGCCGTGATGGATGCACCAGTAAGGCAGGATACCCCTGGACTTTAAGTGCGTGTAGTTTTCGAACAAGTGCTCCAGTGAAGTGTAGGTGTAGGCGATATGCTCAACTCCGACCAGGCCACGATGCTCCGGTTCGTCCACGTTCGGCTGAATGGCGCCCAGATCGATCAATCCAAAGCGGTGGTGCTCGTCATCATACGTAAGGAATGCCATTACCGGATTCTGATGTTGCACCCTGGCCTGAAACATCTCTTGGTACCAGGCCAGCATTTCCTTGAATTTATAGGTCCGATAGACAACATGAGCAATTCTCGGTAACCGATTCTGTGACATTGTGTACCCCTCCGCCGGGAATGAATTGTCGATCAATAGTACAGGGCTTGCTGAAATACTCCAGTACTCGAAGCAAACGTCGCGTCCTGGCACGGCGGGATTTAACGCGAGGTTGGGTGCCAGCCTCAAACGCCGCGTTGTACGCCGGACCATGGTATTGCGGAATCAACCCACCCGGCCGGGCTGCCCATCCGATGATGGCTTGCGGCCGGTGATTATGTGCGCCGGAGCCTCAAACTCAACCGTTCCCTTTGCCGTCACAAAGGGGGCCAGGACCTGCTCGGCTTCATGCAGAATGGTTTCGATGTGGCTTTCGGTGAGATTGACCCCCATTACCGGTAACCATCCTCTGAGATCGGCCTCGACCATTGTTCTGATGTTTGGGAAACGCGCGATTCCACACTGCGTGGTCACCTCGACAGAGTCTGCCCCCGCATCGGAAAAGAGCCTGCTTAATTCTTCCCGGTCACCCAGCACAAACGGCGCCCGTAACGCATCCGCCGCAGCTTGCCCCGCCAGGCGGTCAAGTAGCTCCACGACATCCGGGTAAGCCGCAGAGCGTTCCAGCGATTCCCAAACGGCGACGGCCAGTCGTCCGCCGGCAACCAGAACGCGCAGCATCTCCTTGATGGCTGCCGTGCGATCCTGGAAAAACATCAATCCGAACTGGCTGACCACGACATCAAAAGAGTGGTCTTCATAGGGCAGGGACTCAGCCAAACCCTGCCTCCAGTCAATCGAAGGGGCCAATTGCTGAGCCACGGCCAGCATACCGGGGGTTGCGTCCAGGCCGGCCACGAAACCATCATTTCCCACCCGCGTGGCCACCTGACGCGCCAATACACCCGTGCCGCAGGCGACATCCAGCACGCGCTGACCCGGCTGGACCCTGGCGGCTGAAATCACCCACGGGGAAAATTGCTGAAACAGCGCGGGAACGTGCAGGGCCTCATAGGCCTTGGCCGCGGTTATCTCATTCTGCGATGCATTGATCTTCATACCCAGGCCTCCTGCGCCGGCTTACACTCCGGAACTGCGGCGCGTCGTGCAGCGGACCATCCGCTTGATCTGAATTTTAGACGCCAGTTGTGAAATTGCCACTGAACAACCCGGGTGCGGCGTTTTGCGCCAGGTGAATCGTTACACTCATTCAGCCATAGCTGAAGACATCCAGTTTGTTGCCATCGAGGTCACGGAAGTAAGCTGCATAGAAGCCGTCGCCCCCTTCGGCGCGTAATCCGGGTGGTCCTTCGTCGGTGCCACCGAGTTCAAGAGCCTTGTTATAGACTCGATCAACCTG
>JBFIHZ010000080.1:0-12965 GCA_041601535.1 Lysobacterales bacterium | reverse complement strand
GCTGCATTCCCGGATTTTTTCGTCAACCGTACCGACAAGCAGCTGTTTGGCGAAGCAAACCGCCGTCTGACACAACATTTCCCGCAGCTTGAAGGCATCGGCATTGAGTATTTGTGGCGCGGCAAGGCCTGGTTGACGCCTGCCCTGTTGCCCAAAATCTACCGGCTGGACCAGGGCTTGCTTGCAATTCAGTCATGCAATGGCCGCGGGCTGGCCAGCAATACCGTGCTGGGCAGGGAGATTGCAGCATCAATCTGCAGCAAGAGTGAACACCAGCTTTCGGTCAAACCCGAGAAGCCGATTCCCGTAACCGCCCATTGGTTCGCGCAATATGTACCTTCATTGCTGATGGCGCGAGCCTATGTTGCCGACCGGTTTATCCGCTGAGCTGTTCAGCCGGGCGGGACCTTTGGCCCTGCCCGGTTGCAGAATCGTCTGGAAATCCCAAAATATTTCATGTATAAAATAATAACGAATCTGTTCCCTGTCATGCACGATGGGGGTATCCGTGGTTTCAAGCGCGTTGACCGAATCCGAATTCAACGCCGTCCCAACAGGAGAATAATTTCATGTCCGGTACTCTGCTAAACCTGGTCGCTGGCATTGCTTCCAGCAAAATCCGTGTGATTGACCTGACCAGCACCCTGCACAATGAAACACCCATACTGCAACTGCCACCGGAATGGAATCTGCACTGGCCGTTCACGCTGGAAGAAATCTCCAAATACGACGATAAAGGCCCGGCCTGGTACTGGAACAACTTCAAATGCAGCGAGCATACCGGTACCCATTTCGACGCCCCCATCCATTGGATCAGCGGCAAGGACTACCCCGGTAATGCCACCGACACCATTCCGGTTGAGAAATTTATCGCGCCCGCCTGCGTTATTGACGTGGTGGATGAAGTGGCTGCCAATCCGGACTTTCTGCTGACCGTTGACCACGTCAAGGCCTGGGAAGAAAAGCACGGCAAAGTGGACGCCGGAAGCTGGTTGTTACTGCGCACCGGCTGGAGCAAGCGCACCGACCATGACGAATATCTGAATATTGATGAAACCGGCGCGCATACCCCCGGGCCTCACGGCGATGTGGTGAAGTTCCTGATCGAAGAACGCGATGTGATCGGTTTTGGCACGGAAACCGTTGGCACCGATGCCGGCCAGGCCTTTGCCTTCGATACGCCGTTTCCCTGTCACGGCGGCATGCACGGGGCCAACAAGTTTGGTTTGGCCAGCCTGATCGGGCTGGAGCAGTTACCGCCCAAGGGTGCGGTCATCCTGGCGGCTCCGCTGAAAATCAAACAGGGCTCAGGCAGCCCGCTGCGTGTCCTGGCGCTGGTGGAGTCAGACGCTTCCTGATCAACTCGTTTGGCTTGCCGGCCCCGCTGGCCGGCAAGCTTTACCGGACGGGGCCCTGGATAGCATAGCCGGCATGATGCCGGTATATTTGCCACTGATACTTCAGAGCCGCGCTGCTATATGTCCAGTCAGAACCAGGATCAGAACACGCTGCAAAAAGATTCCGAGTGTCCGTTTGGGCCGCAATACCAGGTCTACTGGAACATGCGCTACGCGCTGTTCGAGAAATTCGACCAGGCCCGGGTGGATGCTACCGCCCTGTATACCCTGATTCCCGAAGGGTTTGCCCTTGAACTGGCGAAAAAGGCCAGCGGTGGGCACACGCTGGATATCTGTTCCGGCGTAGGTGCCATGTCGATTGCGCTGGCCCGGCAAGGTCAGCGGGTCACCTCGGTTGAACTGGACCCTGAACGTGTAGCCATGGCCCGTCACAATGCCGGCCTTTACGATGTGGCGGAGCGTATTGATTTCCGCACAGGTGACATCACCTCGGCGGAAACCCTCGACGCCTTGCCGGATGACATCCATACCCTGTTTCTGGATCCCCCCTGGGGTAACGGGCCGGGGGATTATCGACGCCGGCCGGTTACTTACCTGGAGCATCTGCAACTGGCCGGACTGGACCTGCGCGAACTGGTCAGCCGCATCCGCTGCAAGGAAGTGATGATGCGCTTTCCACCCAATTTCGATGTCGGTATCCTGGAAAAAATCAGCGGCGAGAAGGTGTCCTACGTCACGCCGTCCGGCTACCTGCACTGGTATTTCCTGCGCACCAGCAAGCGGCAGTTTCTGACCATACCGGACCGCTCATCCTGAAGCCGGCGTTTACGTTCTGACCGGTGATTCAACCCGAATGAGCGGGTGGGTCCGAAGCAGGACCGGGGCAGGCATCATCCGTGCAGGCAGTGTCTTTGCCAGCCAGGGATGACTCTGCCACAGCTTGCTGTTTATCCTGCGTAACGGGTTGCGTATCGATCCGTGCCCCTGGCGATTCGCGCAACAAGGCCATGATTTCCGCGCCCAGCGCCAGGTCGGGGTGGCGGCCGAACCACTGATTTCGCAAACAGCCTTCGCGGTCAATCAACACCAGTGAGGGTGTGCCTTCAAGGCGCCAGGCCTGCATGGTTTGCGGCAACGGGCCATTTTCAGCCGGTGCATCGATGGCCACCGGGAAGTGGATACGGTATTCATGCAGAAAAGCGGCCAGCGCTTCGCGCGTGCCCTGGGCCGCATGATGCTCGAACACCG
This sequence comes from Lysobacterales bacterium, assembly GCA_041601535.1. Lineage (GTDB taxonomy): Bacteria > Pseudomonadota > Gammaproteobacteria > Xanthomonadales > SZUA-36 > JBFIHZ01. Next base: position 10,359 of record JBFIHZ010000080.1, on the reverse strand, counting down.
TATGCAGGCCCAACACCACCACATCCTCGTGACGGAAGGTCTCAGCCACCCGTTGGGCCTGGGGCAGGCCGTGTGACACGCAGCCCGGGCATAACATCTGGAATGCTTCCACCACCACGACCTGGCCTTTGAGCCCGGCCAGTGTCAACGGATCCCTGGTATTGAACCAATGGCTGGTTTTCAGTTCTGGTGCGGGCCGGTAGGTCATAAGTGTGCTATTCCTTGACGATGCGCCCGGGCAGGCTGAGGTCGCCCGAAGCAATATCATGTACGCCGGTCACGCACAGTAACGGCGCTTCCGTGTTGGCATTCACTTGCAGTTCCGCGGTGACGGCATCAAAAGAAACCTGCTCGGTCTGGCCAACCGGCACGGTTATTCTAGCGGTTTTTCCCTGCAGTATCGGGCTCATGCCCGGGCTGTCCAGTGCGATTGGCAGGTACGGGGCGGTCGCCGGCAGCAGATCCACGCCGGGAGATACATCGCGCACCTTCAGTCCAGCCCCACAAGCCTCGTCTTTGACCAGTACCACCCAGTGGGAATGCCAGTCGGCGCCATCGTTGGCCGGGTCGCCATCCTGATCTTCGTCGAACAGCGGGGTGTCGTCAAAATCCGGGTGTGCGGTAATGGCCAGCGAAAGAATGCCTGAATCCGGATCGAAACCGACTACCGCCGGATCGAGGTTGGTGGGCCATACATAGGACTGCACCCGCGCACCCGCCAGTTGGCCCGTGGCTTCCGGCTTTATGCTGCCGGCCTCACCAGCCAGTTCCATGATAAAGGTGGTCAGGCGTCCGTCGGTGGTGGCACCGGCGCGGGTAATATCGAATGCCGCCGGCTTGTCCGGGTCAGTGGCACTTTGGATCTCATGGGCGGCCAGGGAAGTACTGGCCAGGCTGCCGGCAAGCGTCATAAGCACAACGGTGAGTCGGGAAATGTTCATGGCTTTATCCTTATGGTATCGAGTCGATACGAAAATAGTTTAAGCAAACCCATGCAGCATTGCAAGCACAGTTTTGACTCGATACCATATAGTCATGGATCAGAATTCCGCCGAACATATTGCCGCTTTGATTGAACGCATCGGCCGCTTGCTGACAGTGGAAGCGCACGCCCAGGGCCTGCTGCCGGTGCAGTGGGAAGCCTTGCGCTATGTGCACCGGGCCAACCGGTTTTCACGCACAGCAGCTGCGCTGACGGCTTATCTCGGCATCACCAAAGGGACGGTATCGCAAACCCTGAAAGCGTTGCAGGCCAAAGGCCTGATCAGCAAAAAAACCAGTGCGGCGGACCGCCGCATCAACCAGTTAATGCTGACGCCCAGCGGCGAAGCCTTGTTGCGGCATGACCCCTTGCAGCAAACGGTCGAGGCGTTGCAGCAACAGGATGCCGCGCTGCAGTCCGAGCTGGCAGATGGCCTGGAGTCATTGCTGCGGGCACGCCTGCAGGCGCAACAACGCCGGCCATTTGGCCAGTGCCGGGATTGCCGCTATTTCGCAGTCGACCACGCTGACGGCAGTCCGCATTTCTGCCAATTGCTGGGGGAACCGCTGGCCGCTGCCGATGCTGTGGCCATCTGTCATGAACAACAGCCATTGCGCAAGGTCCGGCCCTGAGGCATCTGCGCAGCAAGGCCGTACAGGCGGGTGGTCCGTCATACAGGTAGCGCGGCCGTCGGTTACAGGCAAAACCGCGTATTGAGCGGTTGACGTGAGGAGGGCTTAAATCCTCGCCACGCTGTAATGCGGATCGTCCTCGGCCACTTCGACCTCAACCAGGCTGCCTGCGGCAGTGATCAACTTCTGGCATTCCGGGCTGAGGTGGCGTAAGCGCAGACGTTTGCCGGCTTTGCGGTAGCGTTCGGTGACAGCGTTCAAGGCTTCCAGGCTGGAATAATCTGCCACCCGAGCGTCCTTGAAATCGATGATCACCTCGTCAGGGTCGGTCACGGGTGACATTCTTTGCGCGAACTCGTGCACCGAGCCGAAATACAGCACGCCCTGCAGATTGTAGATGCGTGTGCCGCTGCCGGTGTCGTGTGGGTTCAGGCGCACATGCTGGGCACTTTCCCAGGCAAACACCAGCGCCGAGACAATGACGCCGGCAAACACTGCCAGTGCCAGGTTGTGCAGGAATACGGTGATCAGGGTCACTACCAGGATGACCACCACTTCTGCGGCGGGAACCTTGCCCACGGTGCGGAAAGTGGCCCACTCAAAGGTGCCAATCACCACCATGAACATCACACCCACCAGGGCGGCAATGGGAATTTGCTCGATCACCGGGCCACCCACCATGATCAGCACCGCCAGCGTGAGGGCAGCCACCACGCCTGACACGCGCCCGCGCCCGCCCGATTTGATGTTGATCAGGCTTTGCCCGATCATGGCGCAACCCCCCATGCCGCCAAACAGGCCGGAAAGAAAATTGGCACCGCCCTGTGCGAAGCATTCACGATTGCCGTGGCCGCGGGTTTCGGTCAAATCGTCGATCAGTTGCAGGGTCATCAGTGACTCAATCAGGCCGACCAGCGCCACCGTCAGCGCGATGCCGCCTATCAGCACGATGGTGTCTTTGGTCCAGACAATGTCGGACGGCCAGACCAGCATGGGAAAGGCCCCGGTCAGTTCAGCGCTGCCGGTGCCGTCGTACAGGACGTCGGCAATGGTTTTGGTGTCAAACACATTGAAATAACTCAGCAGGCCCACCGCGATAATGGCCACCAGGATGGACGGAATGGAGCGGCTGATGCGGGGGAAAAACTGGATGATGGCCATGGTTAACAGGGCCAGGCCGCCCATCACCCATAAGCGGTTGGCAGGCAGCCACTCGCCGGCCGCAGTCTTGAAGGATTCAAACTGCGCCAGCAGTATCAGAATGGCCAGCCCATTAACAAAGCCCATGATTACCGGGTAAGGCACCAGCCGGATAAACCGCCCCAGCTTGAACAGGCCAACCAGGCCCTGGATAAGTCCGGCCAGCATCACGCTGGCGAACAGGTACTGCATGCCCAGATTATCAATGCCCAGCTCGGCGCCGGTGGCATTGCCGATGGCAACCGCCTTGGCAACCACCACGGCAATGGCGCCGGTAGCGCCCGAAATCATGCCGGGCCGGCCACCGAAAGTTGAGGTGAAAAAGCCCAGGAAGACTGCCGACCACAGGCCTACCAGCGGGTCCACGCCCGCAATAAATGAGAAGGCGATGGCTTCCGGTACCAGTGCCAGCGCGACGGTCAGGCCGGACAGGGTATCGTCCCGCCAGTTACCGTTTTTCTTGACGAACAGATTGAATAACATGATGAATTCTTTGGCTAATGCCTGGCCGCGGCCTGGCGCACAAGCGAGACCGGAGCTGTACTGATCTGAGTAATAAAGAATGAAACGTGCGTGGCGGGCAGGCAGGCCAGTCAACCAGGCCGCCGAAAAAGCCGCCGGGCAGACTTCTCGAAGCGCGCGATTCTATCTGCTATTGGCGTGCAGTACCACCCATGACGGTCCCGGCCGGGACAGTCATGGGAGATTCAGGCAGAAGGTGTCTGACGTATAGATCTGCCGGCCGCTTACGACCGTGGTGATGGTTTGTTTATCAGGCCACTTCAAACAGCGATGCCGCACCCTGTCCGCCGCCGATACACATGGTGCACACCACGTATTTAACGCCGCGGCGTTTGCCTTCGATCAGGGCGTGGCCCACCATGCGCGCACCGGACATACCGTAGGGATGGCCGATCGAAATGGCGCCACCGTTGACGTTCAGGCGGTCATTGGGAATGCCCAGCGTGTCACGGCAGTAGATCACCTGTACGGCAAACGCCTCGTTCAGCTCCCACAGCCCGATGTCGTCGGTCTTCAGGCCGTGGCGTTGCAGCAGTTTCGGTACGGCAAACACCGGGCCGATGCCCATTTCATCCGGTTGGCAACCAGCCACCGCCGTGCCGCGGTAGTATCCCAGTGTCTCCAGTCCGCGCTGCCTGGCCAGCCCTGCTTCCATCACAACCGAAGCGGAAGCGCCATCCGACAACTGGCTGGCATTGCCCGCCGTGATATGGCCGTTCTCGCGTACCGTTTTCAGTGACGACAAGCCGTCCAGCGTGGTTTCCGGGCGGTTGCCTTCATCTTTTTCCAGGGTCACGTCGCGGAAGGAGATTTCACCGGTTTCCTTGTTCATCACCCCCATGCTTGAGGGCAGCGGCACGATTTCATCATCAAAGTGGCCGGCTGCCTGCCCTGCAGCCGTGCGCTGCTGGCTCTGCAGGGCGTATTCATCCTGCGCTTCCCGGCTGATTTTGTAGCGCTTCGCCACCACTTCAGCGGTATCCAGCATCGGCATGTAGATGTGTGGGTGCATGGCCACCAGTTGCGGGTCCTTCATGCGGAAGGTATTCATATGCTCGTTCTGTACCAGGCTGATCGAGTCCTGGCCGCCGCCCACCATGATGTCGGCTTCACCATTGATAATCGATCTGGCTGCAATGGCGATGGCCATCATGCCGGATGAACACTGCCGGTCAACGGTCATGCCGCCGACGGTCACCGGCAGGCCAGCCGACAATGCAGCCAGCCGGGCGATATTGGGCGATTGCGAACCCTGTGGCAGGGCGCATCCCCAGATCACATCCTCCACTTCGGCCGGGTCCACTGCGGCACGCTCAACGGCATGGCGGATGGCGTGACCACCGAGGGCAGGGCCTTCGGTGTTGTTGAAGGCCCCCCGGTAGGCTCTGCCGATCGGGGTGCGGGCGGTGGATACAATGACAGCTTCACGCATGGTTCAGTACTCGACTTACGGGCCACGATGTGGCCGTGGAAAATTATGGCGCGAAACGGCTGGAGGAAAAGCGCCAGGCAAGACGACATGATAACGTACCGGGCATTCTGATAAACCGGTATTTGGAACCGGACCGGCCAATTTGGGTCGTTTTGTCCAGCAGTGAGAAGCAGTGAAATTCGATGCACACACCTGAACCAGCTGAACTGCCTGTGCTCTACACGTTCAGACGTTGCCCCTATGCCATCCGGGCGCGCATGGCGATTCTGCAGGCCAGGCAAGCCGTAGAGTGGCGTGAAGTCCTGTTACGTGACAAGCCGGCAGAAATGTTACGCATTTCTCCCAAGGGTACCGTACCGGTGCTGTTGCTGCCGTCTGGCGACGTGCTGGATGAGAGCATCGATATTATGGAGTGGGCGCTGGCACTGAATGACCCGGCGCATTGGCTCAGGCCGGATCTCGCGGCCCAAACACAAGGTTTGCTGGAGACCAATGACGGCCCGTTCAAAGCTCACCTCGATCATTACAAGTATCATGAACGCCATCCTGAGCACCCGCAGACGCATTATCGCCGGCAGGGAGAGGCGTTTTTACAGCAATTGGAACAACTGCTCGACGGTCGGGCGTTTTTACTGGATGATGTGATGAGCTTTGCCGACGTGGCCATATTCCCATTTATCCGCCAGTTTGCGATGGTGGACAGAAACTGGTTTGATCAGGGGCCTTACCCGAACCTGCGCAATTGGTTGCTTGGCCTGATGCAGGCACCAGCCTTTATGCGGGTAATGGGCAAACAGGCATTCTGGCAGTCTGGTCAGCAACCGGTAATATTTCCATGATTTCCACAAGAAAGTGATCCCTTGAAAGACCTCTGCATATCCCATCAGCCCGTAGAGCTGTACAAAATCCTCAAGCTCGAAGGCCTTGCCAGCAGTGGTGGAGAAGCCAAAGCGGCCATTGCGGCCGGTAAGGTCCGCGTGAACGGTGAGGTGGAAACGCGTAAACGCAGGAAAATCGTCGCCGGCGATACGGTAGCTTTTGGTGCAGATCAACTTAACATCCGGCTGGAGTCCGGCACATGAAAAACAACGACGTGTTGCGCCGGGTCCGCTACATCTTCGACTTCGATGACGACAAGACCATGGCGCTTTTCGCTGCAGGTGGACTGCCGGCAAGCCGTGCTGAAATCAGTAACTGGCTGAAGAAGGAAGACGATGAACAGTATCGGCGCTGCAAGGACGAGGCGCTGTGTGCCTTTCTTGACGGCCTGATCGCCGATCGTCGTGGAGCACGGGAAGGCAGCAGCCCGCCAGCCGCTGAGCAGCCGAAAAACAAGCTGAATAACAACGTGGTGTTCAACAAGCTGAAAATCGCCTGTGGCCTGAAAGCCGAAGAGGTGCTGGCGCTGATGCAACGCGGCGGCGTCAGCCTCAGCAAGCACGAGCTGTCCGCCTTGTTTCGCAAGCCGGGACACAAACATTACCGCGAGTGCAAGGACCAGTACCTGCGCGCATTTTTGCAGGGCTTGCAGGAAAAACATCGCAACCCGGCCTGGCCGCAAAAACCCTGACCGCAGCGCCAGGGTTTAGTGGCGTATTTTCTCCAGGCTGGAACAAAAACGCTGCACCCATTCGCTTGCCGGCCGCAGCTCGATAAAGCCGTTGATGCAGTCCAGCAGGGCTTGCTCGGTATCCGGATTCTGCTGGCCCAGCCCACCTACCAACCGTTGCATCTGATATTCCATGCGGGCCTGTTTATCGTCCGCCGGCGATTCAATTTCTCCACAAACTTCCAGCGCGATACACGCAGTCCGGCAGTCCTCATCGGGCCGGTCTGACGGGCCCTGCTGCCAGAATTGCATGAGCAGATCAGCATCGATGCCTTTGGGCAAATCAACGCCCGACTGCCACGGTGGCGCGGAGTCGCCGCCTTGCTTGTTGGCGGCGCAGGACTTCAGCGCATCACCCAGGCAGACCCAGGCGGCTTGTTCACGCGCCAGGCGTAATTGGGCCGCCCGTTCGCGCGCCTTTTTTTCCATGTCCTGGATTTTACGCATCGTCTGTTGCGCGGCATCGCGTGGCAGGTCCAGTGCACGGATTTGCTGCTTCACTTCTGCCAGCGATTTGACCAGCGGGAATTCCGCATCGGCCTCGGCTGTATCAAACAGTTTGCTTGCCTGCTGGCACAAGTCATCCGCCTGCTTCACCTGCTCTTGCGTGGCGGCCTGTTGCTGATTGCGTTGTTCATCCAGGCGGGCGAACACCGCATCGCAGGCCGCGCGGAAAGAGTGCCACAATTTGCGGTCTACCGAGACGGGTGTCATGCCGACGCTTTTCCAGTCCTGCTGCAGCTTTTTTGCCTGCTCAATGGCCTCACGCAAGTCGTCAACATCCGCCAGTTGCCCGGCGCGCTCGACCAGCGTTTCCTTACGGGCGATATTGCGCGCGTATTCCTGCTTGATATGACCATAAATCCGGTCACATACCGTGCGAAATGCTTTCTGGCTGGTGCGCTCGCCGCGCGCGTCCAGAGGTTTTATCTCGCGGAATGCCGCCCGCGCGGTGTCGAGGGTTTTCTGCACCACAGGCCAGTCCGGGGTGGGGCCGTCCCTGTCATCTTCCGCATCCGGCCACGCCATTTGTTGCTCATAGGCTGTCAGCTGCTTGACCAGCGTCATGCGCGCCTTAAGGTTTTGACGATGCAACGCGGCTTGTTTGGAAAATGCAGCCTTGCACGGTTTCCATGCCTCGTCAGCCGCCTCCTTGAACTTCAGCCACAATGCCTGCTCACGCGCATGTGGCAGGGCGCCGACCTGCTTCCACTCATCCTGCAAGGCCTGTATTTTTACCGCCAGAATTTCAACATCTTCCGCGCTGTCCACCAGGCTTTTCATGCTGTCAATCAGCTGGTGCTTTTTTGGCTCAATGGCAAAATCCTGCCACTCATGCACGTCATGCAGTTGCGCCGCCAGCGGTTTCAATACCTGTTCCAGTTTCTGACGGTGCTCCGGCGCAACGGATTTCATGGCTTTGCGGGCCCGGGCAAAGGCCCGGTCGGCATCCTTGCTGTGGTTTGCTTGCAGCGCGGCCTCGGCGGTGTGCAGTTCTTTTTCAGCCCGCGCGATGTATTTTGCCTGTTGCGCCTCCAGGGCAGTGCGCTGTTCCAGCAACCGATCGGCCGCCTGGAGCAAGCTGGCCTGTGCCGGCGGAATCGCCGGCTCCGGCCAGTGCAGCTCGCCCAGAAGCTTTCTGCAGGCTTTTTCCAGATGGGTGAGGGCCAAATGGTCATGTGCGTCCACCTGGGCCGTTTTCGCCAGTAGTGCCTGGATATCAGCGTCTTTTTTCTGCAGCAAATCCAGCGTGCGCAGGCGCGTTTTCAGGCCCTGCAGTAACTGTTGGTGCCGCTGCTGTTGCCCGGCTGCTGCCGGTGCAATGACAAGTGCTTGCTGCCAGCGCGACTCGAGGTCTTTTACCTCGTGGGCCAGCCTGGTCCGTTCCTCCTGGTCCGTTGAAGCGTCGGCCTGCTGTTCGAGTTGTTGCAACTGCCCGTTCAGCTCATCCAGTTGCTCTAGGGCCTGATTCTCCTGTTGCCGGACTTGCTGGCGAGTTTGCTCGGTCTGTTTGAATTGCTGCAGTTTTTCATCGCAAACGGCCAGGTGACGCTGGAAATCCTGTCGCTGCTGTTCGCTGGCATTGACCGCAAGCTCAGGCCATCGGCTATGCAGCAACTGCAATTGCCCGCTGTAACCCGTGCTGATATCGGCGCCGGCAAGCTGCTCAACCTGCTGAAGCAGGTTGTTGATGTCTTTATGCAGCTTTTCTTCCCGCTCCTGTTTTGCGTGGTGCTTGTCCAGCAGGGCCTTGCAGTGACGGAATACCCCCTTGTCACGGCCCCGGGCCTGTTGCGCCAGCTGTTCCAGTGCGGCGATATCGCTAATGCCCATGGCGGCCTGCAACCGGACTTTCGCCAGCGGGTGGTGGCTGGCTGCGTCCAAAAGTGTGTCCGCGTGAGTGATGCGGGCTATCGCCTGGCACAGCAGATCGTCGTCATCCGTCAGGCTGGCAATGCGCAGCAGCAGGTCGTCCTCAGTGATCTGACCGAGTTGCTCAGCTTTTGGCAGAATCTGCTGCAGCCGTTGCTGACGTGCCTGTAGCTGTAGCGGGCCGTCCAGAGATTCGATGAGTTCGTCCAGTGTGTCTGCGCTGGTCACGCGCGCCAGCGCGGCAGATCGCACCTGTGCATCCGGGTCGGACGTCACCAGATCCAGCAGCACGGACGCATCTTCCAGCTGTGCGATAGCACGTAACCGTACCTCTGGGTTTTTGTGTTGCCATTTCGGGCCGGTTAACGTATCCAACAACGACATGAGTGCCAATCCTTGAGCGATAGGTGGAATTCGGGCGGATATAGTACCGTGAATGGCACGCCAAAGCCTGTGCCTGCGTGGCTTATGCCGCACGGGTACCTATAATACGGCACGGCTGCCCGGGTGGGGCACAATTCGGGACTGATTATGAGACATTGGACTTTGTTGGGTGAAGCGCCCATTCCGGGCAGTGAGCGCACTTTGCTGCTGTACCAGGGCAAGGATGACTTTTCCATCAAGTTGTCGGGCGGTTTCGAGTTGATGAACTCACGCAAACACGGCTCCGAAGACGCCCTGGGCAGCATTCCCTGCAAGCGGCTTCGGCGCGATAGCCCGGCCCGCGTGCTGATCGGCGGTCTGGGCATGGGTTTTACCCTGGCAGCCGCACTCAAAAACCTTGGCGACAGCGCAGAAGTAACCGTGGCGGAACTCATTCCGGAGGTGGTGGAATGGAACCGGGGGCCACTGGGAAAATGCAGTGGCTATCCGCTGAATGATCCTCGCAGCCGGGTGCAGGTGGCCGATGTCGCGGCGGTCATGCGCCGTCAACGGGGCTATTTTGATGTTATTGCGCTGGATGTGGATAACGGCCCGGAAGGCCTGACCACGGAGCGTAACGACTGGATTTACGATGTGGAAGGCATTGTCGCGGCGCAACAGGCTTTGCGTCCGGGGGGCTGGCTGGCGTACTGGTCTGCCGGACCGGACAGTGCCTTCAGTGATCGCCTGCGGCAGTGTGGCTTAAGCGCCGAAGAAATTCAGGTGCGCGCGCATGGCCGCAAAGGCGCGCGGCACCTGATCTGGCTGGCGCAATGTTGAACGCACGCGGCACATGCTACCGTATACTTCGTTTGGTGGTTCCCGAGTTTTGTCAGGCGTCTGCCTGTGCGATCATGAAGAGACAATATTGATTAATTCGCATTGACCGAGGGTCCGCAATGCTTCGTTTGTTTGCCACACCGCTTGTCCTGATCATGCTTTTGTCCGCCAGCCCGTTGCTGGCGCAGCCGAACAGTGCCGCGCCCCAATCGGCTGAATCTGGCCCGGTTGCACCCGATGCAGTCGAAGCAGGTTCGGCCGAAGCCATCGCGCAAGCCACTACCGAAGCGCGTTTTCTCAGTCCTTGGGTTGCTTACGTACCGGCATCCGCAACGGTTCCATCCCCGACCGAAGTGCTGGGGCATATTGTTGGCGCGCCCGGTGAGCTGACGCACTCAGCGAAAAT
>JBFIHZ010000079.1:0-13093 GCA_041601535.1 Lysobacterales bacterium | reverse complement strand
CGGCCTCACCGGCTTTCCAGCGGGCGATGCGGGTGGAGTCCACGCGGCTCATCTGGCCGGCGCCAATGCCCAGCGTCTGTCCGCCGGCGGCGAACACGATGGCATTGGATTTTACCTGTTTGACGACGTTCCAGGCGAACAGCAGATCGTCCCATTGCTGTTCGCTGGGTTGCCGTTCGCTGACCACGCGGCAATCGGCACGGCTGAGTTGCACGCTGTCGGCGGTTTGCAGCAGCAGGCCGCCACTGACCCGTTTGAAGTCCAGTCCGGCAGGGGCCGGGCCGGCCGGCATCGCCAGCACGCGGATATTGGGTTTTTGCTGCAGTACTTCACGCGCCGGCTCGCTGATGCCGGTCGCCATCAACACCTCGACGAACTGGCGGTCGATAATGGCAGCGGCCGTGCCGGCATCCAGCTCCCGGTTGAACGCGATAATGCCGCCAAACGCGGAGGTGCTGTCGGTGGCCCAGGCTTTCTCGTAAGCGGCCAACAGGCTGTCGCCCAGCGCCACACCGCACGGGTTGGCGTGCTTGACGATGACGCAGGCAGGGGCCGCAAATGCCTGGGCGCAGGCCCAGGCGGCGTCTGCATCGGCGATGTTGTTATAGGACAACTCCTTGCCCTGCAGCTGGCGCGTCGCGGCCAGGCCATCAGGCGCTGCCGTGGTGCGGTAAAACGCCGCCTGCTGGTGCGGATTCTCGCCATAACGAAGATCCGCCACCTTGGTATAACTGGCATTGGCCTGTTGCGGAAAGGCCTGCCGCTCACCGTTGGAGCCCAGCGCCGACAGGTAGTTACTGATCGCGTTGTCGTACTGCGCGATGCGATTGAAAGCGGCAACCGCCAGATCATAGCGAAACGCGCTGTCCAGCTGGCCCTCGTTGCTGTCCAGTTGATGCAGTACAGCGTCGTATTGTTCCGGGCTGGTTACCACCCCCACGGCGGCAAAGTTCTTGGCGGCTGAACGCACCATGGCGGGACCGCCGATATCGATGTTTTCAATCGCATCTTCCAGGCTGCAATCGGGCTGGGCGGTGACGGCCTCGAAGGGGTACAGGTTGATAACTGCCAGGTCGATACGCGGGATATCGTGCTCGGCCATGACCGCTTCATCGGTTTGCGCACGGCCCAGCAAACCACCGTGGATGCGGGGGTGCAGGGTCTTGACGCGGCCCGCCATCATTTCCGGAAAGCCGGTGTGATCGGAAACCTCGGTGACATCCAGGCCGGCCTCTGCCAACGCGCGGGCGGTACCGCCCGTGCTCAGCAGGGCATAACCGTGGGCAGTCAGCCGGGTGGCGAATTCGATGATGCCGGTTTTATCCGACACGCGGATCAGCGCCAGCCGGGCGGCTGAAGGGGTGGAGCCATTCATTGCGTGTTTTTCCAGAGCTGTTGTGAGTGCTTACCAGGTTTTGCCGTTACCCACCGCTATGTCGTAGCGGTTGAGTTTGGTGCGTAAGGTATTGCGCGTGATGCCCAGAATGCGGGCTGTCTGCGACTGGTTGCCGCGCGTGTAGCGCAACACTTCTTCAATCAGCGGTGGTTCCACCTGGGCCAGCAGGGTCTGGTACAGACTCTCGGTCTGGCAGTGCCCCATGTCTTCCAGGTAGCGGCGAATGGCCTGTTGTACGTTATCCCTTAAGGGTGCTGAATGGTCGACTTCAATGCTCATGGACGGTGCCCGCTCACTGTGCAGAGGCAGGCTGATAACGGTTGTGTTGTCATGTTTAACATTGCCTTGAAAATATTGATGCAGATAGCGTTGGTGTTCACTATTTCTTGTGCGGCCCCTGCCGCTATTGCGACCTGGACCGTCATTGCGATCCTGACCGCCATTGCGACCCAAGCCGCCATTGCGACACGGACCGTGGCTGCAACCCGTGTCCCCCTGGCCTGGTTTCCCAACAAGCCCGCGGCCCACCAGGCAAGCACCAGCCGAAGCTGCAGACTTGACCCGGTGCACGGCGACTGAAGTGCACGGTCTGCAAAGCGATAGATTCCGGATGTGCGGGTTAACAGACAACCGGTCGCTGACCCGACAGTGGTGTCTTTACCGCAATCCGCCCCGGACATTTTACCTCCCGAAACACATGTCCGGCCGGGACCACTAACCCTACCACATCGTGGGCACAAAGTGCTCGGCGTTTCACCGCAAATGAGCCGGCTTGACGGTTTTTTCTAGCGGAATTGCAACTCGAAACCCACCGCCGGGATGCCCGGGTCGGGCAACTCCAGCGCGATGCTCAGAAATGCGCCAGGTGCCATACCGCTGCGCAATTCAGCGCTGCGGGACAGGTAGTCCTGTGGCTGGAACAGCCCGGCTTGCATCACTTCACCGGCCATATCAAGCAGGGTGATTTCAATGGCGGGGTAGGCTTGCCGCTGACTGGCGCGGTTAACGATGGTGGCATTCAGCAGCAATATGCCGGGCCGGTCGGGGTGTGCTTTCATTTCGCGGCTGACCAACTCAATGGCTGCAAGATCACGGAACGGTGTTGCTGGCGGTGGCTGCCTGATGCCCAGCTGGATCAGCAGGGGCTGCAGGCGGGGATGCTCCAGCACCGGCTGCCCGAAGTAGCTGCTGGTGTAGATGGCAATGATCACCAGCAGCACCAGTCCGCCGCCAACCCAGACAATGCGCTGGAGGGTACGCCGCCGGGGCTGGAGTGGTGTGCCAGCGGAATCATCGCCGGCTTCTGCCGGAGGCGTGTTTTTCAGTGACAGCGCAGCGCCCAGTTCCGGCAAATCCCCGGCGGCCGGTGCCGCCTGGCCGGCGTCAGGCCACTGGTCGAACAGCGCTTCCAGCGCATTGCCCACCTTGCGGCATTTGCCACAGCGGAATTTGCCCTGGCCGCGGGCCAACAGGGCGGCATTTACCGGGTAGACGGTATGACAGGCCTGGCAACGGGTGAACACGGGCTAACGGGCCAGGGCCACGCACCGGCAATAGCAGACGCGCCGCAGGCCAGGGTGGTGATCGCCAGGCGCGATGTTGAAGATCACTCCTGTGCTTCTCTTTCGGCAATCAGGGTGCGGTAACGCTCCAGGTCCTGCGCAAAGCTGGCGCGAATTTTTTCTTCCCGTTCGGTCAGGCTGGAAATGGAAGCGGCATTGTTGGCCAGCCGGCGTTTAAGGCTCTGTATCTCTTTTATCTTCTCCGGCTCAACAGCCATGCCGGCACGTTGCCGATCGGCCGCCTCACGGACATTGCCGGCGTAGGCTTCCTGCATGCTGGCGCGCGAGGTGGTCAGCAACAACTTGTCATAATCGAGCTGATTGATCTCCACCTGCATGGCGTCGAGAATTTCCTGGTCGGAGTCGTAGCGCAACAGCAACAGCGCATCCTGCTGGATTTTGAGCTGGGCCGGGGTGTAACGCGGTTCGGGCCGCTTCATGCCGGACGAGTCACGTTGCAGTTCACCTTTTTCGTTTTCTTTGGGTGGTGGCGGTGGCGGCGGCGGAACCAGGCTCTGGTCGGTTTCGCGAGTGATGCCCTGCGCATCCAGCACGTCGGTTTTCTTGTCCTTGAAGTCGGGTGGCAGGGTTTCGGTGTAGTGCACATTGCCTTGCTCATCCACCCAGCGGTATACCTTGGCCTGCAGGCCGAAGGTGGTGGTCAGCAACACTACCGCCAGAACGCTGATGCACCCGTTGATTGGCAGAATTTTCATGTCAGACTCCATACTGTTGACGATAGCGGTGGATGGCAGCGGTGTCGATGTTCAGACCCGGGCTGTCCCCGCCACTGGCTTCCAGGTAGCGCAGCAAATCGTCCAGGCCGGCGATTGCGATGCACGGAATGCCATACTCTTTCTGGACTTCCTGGGCGGCCGACAGTTCCCCCTGGCCGCGCTCCTGCCGGTCCAGTGCAATGGCGATACCCGCCGTTTCAGCCCCGGCTGCGCTGATGATGGCGATGGACTCGCGCACCGAGGTGCCGGCCGAGATCACATCATCGATTACCAGTACACGGCCATACAGCGCGGCGCCCACGATCAGGCCGCCTTCGCCGTGATCCTTGGCTTCCTTGCGGTTATAGGCATATGGCACGTTGCGGGCGTGGCGCTGGTGCAGGGCCACGGCGGTTGCGGCGGCCAGCGGGATACCCTTGTAGGCGGGGCCGAACAGCATATCGAACGCCAGTCCGGACGACTGGATGGCATCGGCATAACAGCCGGCCAATTGGCCCAGCGAGGCGCCATCATCAAACCCACCCGCGTTGAAAAAATAAGGGCTGATGCGCCCGGATTTCAGCGTGAAGTCACCAAACCCAAGGTTGCCCTTGTTCAGCGCCAGCTGGAAAAACTCTTTCTTGTAATCCTGCATCGAAGCATCCCTTCCTGATTGCCTCCAGTATATTACGAGACTGCATGCCGGGCGAACCGGGCGGCCGTGACTGGCCCCGTGGCGGCCAGCGGCGGCGGGCAGCCATGACAGCGGCAGTGCTTGAAGGTATGCTGGCGCGCAAGTTGATAACCGGATAGCAGGGAGACTCAGACAGGATGCGGGTGATTACACTTAACGCCAATGGCATACGTTCAGCAGCCAAAAAGGGATTTTTCGACTGGATGCATCAACAGGATGCCGACGTGGTGTGTATCCAGGAAACCAAGGCGCAACATCATGTGCTGAAAGACCGCCAGTTCTTCCCCGAGGGTTATCACAGCTGGTATCACGATGCGCTGAAACCGGGCTACAGCGGAGTGGCCATTTACAGCCGCCATCAGCCAGACCGGGTGCACTATGGCCTGGGTTGGGAGCTGATGGATCACGAAGGCCGCTGGCTGCAGGTGGATTTCGGCCACCTGTCGGTGGTGTCTCTATACCTGCAATCGGGCTCCAGCAGTGAGGTTCGCCAGGGCATCAAGTACCAGGCCATGGACCACCTGCTGCCCCGGTTGCACGATATGGCGCGCGATGGCCGTGAATACATCATTTGCGGCGACTGGAATATCGCGCACAAAAAAATCGACCTGAAGAACTGGCGCGGTAACCAGAAACAGTCGGGATTTCTGCCAGAAGAGCGCGCCTGGCTGGACCGGTTGTTTGACGAGGCCGGCTGGGTGGATGCCTTCCGCCGGGTGGATGAGCGCGAAGAGCAGTACACCTGGTGGTCCAACCGCGGCCGCGCCTGGGACAACAACACCGGGTGGCGGATTGATTACCACATCACCACGCCGGGCGTTGCCGCGGCGGCCAGGTCCGCCGCCATCTACAAGGACGAGCGCTTTTCCGATCATGCGCCGCTGATCATGGATTACGAACTCGACATTCCGGCACGGGCCGCGCCCGAGTGACTGCGGCGGAGGAACAACGTCCCTGGCAGGAGATCCTGTTCAACCGGCGCATGCTGATCTGCCTGTTTATTGGCTTTGCGTCCGGCATGCCGCTGTACGTGCTGATCCAGCTGGTTCCGGCCTGGCTGCGCAGTCATGAGATAGACCTCGCCACCATCGGCCTGTTTTCGCTGGTGTCACTGCCCTATACCTGGAAATTCCTGTGGTCGCCGCTGATGGACCGGTTCAGCTGGCCGTTTCTCGGCAGGCGCCGCGGCTGGGCACTGGTTACACAATTGCTGCTGTTGCTGGCCATTGGCCTGATGGGGCATTTTGACCCGCGCGAATCACTGAACATTATCATCGCGCTGGTGTTTATGGTGTCCCTGTTCTCCGCCAGCCAGGACATCGTCATCGATGCCTACCGCCGCGAGTTACTGGCGGACAGTGAACTGGGCACGGGTAACTCGTTTTTCGTCAATGCCTACCGCCTGGCATCGCTGGTGCCGGGGTCGCTGGCCCTGATCCTGTCGGACCATCTGCCCTGGTCAGCGGTGTACTGGGTTACCGCGGCTTTTATGGGTGTGGGCATCGTGACCACGCTGGTGATACGTGAAGTCAGCGACGACCGGCTGGCACCGCACACCCTGCGCTCGGCGGTGATTGATCCCTTCAGGGAATTCTTTGCGCGCGATGGTATCCGCGGTGGCATCGCGATCCTGGCATTCATGTTCCTGTACAAACTGGGCGATAACATGGCCACCGCGCTGGCCACGCCGTTTTACCTGGATATGGGCTTCAGCCGCACGGAAATTGGCTCCATTGCCAAAGTGGCGGCCCTGTGGGCGGTGATTGCCGGCGGCATCATTGGCGGTATCGTCATGCTCAAAGTCACCATCAACCGCGCGCTGTGGCTGTTCGGTCTGGTGCAAATGGTCACCATTCTGGGTTTCGCCTGGCTCAGCACCGTGGGACATCATACGATCGGGCTGTTCGTCGTGGTGAGCGCCGAATACCTGGGTGTGGGTTTGGGCACCATCGCGCTGACGGCCTATATCGCGCGTGAAACCAGCCGCGCGTTCACCGCCACCCAGTTTGCCCTGTTTACCAGCTTTATCGCGGTGCCGCGCATTTTTGCCAATGCCAGCACCGGCTTTATCATTGAAGCCGTGGGCTATACCTGGTTCTTCCTGCTGTGCACCGTGCTGGCCATACCGGGCCTGATCATGCTCAACGTGGTGGCACCTTGGAACGGCAAGGAGAAAGCAGCCGCCTGAAGCCGGGGTCAGTGCGCTTCAAAGCCAAACGGCAAAATCGCCAGGCGGGTCATCTTCAGGTGCTGCGCGGCAATCGGCAGGCCCACAATGGTAATGGCGAACAGAGCCGCCAGCAGCAGGTGCAGGAGGGCCAGTTCCAGGCCCGGCAGAATAATCCAGATGATGTTCATGATCACCGCCAGCAGACCACTGGGAGGTTCCTTTTCGCGGATCTCGCGGCCGAATGGCGCCGCCGCCAAACCGGCCAGCTTGAAACACTGGATGCCGAACGGAATGCCGATGATGGTGATGCACAGCAGCAGCCCGCCGAACAGGTAAGCCAGCACCACGATAAAGCCGCCAGCGATCAGCCAGATCAGGTTCAGCAGCAGGTTCATGTCAGTCTCCACAAGTTGCTTGTGTGTACGTGCATGTTCAGGCCTCCGTGTTGGCGGGGTAGAAAACTTCTCCCAGCAGCACCTGCTCGCGTGCACCGGTGATGCGGCTGGTGTCCTGTTTGCGTCCGGCCAGCCGCTCGCGCGCCAGCCAGGCGAACAACACGCCCTCCACCCAGTCCGGATCCAGGCCACGGGATTCGGTGGTCTGCACCGTGATGCCCGGCAACAGCCGGCGCAGCCGGTTCAGCAGGTCTACATTATGCGTGCCACCGCCGCAGACCAGCAATTCGGTGGGTGAGGAATCCAGGATGGCGTCGGCGATGGTGCGGGCCGTGAGTTCGCTCAAGGTGGCCTGGATATCACGCAGGCTGGCATGCATGGCGTTTTCACCGCGCGCCCCCAGCCGGCCCTGCAACCAGTAAAAATTAAAGTACTCCACGCCGGTGCTCTTGGGCGGGCGCATTTCAAAATAGGGGTCATCCAGCAGCAGCGCCAGCAGTTTGTCGTCGACCTTGCCGCCGGCTGCCCATTCACCTGCGCGGTCATAGCCGGCGCCCTGGTGCGTGTTAATCCAGCCATCCAGCAGGCAATTGCCCGGCCCGGTGTCAAAGCCTGACACACTGCCGTCTTCCTGCAGCAGGGAGACATTGGCGATGCCGCCGATGTTGACCACCGCGCATACGCCCTGGCGTGGTTTCAGCAGGGCCTGGTGCAGCAACGGCGCCAGTGGCGCGCCCTGACCGCCGGCCTTGATGTCGGCCTGGCGGAAATGGCCAACCGTGGGAATATTCAGCAGGTCCGCTATGCGTTGCGGATTGCCCAGTTGAATGGTTTCAGGATTCGGCCGCACCGGGTGGTGCCAGACCGTCTGGCCGTGACTGCCCACGGCAGTGATGTCCGCGGCAGAAACTCCGGCCTTGTTCAGCAGCCCCCAGGCGGCGAGCGCAAAAAAACCGGACAGTTCCTCGTCGGCGGTATGCAACTCGTGATCATCCGGTCGGCGGTGGCGCTCGATCATGCGCTTGAGCATATCAGCCAGGCGCTTGGGGTAGGCCACGCATTGCGAGGCGACTACTTCGGGTTTGTTGTCGTGAAACCGCACCAGCACCGTGTCGGCGCCATCGCGGCTGGTGCCGGACAGCATGCCGAGAAACAGCGGTGCGTCGCTGCTCACTGAACTGTGGTGCCGTCGCTGCTCATTGCCGCTGGGCGTACAGCGAGGCCGATTCCAGCCGGCTGAGTTGGGTCAGCAGTGGCGCGGACGCCTGCTTGAACTGGTCCAGTGAATCTCCGTCCAATGGCTCCACCTTGGGCAGCGGCACGGTGCGCGGATTGCGGTGTACGCCGTTCAGCACGAACTCGTAATGCAGGTGCGGACCGGTGGCCAGTCCGGTGGAACCCACGTAGCCGATGGTTTGACCCTGCTTGACCTTCTGGCCTTTCTGCACCGCCCGGTTGGTGAAATGCAGGTACTTGGTGATGATGCTGTTGGCGTGTTTGATAAACACGTGGTGGCCATTGGCGGCGGAATAGGCAGACTGGATAACCGTGCCGGCACCGGCCGCGTACACCGGCGTGCCTTTCGGCGCGTAATAGTCGATGCCGTTGTGTGGCCGGATGCGTTTCAGCACCGGGTGCATGCGGCGCGGGTTGAAGCCGGAACTGATGTAGGAAAAATTGAGTGGTGCGCGCAGGAACGCCTTGCGCATATTACGGCCGTCCGGCGCAAAATAATCGGCCACCTCGTCGTTCTCGAACCAGATGGCCTGAAAGCGCTCACCCTGGTTGACGAAGGTGGCGGCCAGGATATTGCCGTCTTTCAGAAACTCGCCATCGCGGTAAATTTTCTCGTACACCAACAGGAAGCGGTCGCCGTCGCGGATGTCGAGTACAAAATCGATGTCCCAGCCAAAGATATTGGCCAGCTTCATGATCATCTGGTCGCTCAGGCCCGCATCCTTGGCAGCCATGAACAATGAAGACGTGATCACACCTTCGGATTCATGCACTTCGCGGGTAATTTCCCGCAGCTGGGTTTCCGCCTGCAGCTCCTCGCCGGCCTGACGTACCAGCAGGTAATTCTGCTCGTCCACCGGGTAGCGCATCTCGCGCAGGCCGCCATCAGCGTCAAAGCGGAAATCGAAGGTTTCGCCGGGGCGGATGCGGGTCAGGCCGCGGGTGGCCTCGTTGATCTCCAGGATACGGTGCAGCAGCGTCAGGCTGAGGCCTTGCTGGCGAAAGATCGCATCCAGGGTTTGGCCGGATTGGACGGTTACCGTTTGCCAGTCCGATTCTGCGCTGGGCTGTTCGATGGTTGCTTGGTCCACCACTGTTGACGCGGTCGCCGGCTTGACCGGTTGTTGTGGCAAAGACAGGGGAATAATGTTGCTGTTGACCGGCTCGGGTACCGGGCGGGCGGATTCAAAAGCCGACCAGCTCAGCCCAAAAATCACCAGGGTGCTGCCAAATACGGCCAGTTTTCTTCGAGTTATCCAGTGCGCCTTGAGCATTGCCTTTGGTTCTTCCTTAAAATTACAGGTTGACCCTGTAATGCGTTGCGGGTTCAGTCCTTGGGTGGTGTCGCTGCCTGTACATGTGCAGGCCCGCATACAGTATCGGCAGTATGTGGCGCGGTCAAACTTTTCCACGCGGCCGCGGCCGCCGAAAAATTCCGCAACCCGGCCACACTATTCGGGCTAAAATGCCCGCAATTTGTTAGGGAAGGGAACGATGAAGGATTTGCAAGAAGCCATTGCCTTGCTGGCTCGCGGCACGGATGAAGTCACCAAGCCGGAAGAGCTGGAGGAGCGGCTGAAACTGGACCGTCCGCTGCGGGTGAAAGTGGGTTTTGACCCGACCGCGCCGGACCTGCACCTGGGCCATACGGTCATCATCAACAAGATGCGCCAGTTCCAGGATCTGGGGCATACGGTGATCTTCCTGATCGGCGACTTTACCGGAATGATTGGGGACCCCACCGGCAAAAACATCACGCGCAAGCCGCTGAGCGAAGACGAAATCCGGCAAAACGCCGAGACCTACGCGCAGCAGGTGTTCAAGATACTTGACCCGGAAAAGACCGAGGTGCGGTTCAATTCCGAATGGTTCAACGATCTGGGCGCGGCCGGCATGATTACGCTGGCGGCGAAGTATACGGTGGCGCGCATGCTGGAGCGGGATGATTTTGAAAACCGCTTTCGCGAAAACCAGCCCATTGCCATCCACGAGTTTCTTTACCCCCTGTCGCAGGGCTACGATTCGGTGGCGCTGCAGTGTGACGTGGAAATGGGCGGCACGGACCAGAAGTTCAACCTGCACGTGGGCCGGCATTTGCAGCAGCATTATGGCCAGCCACCCCAGGTGATCATTACACTGCCCTTGCTGGAAGGCCTGGATGGCGTGCAGAAAATGTCCAAGTCACTGGGTAACTACGTGGGCATTACCGAAGCGCCGGATGAAATGTTTGGCAAGCTGATGTCCATCTCCGATGAACTGATGTGGCGCTATTTCGATTTACTCAGTTTCCGCAGCAACCAGGAAATTGCCGAGCTGAAAGCCGCCGCGGATGGCGGCCGCAACCCGCGTGATATCAAGTTCCTGCTGTGCGAGGAAATCGTCGAGCGCTTCCACGACCGCGCGGCAGCCGAAGCGGCGCGGGAAACCTTCGTGTCGCGTTTCCAGGGGGGCGCGATGCCGGAAGACATGCCGGAGAAGACACTGGAAACCGGCGGTGATGGCATTGGCATCGCGGCGGCGCTGAGCCAGTGTGGCCTGACTTCCAGTAATTCCGAGGCCTTCCGCATGATCCAGCAGGGCGGGGTGCGCATCGACGGTGAAAAGGTCAGTGACCGTGGCTTGCAATTGCCGGCCGGTTTTGCTGGCATTCTGCAGGTGGGCAAATTGAAGTTCTGCAAGGCCCGCGTGGTATAAGCAACACAACAAGAAAGCATTCCCCTGCTAATGAAACAGCTCAGTGATCTGGATTGGACCACCTGGAAAGCTCGTGACCCGGCGACGCTGGTGTTCGTGGTGCGGGATGATGAAATCCTGCTGATCAACAAGAAAACCGGCCTGGGCAAAGGCAAGGTGAACGGCCCGGGCGGCAAGGTGGACCCGGGTGAATCGCCGGAAGCCTGTGCCGTGCGAGAATGCCAGGAAGAGCTGGGAATCACGGTGTCCAACCTGGAATACTGCGGTCAGCACCGTTTCCAGTTTGTCGATGGCTATTCCATTCAAGTGTGGGTCTACCGTACCCGTGAATTCACCGGTGTACCGCGGGAAACCCGCGAAGCCGCACCGCTGTGGGTTAAATTGGACAGCATTCCCTACGATGACATGTGGGAAGACGACCGCTACTGGCTGCCCATGGTGCTCAGTGGCGAGCGCTTTCAGACCCGCTGGATTTTCGACGGTGACACCATGCTGGACCGTGACATCCAGACGGATGGCCACAACAAACCCTGGGTGTAGGCAGGCCCTGGTGACTTTATAAACCCTGCACAGGAGAGTGACTGATGCGTGTTGCAGCCCTGATTTTCAGCGCAAGCTGGCTGAGCTTTGTTACACCAGCAGTGGCCGGCGCCGCTGAAACCGACCTGGCCGCCAGCGCCCGCATGATGGCGCAACGCGCCCTGATCGTCGACACCCACGTGGATGTGCCATATCGCCTGCGCGAACACTGGCAAGACGTCACCGTGGCCACCGACGGCGGCGACTTTGATTACGAGCGCGCACGCCGAGGGGGCCTGAACATTCCGTTCATGTCCATCTACATCCCGGCCGAGATGGAAGCCGAAGGTGGCAGCTTTGAACTGGCCAACCAGTTGATCGACAGCGTGGAAGCCCTGGTCGGCCGGGCACCGAAAAAGTTCGCCATGGTAAAAAGCGCGGCGCAGGCCGAAAAAGCCAAGTCCATGGGTCTGATCGGCCTGGCCATGGGCATGGAAAACGGCAGCCCCATCGAGGGCAAGCTGGAAAATCTGGCGTTTTTCCACCAGCGTGGAATCCGCTACATCACGCTGACGCATTCGAAAAGCAACCACATTTCCGACTCATCCTATGATGAACACCGTCAGTGGGGCGGTCTCAGCCCGTTCGGCCGCGAAATGGTGGCGGAAATGAACCGGCTGGGCATCATGGTGGACGTGTCGCATATTTCGGACGAGGCGTTCTTCCAGGTGCTGGAAATCAGCCAGGCGCCGGTGATTGCCTCGCACTCTTCGGCGCGGCATTTCACCCCCGGGTTTGAACGCAATATGAGCGACGAGATGATCACCGCGCTGGCGCGTAATGGCGGCGTTATCCAGATCAATTTTGGTTCGAGCTTTATCACCGAGGCAGCCAACAAGTGGTACGCGGTGATGGGTGAAGCGCGGACCGCCTGGATGGAGCTGACCGGAAACGAGGCCGAAAGCGATGCGGCCAAAGCCTGGCAGGACAGCTATCGCGAGGCGCTTCCGTTGCCGTACGCCAGTCTGTCGGATGTGGTGGATCATATCGACCACGTGGTGGCGCTCACCGGCATCGAGCATGTCGGCATCGGTTCCGATTTCGACGGCGTGGGCGACAGCCTGCCCGAGGGACTCAAGGATGTTTCATTTTATCCCGCGCTGATCGAAGAACTGTTGCGGCGGGAGTACCCGGCGGAACACATCAACGCCATCCTGGGCGGTAACCTGATGCGGGTGTGGCGCGCGGTTGAAGCGCACGCGGTGGCTGCAGCGGCCGCCAAACAACCCTGACGGCGCAGGGCCAGGACCGGCATGACCATCGTGATCATGTCTTTCGTGGCGGTGTCCATCACCGCGTTCCTGGCCGCCGGCCTCACGCTGTATTCGGGCTTTGGCCTGGGCACCTTGCTGCTGCCGGTGTTCGCCTTGTTTTTCCCGGTGGAAGTCGCAGTGGTGGCAACGGCGCTGGTGCATGGCGCCAATAATGTGTTCAAGGTCGCGCTGCTGGGGCGCCATGCGGACCGGGAGGTGGTGATCCGCTTTGGCCTGCCGGCCATCGTGGCCGCCAGTGCCGGGGCTGCGCTGCTGGGCTGGATGGCATCGGCCGGGTCGCCGTCCGCCGCGGCCCAGGCGGCCGGTTCAGAATCCGCCACGCCGCCACTGCAGGTCGTTATCGGCAGCCTGATGATCGTGTTTGCGCTGTTCGACAT
>JBFIHZ010000078.1:0-13219 GCA_041601535.1 Lysobacterales bacterium | reverse complement strand
CGCCGCCCGCCTCGATTGGCAAGCCAGCCAGCAATGCCGCCATGCGTGCCACATTGCGATTGTCCTCGCCGGCCTGGTTGGCGCACCCCAGCACGACGTCATCCAGCCGGCTCCAGTCGCAATCCGGATTGCGCTCCATCAATGCACGGATGGGGATGGCCGCCAGGTCATCAGCACGCACGCTGGACAGCCCGCCGCCATAGCGGCCAAACGGGGTGCGAATGTAATCACAGATAAAAGCTTCAGACATTTCTGGTGGTTCCGTCTTGAACGTTGCAGGTCGCCGATTGGCAGATAAACAAATGCATCATTTTGCCTTCTTTCCGGCATCGCGATGCAGCAGGATTTCACCACGCGCCACGGCAATGGCCAGGGCTTCACTGGGGTTGGGGGGTTTGGCATCGCGGCGCAACTCCAGCAACTCTTCATTGGTCTTGTCGGCCAATGCCTCAGCCGCCGGCTTGCCGGAATGGTACTGCGGTGGCCAGTACTGCTTGCGATGGCCGTAATGCGCGGCCGCGGTCAGCACCAGGTGCGGTTCGTTCATGATGGGCCGGCCCATGGCGACAATATCGGTACGCCCTGCAGCCACCAGCGTATTGGCCTGGTCAGCCGTAGTAATGTTGCCGGCCACGATGGTCGGTATACCCACCTCGTTACGAATCTGGTCGGCGAATGGCGCCTGGAACATACGGCCGTAGATCGGATCCTCGTCCTTGGTCACCTGGCCGGTGGACACGTTGATCACGTCCACGCCGGCCTCTTTCAGCATGGCGGCCATGGCCAGCATTTCTTCTTCGGTCAGGCCTTCGTCCACCCAATCGGTGGCGGAAATACGTACCGACAGCGGCTTGTGTTGCGGCCAGGCTGCGCGCACTTCGCGCACCACGCGCAGCGGGAATTTCATGCGGCCATGAATGTCGCCGCCAAACTCATCATCACGCTGGTTGGTATACGGGCTGATAAAGCTGGATAACAGGTAACCGTGCGCCAGGTGAAGCTCAACCATGTCAAAACCGGCAGCGTCGACATTGCCAATGGCCTTGATGAAATCATCCACCACGGCGTCCATATCCTCCGGCGTGGCGGGACGCGGCACTGCGCTGTGCCGCAAATAGGGCAAGGGCGACGGTGAAATGATTTCCCAGGCGCCCTCTTTCAGCGGCTGATCCATGCCGCCGTCCCATGGCAGGCAGGTGGCGCCCTTGCGCCCGGCATGGCCAATCTGCGCGCAGATTTTGGCCTTGCTGTTGGCGTGCACAAAATCGACGATGCGTTTCCAGCGCTTGGTCTGTTCTTCGTTCCAGATGCCGGCGCAGCCCGGGGTGATGCGGGCGGTGGGGGAAATGCAGATCATCTCGGTATTGAGCAAGCCGGCGCCGCCAACGGCGCGTGCGCCGTAATGCACCATATGCCAGTCCAGCGGGTTGCCGTCCTCGGCGCAGTACTGGCACATGGCGGACAGCTGGAAGCGGTTTTCCACCCGCATGTCACCAATCTTGAATGGCTGAAACACCGGCACCACCGGGTTTTCGGTGTCAATATCGTCAAAGCCGGTAACTTCCCGGGTATGCGCGGCAAACCACTGGTCCATGGAGCGGACATAATCCGGATCACGCAGACGCAGATTCTCATAGGTGATGCGCTTGGAGCGGCACAGCATATTGAAGGTGAACTGCTCTGCTTCCTGCGCCGAGGCGTAACGGTCGATATGCTCGAACCAGCGCAGGCTGACCACCGCGGTACGCTGCAACCGGTCGGCTTCGTCCTTGCGTGTTTTCTGGTACAGCTCCAGTGCCCGCTGCACATCATTGCCGGTCTGTTTGAAGTAATCCGCCAGCGCAATGGAGTCTTCCATTGCCAGCTTGGTGCCGGAGCCGATGCTGAAATGCGCCGAGCGCACCGCGTCGCCCATCAGTACGATGTTCTTGTAGTAAAGCTTTTCATTGCGAATCACCGGGAAGGTGCGCCACACCGAGCGGTTGGTGATCAACGGGTGGCCGTCCAGGTCTTCGGCAAATATTTTCTCGCAATATGCCTTGGTATCTTCTTCAGTCGCTTTATCCAGGCCGGCAGATTTCCAGGTTTCTTCACTGGTTTCAACAATCCAGGTGGTGGTGCCTTCCTCGTAGCGATAGGCATGCACCCACCACCAGCCGTGTTCGTTCTGGCGGAAAATAAAGCTGAAGTCATCCAGCGGCTTGGTGGTGGCCAGCCAGCAGAAGCGGTTGGGGCGCATGTCCACGCTGGTTTCAAACTCATCCTTGTAGGTTTCGCGCAGTATTGAGGTAATGCCATCGCCTGCCACCACCAGGTCATACTGGTCCGGGTTGAGCTCCTCCACCGAGGTGATATCGGTGCCAAATTGCAGCTTCACCCCCAATTCGTCGCAGCGATCGTGAAACACATTCAACAATTTCAGGCGTGACATGCCACAGAAGCCGTGCCCCTGGGAGTTGATGCTTTTGCCATGAATGGTGGTATTGATACCGCCCCAGTAGGCGAACTGTTCCACAATGCGCTGGTAACTGGGCGCATCGGCTTCCATAAAGCCGCGCAGCGTGTCATCGGAGAACACCACGCCAAAACCCCAGGTGGAGTCGCGGTCGCCGCGTTCAATTACCGTGATGTCGAAGTCCGGATTGGCCTTTTTCATCAGGATGGCGAAGTACAGTGAGGACGGGCCCCCGCCCAGGCATACAATTTTCAAAGCGAACTCCTTGTGTTCATTTCAACCATCCTGGAAACCAGGCGTTACTCGCGCTCAGCGGATCAGTCCGCATTGAGCACCTCAATGGGGATGGTCCAGTCCGGCGCTTCCAGCCGGCGTTTGCCATCGTGCGATTTGAGAATGCCGGGCTCATCCAGGTTTTCCCGGTCCCACAGCTCGCAGGTGACCTGCTTGTGCCGGGTATCCAGCGCCTCGCAATAATTTGTGTACAGGCACAAACGGACCTGCTCACCCAGGCCCAGCTGTATTTTCAAAAACCAGTCCGGGTCAGCCAGCGTCTGCCGCGCCGCGGCGATCACGTCGGCTTCACCGCTTTGCAGTACGCGCTCGGCCTGCTCAAAGCCATGTATGCCGCCCGCGGCGACCACGGGTGTCTGCAGATTCTCATCGCGGATGGCCCGGCGGATGCGGGCGGTGGCACTCAGGTTGCGGCCAAACGGTCCGCGCGGATCGGAAATATACTGCGGCATGCATTCGTAGCCGCTGCGTCCGGTGTAGGGATAGGCGGCGGCGCCAACCTTGGGCTGCTTGGCGTCTTCAAACTTGCCGCCGCGTGACAGCGACAGGAAATCCATGCCGGCGCGTGCCAGTTCAACGCCAAAATAGCAGGCATCATCCACCGTCATGCCACCTTCCACGCAATCCTGGGTGAGGTAACGGCAGCCTACGGCGAACTCCGGGCTGACGGCTTTCCTGACCGCGGCAAACACTTCCAGCGGCAGGCGAACCCGGTTTTCCCGGCTGCCGCCATAGCCGTCATCACGGCGGTTATGCGCCGACAAAAATGAAGCCATGGTATAGGCGTGCGCGTAATGCAGTTCCACACCATCGAAACCGGCCGCGTCAGCCCGCTGCGCGGCGCTGGAGAACAAGCCAGGCAATACCTGCGGCAGTTCACGGATATGTGGCAGATGCATATCATCCACCCGCTCGCGGTAACCCATGGCATAAGTTTCGTACTCGCGCTCGGTCAACACTTCGCGCAGCGCTTCATCGTCCAACTGAGCCAGCGCCGCGCGCAACTCTTCATCCGATTGCGACCCGCCCATTGCCTCGCGATGCCGCTCGGTTAGTTGCAAATGGCGCCCAAAATACTTTTCCGGTGTGGCGCGTCGGTTAATGCGCAGGAAATCAATCAGCTGGATAAACAGGCGTGTATGGCCATCGCTGGCCTCGCGTACCGTTTCCACCAGTTGTTTCAATCCGGGGACAAAGCGGTCGTGGCCGATGCGCAGCAAGGGGCCGCTGGGGACGTCGCGGATGCCGGTGGCTTCGATTACCAGGGCGCCGGGGCGGCCCTTGGCAAAGCGCCGGTACCAGGCCAGCAGTTCGGGGGTTACGTGGCCGTCTTCGGTGGCACGCCACGGCACCATGGCCGGTACCCAGGTGCGTTGTTCCAAGGTTACCGGGCCTGCCTGCAATGGACTGAAAAGCATCGACGAGCGGGCCGCATCACGGTCCGGCCACGCGCCCGGTTCGGGTTGGTACTTGATTCTCTCAGCTGGTCGCCACATGCAGGCTTTACCTCTTTTTGTTACCGATACATCGCTTTCGTTTCATTCCGGGCTTGCGCAACCCGCTTCAGGTCTTTTGGTCAGCTCATCCGCGTCAGACCTGCTGCGGCACCAGCTGCTCACGCAGCTTGCCGGCCAGCGCCGCAGGGATGGCAACACTGCTCAGCCCCCCGTTCTCATTGCGCACAAACACCACCACCTGGCGGGTCTGCACCAGCAGTTGTCCCTGGCTTGATACCTGCATACCCATTTGCAGCGAACTGCGGCCCACCTGCAACACGCTCAGCGCGAGATGCACGGTTTCACCGTTGACGGGCCGCCGGTGTACATCGCTATCCAGGCTGACGGTGGGTACCGAAGCACCATCGGTTGCGTGCAAGGTGGCAAACGGGTAGCCAAGCTCCGCGTTGAACCACTCTTCCATCAAGGTGGCCGTCAACTCGTAGCAACGTGACAGGTGCATGCGCGAATCAGCACCGGTCATCCATTCATGTATTTCCGCCTGCCGGACAAATGCATTGGCATCCGCCGGCCAGGCGGGCGTAGCCGGCTGCTGACTGATGCCCAACTCAAAGCACACGTCGCCTGCGGCGATTCCCCGCACTGCGAAATCACCGGTGTCAGTTCGCGCTTGCAGCACCAGCCGCTCGCCCAGGCGGGCCGGCTGGCGGAAGGTCGCCTGGATGCGGGTGACCTGATCCGCTGTGGCGTCCGGCAATGCACACTGTTGCGGGAAAGAATCCGCCAGCATCTCGAAATAACGGGGATAAAAAACGATGCCGGCACCGTCAATCTGCGAAAAACGGATGATGTGACTGTTACGCCATGCGTCCGGGCTGGCAGCATCGCTTGCCGACCGGTCTTGGTGTTCGCTTACCTCGCGCAGGTTCACGTTGTCACTCCTGGCTGAATATCAGACGGCCACAGTATAGAACGAATTTATTTTATACACAAAATATCTTTACTGTAATATTTTATATTGCGTGCTTTTACTGTGAAATGGTAACCTTGTCAGCACCGCTTCCTGAAAGGCCCAGCCTTATGGCAAATTCCGGCTCCACAGAAAACCGCGAAAAGGAATCCCTGCGGACCTGGCTGCGACTGCTTTCCTGCGAAAGCATAATTGAGCAGCGCCTGCGCTCGGTTTTCCGCAAGCATTTTGAAGTCACTCTGCCGCAGTTTGATGTGCTGTCCGAGCTGGATCACGCCAACAAACCGCTGACCATGTCCGAACTGTCGCACGAACTGATGGTGTCCAATGGCAATATCACCGGGGTGATCGACCGGCTGGTGACCATGGGCCTGGTACAGCGCGAACGGCCGGAGCACGACCGCCGCATCCAGTACATCCAGCTGACGGAGCAGGGCACCAAGGAGTTCCGCCGCATGGCCCGGCTGCATGAAAGCTGGGTCAGCCAGTTATTGTCCGACCTCAATCTGAAAGACATGCAGAAACTGCAGTCACTGCTGCTTAAAGCGCGCGGCTCAGCCATGCAAAACGCAGACCAGATTAACTGATCAGCCGGACCCTTCAGCACGATGGCTGTGCTTTACCGCGTCGGCAGCACCGCCGTGGTTTCGATTTCCAGCAGGGCCTCGCGTTCCACCAGGTCACTCACGCCCACCACCGCCATTACCGGAAAGTTCTTGCCGATGACCTTGCGGTAGGTGGGGCCGATATGGGCCAGGTTTTCGCGGTAAGCGTCCAGCCCTTTGACGAACCAGGTCATGCGCACAATGTGCGAAGTGTCCGCCCCGCCGGCCTTGAGTACAGCCACGGTGTTTTCCAGCGCCTGTTCAAGTTGTGCAACAAACCCTTCAGGAAACCTGCCGCTGGCATCCCAGCCCACCATGCCCGCGACAAAAATCAGTTCGCCTTCTGCCGCAATGCCATTGGAATAACCACTGGGACGTGGCCAGCCTTCAGGGAGGAGATGTTTCACTGTGTGTTTTCCTTGTAAGTCTGTCGGGCGATGATCACTTTCTGCACCTCGCTGGCGCCCTCGTAAATACGCAAGGCACGAATTTCGCGGTACAGCATTTCGGCGATATTGCCGCTGACCACGCCCTGGCCGCCAAACAACTGTACGGCCTGGTCAATGATTTTCTGCGCGGTTTCGGTGGCGTACAGCTTGGCCATGGCGGCTTCGCGGGTGACGCGCTCCTGGTAACAGTCCTTGGCCCAGGCCGAGCGATACACCAGCAGTGCGCTGGCGTCGATGCCGGTTGCCATGTCAGCAATACTGGCTTCGGTCATCTGCAGCGCGCTCAATGGCGCGCCAAACAACTGCCGGGTACTGGTGTGGCGCACCGCCTCATCCAGCGCACGGCGGGCAAAACCCAGCGATGCCGCCGCCACCGAAGTGCGGAATACATCCAGCGTGGCCATGGCGATTTTGAAGCCTTCGCCACCGCCACCAATGCGGTTGCTGGCCGGGATGCGGCAATCGCTAAACTGCAAACGGCCCAGCGGATGCGGCGCGATGGTATCGATGCGCTCCACCACGGAAAAACCGGGCGTGCCGGCTTCCACGATAAACGCGCTGAGGCCGCGCGCGCCGGGCGCTTCACCGGTACGGGCAAACACGCAGTAAAAATCGGCGATACCACCGTTGGAAATCCAGGTTTTCTCGCCATTGAGTACGAATTCGTCGCCCACCTGCTCGGCCGAAGTTTCCATCGCCGCGACATCCGAACCCGCTTTGGCTTCGGACAGCGCAAACGCGGGCAAGGCTTCGCCGCGTGCCACTTGTGGCAGGTAGGTTTCACACTGGGCGTCGGAACCAAACAGCGAAATCGCACCGCTGCCGAGGCCCTGCATGGCAAAACTGAAATCCGCCAGGCCGCTGTAGTAGGCCAGCGTTTCGCGGCACAGGGCAATGCTGCGCACGTCCAGCTTCTCCGCCGCGCCACCCCAGGCAGCCGGCACGCAGTGCTTCAGCCAGCCGGCCTGGCCCAGGTCAGCCACCTGCTCACGGCAGGTACCGTCGACATCGTCATCGTGGCGGAAGTGATAGTTCTCGGCCCATTGCGACAAGCCCTGGCGCAACTCGCGGTGCCGGTCGTCGAAAAACGGCCAATCGATAAACTGCTTATCCGGCATGATTAGTTACCCCGCTTGGGTTGGCGGATGAACATAAAAGCGACTCAGTCACCCTTGAACTCCGGTTTCTCCTTCGCCACAAACGCGTTGTAGGCGCGTTCGAAATCGGTGGTTTGCATGCAGATGGCCTGCGCCTGGGCCTCGGCTTCGATGGCAGTATCCAGCGGCATATCCCACTCAATGTTCAGCTGGTTCTTGGTAAAGCCGTGGGCGAAATTGGGCCCGGCAGCCAAGCGGCCAGCCTGGTGCGTGACCTGATCCAGCAGTTCAGCAGATTCAAACAGGCCGTTGTAAAAGCCCCAGCTCATACCCTCTTCAGCGGACATCGAACGGCCGGTGAACAGCAGCTCGGAGGCGCGGCCCTGGCCGATCAGCCGTGGCAGCATGGCGCATGCGCCCATATCGGCACCGGCCAGCCCTACGCGGGTGAACAAAAAGGCCGTTTTGGCCTGTGGCGTGGCATAGCGCAGGTCGGAAGCCATCGCGATGGCGGCGCCAGCGCCGGCGCAGACCCCGTCAATGGCGGCCAATACCGGCTGCGGGCAGGCACGCATGGCCTTGATCAGGTCGCCGGTCATGCGGGTAAAGCGCAGCAGCTCCTTCATGTTCATCTTGGTCAACGGGCCGATGATCTCGTGCACATCGCCACCGGAGCAGAAATTGCCGCCGGCGCCGGTCACCACCACCGCGCGGATGTCATCGTCATACACCAGGTCGCGAAAGGTATCGCGCAGCTCGGCATAGGAGTCAAAGGTCAGCGGATTCTTGCGTTCCGGCCGGTTCAGCGTGATGCGGGCCACGCCATTGGCCGAAGTTTCCATCAGGAAATGCTGTTTTTCTGAATTGCTCATGCGTAATGTCTCGTTGGGAATGCTTACATGACTTCGCCGCCGGCGATGGAAATCGCCTGGCCGGTGATGGACGAACTTTCCTTGCGGCACAACCACACCACCGTGTCGGCCACTTCCTGTGGCTCGATCAGGCGGCCCTGGGGATTGCTTTTCACCAGGTCGGCCAGCGCTTCTTCTTCGCTGCGGCCGGTGGCGGCAACGATGTTCTTGATTGAGTTGGTAATGATGTCGGTATTGGTATAACCCGGGCACACCGCATTCACGGTGATGTTCTTGCGGGCATACTCCAGCGCCAGCGAGCGGGTCAGCCCCACCACGCCGTGCTTGGCCGCGGTGTAGGCGCTGACGTAGGCATAGCCGCGCTGCGCCGCGGTGCTGGCAATGTTGATGATGCGGCCAAAGCCGCCCTGCAGCATCGGCGGGATAACTTCCCGCGTGCAGTGGTACACGCCATTGAGATTCACATCCATCATGAACTGCCAGAACTCCGCATCCATCTTGGCAAACGGGCGCGCTTCGGCTGCACCGGCGTTATTGACCAGGATGCTGACCGGACCACGCTGCTGCGCAGCGGCGGCGAAAGCGGTTTTCAGACTGGCCGGATCGGTAACATCCGCCACGCAATATCCCACACCCAGTTCACCGGCAGTGGCCGCCAGCCGTTGCTCGCCGCGGCCGAACAAGGTCACCTCTGCGCCATTGCGCCGCAATGCGGCCGCGGTGGCTGCGCCAATGCCGCTGCCGCCGCCAGTGACCACGGCATGCTGGCCGTGCAGGTCTTTGGTTGCTTGCGAACTGTCCGCCATGATCAATGCGCCTCCATGGCCATCAGCCCTTGTTCAAATACCTTGCCGTCTTCACTGGCCAGCGCGGCCTGGCTGAGACGGCGCACCGTGGCGGCGCGCTGCTCCGGCGCAACCTTTTCCGATGCCGCGACGATTTTCTGGTAGCGCTCCAGGCCGCGCTCATAGGTATCGCCATAACCCTTGACCATGCCAATGCATTGCGCCAACGCCAGGGCGTAATCCGGGTCTGCACCGTCATCCTTGATCACGGCGTGAATACGGCCCAGCCAGTCATCCAGCAGATGGGTCTGGGTGGCAAAGCGGTAGGTGCCGCGGCGCCAGCGTTTCAGCTTGGCCAGCAGCGCGAGCTGCAGGTAGCCGCTAAGGTTGGTGGTGGTGATGTTGCGTCCCTTGCCCAGCAAGGGCTTGAACCAGCGGCGGGCGCGTTGCGATGCCAGCAGGCGGCGGCCAAGGCTGGCTGGCAAGGTATCGCACAGTTCCTCGAAACGCGGATGAAAGTATTCCACCACGTGCGCCGGCTGTTGCGCCGATACGTTCAGGTGTTGGCGCACGCTCTGCATGCGCTGCCCCGAGGTCTTGATCTCGGCCACGCGAATGGTGTCTTCATAGCACATCTGCAGGGCCAGCTGCCGCGCCACTTCCTGCGCCAGCGAAAACTCCTGTTCGGCCGGGTTCCGGTCCTGCTCCAGCGCCACCACCTCGCTGACACGGTCCAGGTACTGGCCGGCATAGGCCACGTCCTGGTATTCCAGTGCCCGCAGTGCGCCATGCGCCGCCATGGCCTGCACTGCCGGCGGTAATTCCTCGCGGATACGCGCCAGCAGGGCTTCGCCATTCAGGCCCTCGGCTTGCGGCATGGCCACGGCTTTGCGGCTGCTGATACTGGCGACCCCCTGGCCTGCAACCGTCTGGCTGCCGCCCTGGTATCCGGCCTCGAAACCGGCCAGGTTGGATTCCACCGCCCGGCCGCCGGCACGAATGGCGGCCTCGTATGCTTCGCGGCCAAACGGCAAGGCACCGCTGGCGGCTATCGCGCCAAGAATGACCGCGCTGATAATACTGTTGGACTGATCCGCGCCCGCGGCCATGTCAAAGGCAATGAACTTGCGCGCCGCCTTGCGCGCCGCTTCCATTACCGGCGCCTGGTCGATAATGCCGTCGCCCATGGCGGACTTTTCAGTAATTGAATACACCCGGTGGGTGCTGGAAATCAGTGTGGTGACATTGGGCGTGACAAACCCTTTCTGGATGGCCCGGCCGGTTTCGGCCATTTCGCCCGCCACCACCAGGTCGACATCACCCGGCACCGGGTAGGTGGTGAACACCGGTTCACGGCCCATCTGCTGAGCCTGCGCCTGCGGGAACAGCTCAACGCAATACACGGTGGCGCCGGTACGCTGCGCCACACCGGCCACATAGGTGGATTGCGCCAGATAACCATTGGACTGGGCGATATCCACCAGCCACTTGGTCAGTACGCCACCGCCCTGTCCGCCCAGGGCCAGAATGGCTACGGTAATTGGCCGTTCGAATTTCTGTTCCATGCTGCCAGTGCCCATGCCTCAGGCCATCCGCAGGCGGCGTTGTTCCGCGCGCTGCTGCATCCAGCCGATGAAGCGGCTGCGCAGCCGCCACAGGAAACGGTCCAGGCCGCCCGGGTTGTAAATAATTTGCCCCTTGTAAAACGACGGGCACAGCACCGCTTCGTGCGCCACTTCGCCGCAGTTGCCGCAGCCCACACAGCTGTTGTCCACGTAAGAAACCGGTTGGGTTTTCAGCGGATCGGGGTTGGGCTTGATGGTCAGTGAAGGACAGCCCGACAGGCGGATGCAGGCATGGTCGCCGGTGCAGGTTTGTTCATCCACGCCAAAGCGTTCCTGGATGGTGCGTTTGCCCGATGCAATGTCCTTGCGCACCAGGGGCTTTTCACGCCGCTGGCGGTTGAGCATGCATTCCGATTGCGCCACCAGCACCTTGGGCCCGTCGCCCTTGTTGGTCACCGCTTCTTTCAGCGCGGCGCGCATCTTGCCGATGTCGTAGGTTTTCACCGTTTTGGCCCAGCGCACGCCGATGCCGCGCACTGCTTTTTCAATCGGGTGCTGGGTGCTGCGGTCGCGCACCTCGCCCTTGCCGGACAACAGATCCTGCCCGCCGGTGGCGGCAGCGTAGTTGTTGTCGATGACAATGGTCAGGCCGTCGTTCTTGTTGAATACCGCATTGCCGATGCCGCTGGTCAGGCCGTTATGCCAGAAGCCGCCATCGCCCATGATGGAAATGGGCGGCTTGCTGCCACCGGCCGAATTGAAGGCCGAGGCACCCGCGGTGCCCAGGCCGTAACCCATGGTGGTATTACCCATGTTAAACGGCGGCAAAATGCTGAACAGGTGGCAGCCGATGTCGCCGCTGATATGAAAATCACCCAGCTCTTGCTGCATCATTTTCAGGCTGGTAAACACCGGGCGTTCGGGGCAGCCGGTGCACAGACCGGGCGGCCGCGGCGGCACGTGGGGGTTCAGCCCCGCCACCAGTGCAGCTATCGCATGACCCGGATCCTGCGGCGCAACCCAGTCCGGTTCGAAGCGCGCCATAAAACCGATCAGGCCGTTGCGCAATACCTCGCTGGTGTACTCACCGGCCATCGGAAACGTACCCTTGCCGATCAGCTTGGTGCTGACATCATGCTGCCGCAACACCGTGTTGATGTTCTGCTCGATATAGTTGGGCTGGCCTTCTTCCACCAGCAGCACCGCATCCTTGTCCTGGCAGAATTCTACGATTTCATCATCAATAACCGGATAAGGCACATTCATCTGGTAAATCGGGAAGCGGGCATTGCCAAAAGCATCGGCCAGGCCAAGCCGTTCCATGCTGCGAATCAGCGTGTTGTACAGCCCACCTGGCACGATAATGCCCAGGTTTTCCTGCTCGCCCGGCAGCATCTTGTTCAGCCCGTTGTCACGGATGAACTTGACCGCCGCGGGCCAGCGCTTGTTGATTTTTTCCTGCTCGTGAAGGAACGACGCCGGTGGTAAAACGATTCGGTCGACATCGCGCTGCGGGCTTTCGGTGGCGTCTTTCAGCGACAACGCGGGCGGCCGGTTATCCCGCGCGGTGAAGCGGCCCGATACATGGCAGGAACGGATGCGCAGCTGCAGGAACACCGGCGTGTTGCTGGCTTCCGACAACTCAAACGCCTGCTCCACCGACTCAACGATGCGCGCCACGTTTGGCGGCGGATCGATCAGCCACATCTGGCTTTTCATGGCAAAGGCGTGCGTGCGCTCCTGCATGATGCTGGAACCCTCACCGTAATCCTCGCCAACAATCACCACCACGCCGCCCTTGACCCCGCCGGAGGCCAGGTTGGCCAGCGCATCGCTGGCCACGTTGGTGCCCACCGTGGATTTCCAGGTAACCGCGCCACGCAACGGGTAATTAACCGACGCGGCCGCCATGGCGGCTGCCGCGGCTTCACTGGCGCTGGCCTCGAAATGCACGCCCAGCTCGTCCAGCACATCGCGCGCGTCCGACAACACATCCATCAGGTGGGAAATCGGTGCGCCCTGGTAACCGCCCACGTAAGCCACGCCCGATTGCAGCAAGGCCTTGGTCACGGCCAGGATGCCCTCGCCGCTGAAAACCTCACCTTCGCCAATACGAAGTTGCTCTACTTCTTTCTTGAATGAACGCTCTGCCATGGTGTTTCTGTCAACCCTGATGTGGACTTGCCGGTCGGCGCGTGACGCCCGTCAGGACATCAGACCACGCCAAACCGTTTCGATTCCCACCCGGTTTTCACGGGTGAAACTCCAGAATAACATTTTAAGTATAAAATAAATATCCTTGGAACAGAACCGCTCAGAGTTGTCGCGCTGACTTTTCGACCGATGACAGGGTTTTTTCAAGCGTACGCGTAAGGCTTTTGATTTGCGCATCTGACTGGCCAGACAGTAACGCGGTAATTATGCGGTCATAATCGGCGTGCATGGCCGACCACAGCTTTTTACCCTTGGCCGAAATGGTCACTGATTGAATGCGCCGGTCCTGCTTGGAAGTCACTTTCCGCACCAGGCCATCCTGCTTCAGGCGGCGCACAACACCGGTGATATTGCCCTTGGTTACGTTCAGCATGGCCGCCAGCTCGCCCATGGTCAGGCCACTGCTGTTGAGTGCCAGCGCAGTAAGCACGTCGTAACGCGGCAGGCTGGAGTTGT
>JBFIHZ010000077.1:0-13327 GCA_041601535.1 Lysobacterales bacterium | reverse complement strand
TTACCGTGCTGGCGCTGAGCCGCCGCATTGCCGTGGGGGACAGTCTGCCCTTGTGCTCCGGCCAGCTCCGCTGGCTGCACCCTGACGATGCCAATGTTTCAGCCGCAGCCAGCCGCGAGTACACGTCTGGCGGCACTGCGGGCGAGCCGTACACGCTGATTTCCTGCGGCCCGATAGACATCGCCAGCCGGCTGCTGTCCAGCGGCCCCAGGCTGCAGCGTGTGATCTGTCTGTCCACCAGCAGCACGCTGACCAAGCAGTTCTCCGCTGATGCGGCTGAGCGGCGGCAAATCCAGGCGATACTGGATGCCGAAACCAAGTTGCAGGTGGCTTGCCACCAGCGCGACATTCCGCTGGCCCTGCTGCGTCCAACCATGATCTATGGCTGCGGCCGTGATCAGACCATCAGCCGCCTGGCGGGCTTTATCCACCGCTTCCACCTGCTTCCCCTGGCGGGTGCGGCAGCCGGGTTGCGCCAGCCGGTGCATGCCGATGACCTGGCTGCCGCGCTGGCCGCGTTGGCCTGCCGTGAGGGTCTCGCCAGCCTGGACTGCACGGTCAGTGGCGGCGAGGTGTTGACTTACCGGGAGTTGGTTTGCCGTATCTTCGCCGCGCTGGATTTGCCGGTGCGTATCATCGGTCTGCCTGCCGGTTTGCTGGTGCTGGCCGCCCGGCTGAGCCGCTTGCTGCCCGGATCAGCCGTTCTCAATGCGGAGCAGGTTCGGCGGCAAAACCGCGATATGGTGTTTGACTCCAATGAGCTGCAGCAGGTCATTGACTACCAGCCCCGGCCGTTTCACCTCACCGCGGCCGACTTCGACCTGCCAGCCGCGGCCGCCGCGTTGCAGCCGCCCAACCGCAACGGATAAACAGCAGCTACTGCAGCCGCCGGTATTTCATGCGGTGCGGGGTGGCGGCTTCATCACCCAGCCGGCGTTTCAGATCGGCCTCGTATTCGGAATAATTGCCTTCAAACCATTCCACGTGGCTGTCGCCTTCAAAAGCCAGCATATGGGTGGCGATGCGATCCAGGAACCAGCGGTCATGTGATATCACCACCACGCAGCCCGGAAACTCCAGCAGCGCCTCTTCCAGTGCCCGCAGGGTTTCCACGTCCAGGTCGTTGGTGGGCTCATCCAGCAGCAATACGTTGCCACCTGAGCGCAGCAGCTTGGCCAGGTGCACCCGGTTACGTTCGCCACCAGACAGATCCTGCACCCGTTTTTGCTGATCGGCACCACGGAAATTGAAGCGTCCGACGTAGGCACGTGACTGGGTTTTGAAGTTTCCGACCGTAATGATTTCCTCGCCGTCAGCGATTTCTTCCCAGACGGTGCGCTCACCGTTCAGGCTGTCGCGGCTTTGGTCCACGTAGGCCAACTCCACGGTGCTGCCAATGGTGATTTCGCCCTGGTCAGGCTGTTCTTGTCCGGTCAGCATGCGGAACAGGGTGGATTTACCCGCGCCGTTACCGCCAATCACGCCCACGATGGCGCCCGGCGGAATGCTGAAGCTGAGGTCGTCAATCAACAGGCGGTCGCCAAAACCCTTGCTGACATGGTTCAGTTCGATGACCTGCTCGCCCAGGCGTGGCCCGGGTGGAATGAAAATCTCATGCGTTTCATTGCGCTGCTGGTACTGCTGGGAATTGAGTTCTTCAAATCGCTGCAAACGCGCCTTGCTCTTGGCACGGCGGCCTTTGGGATTGGACCGGACCCACTCCAGTTCCGCCTGGATGGTGCGTTGCCGTTCGCGCTCTTTGCCGGCCTCCTGCTGCAGGCGCTGATCTTTCTGCTCCAGCCAGGAAGAGTAATTGCCTTTCCACGGGATGCCGTGGCCACGGTCGAGTTCCAGTATCCACTCGGCCGCGTTATCCAGAAAATATCGGTCATGGGTGATGGCCACCACGGTACCGCTGAATTCGCCCAGGTAGCGTTCCAGCCAGGCCACCGATTCGGCATCCAGGTGGTTGGTGGGCTCGTCCAGCAACAACATGTCGGGGTTGGACAACAGCAGGCGGCACAGGGCCACGCGCCGGCGCTCGCCGCCAGACAGGTGCTTCACCGGTTCGTCCCAGGCTGGCAGCCGCAAGGCATCCGCAGCAATTTCCAGCGTGCGTTCCAGTTCCCATCCGTTGGCATTCTCAATGGTTTCCTGCAGGGCCGCCTGTTCTTCCAGCAGTGCGTTCATCGCCTCGTCATCCATGGGTTCGGCAAACTTCATGCTGACCTCGTCGAAGCGGGTCAGCGCATCGCGAATCTCGCCCACGCCTTCTTCCACCACTTCGCGCACGGTCTTGCTGTCGTCCAGTTCCGGCTCCTGGGCCAGGTAACCGATGTTTATGCCGGCTTGTGGGCGCGCTTCGCCATCGAAGTCCGGGTCCACGCCAGCCATGATGCGCAGCACGGTGGACTTGCCGGCGCCATTCAGTCCCAGCAGTCCAATCTTCGCACCGGGAAAAAAGGACAACGATATGTCTTTGATAATGGTGCGATTGGGCGGCACAGTCTTGCTTACGCCAATCATCGTATAAATGTATTGAGCCATGATGTAATCCGGTTAGCAGGAGTTCAAAGCACCGCAGCGCGGCCGGCAGGACCTCGTATTATCCAATATGAGCGCAGCTCTGACCAGAGTGACGACGCAACCGGCCGTGACATGGGCAAGCGGGCAGGGCCGGCAGGACCACGGCCGAATACGGGCAGCGCGGGTGCAATCAATGATAGAATTCAGGGCTGTTTTCCGCATCCCGGCAGCGCTGGGTAATGCGCCCATTTACCCGTCCAATACAGGAAGAATCATGTTCGACAACAGTTACCGGATCCGCGGATTTGACGATGAACTTGCCGCGGCCATTGATGCCGAGGTAAGCCGCCAGGAAGACCACATTGAGCTGATCGCATCAGAAAACTATGCCAGCCCCAGGGTAATGGAAGCGCAGGGTTCCGTGCTGACCAACAAGTACGCGGAAGGCTACCCCGGTAAACGCTATTACGGCGGCTGCGAATACGTGGATATCGCTGAAAAACTGGCGCAGGACCGGGTGAAGCAGCTGTTTGGCGCCGGTTATGCCAACGTCCAGCCACACTCAGGCTCGCAGGCCAATGCGGCCGCCTACCTGGCCTTGCTGCAACCGGGTGACACCATACTCGGCATGAGCCTGTCGGAAGGCGGGCATCTGACCCATGGCAGCCCGGTGAATTTCTCCGGCAAGCTGTTTAACGCAGTGCAATACGGCATCAACACGGAAACCGGGCTGATTGATTATGACGTGATTGCCGATCTGGCGGAGCAGCACCAGCCGAAAATGCTGATTGGTGGGTTTTCCGCCTATTCACGCGTGATTGACTGGGCAAAAATGCGCGAGATCGCTGACTCCGTCGGTGCGTATTTCCTGGTTGATATGGCGCACGTGGCCGGACTGGTGGCTGCCGGTCTGTACCCCAACCCGGTACCCCATGCTCACGTGACCACGTCGACCACGCACAAGACCCTGCGCGGCCCGCGTGGCGGCATCATCCTGGCGCAGGATGATGAAGCCATCCATAAAAAACTGAACTCGCTGGTGTTTCCCGGTACCCAGGGCGGACCACTGATGCACGTGATCGCAGCCAAAGCGGTCGCGTTCAAGGAAGCATTGGAACCTGCATTCAAGGGTTACCAGCAGGCGGTCATTGACAATGCCCGGGTGATGGCTGCGAAGCTGATCGACCGCGGTTACAAGGTGGTTTCCGGCGGCACCGACAATCACCTGTTTCTGGTGGACCTGATTGGCCGGGAGTTTACCGGCAAAGACGCTGAGGAGGCACTGGGCCGCGCCAATATCACGGTGAACAAGAACACCGTACCGGGCGAGCCACGCTCACCGTTCATCACCAGTGGCTTGCGCCTGGGCACGCCGGCGGTGACCACCCGCGGGTTTACCGCGCAGGACTGCGAAGAACTGGCCAGATTGATTTGCGATGTGCTGGATCACATGGGCGATGAAAACGTGGTCGGGCAGGTCAAGGGCCAGGCCGTCGCGCTATGCCGTAAACACGCGGTTTACGGCCAGTAAGCCTGTTCGATGTGGTGCCCTTTCTGCAATCACACCGAAACCCGGGTCGTTGACTCCCGGTTAACCGGTGATGGCATGCAGATCCGTCGGCGCAGACAGTGCGCCGACTGCGGCGCCCGCTTCAATACTTATGAAGCCCCGGAACTCAAAGCACCACGTATCATCAAGTCGAACGGCGCCCGCGAGGCGTTTTCTGATGAGAAACTGCGCAATGGCATGTTACGGGCGCTGGAAAAACGCCCGGTGGAAACGCGTGAAGTTGAACGGGCCATCCGCAAACTGCTGCGCAATATACGCAGCGTGGAAGATGCGGAAATTCCCAGCAGCCTGCTGGGTGAGTGGGTGATGCGCGAACTCAGTCAGCTGGACCAGGTGGCATACGTCCGCTTTGCGTCGGTGTACAAGCGCTTTGAGGACGTGCAGGCCTTTCGGGATGTAATTGAGCGCCTGGAAAAACAGGCTCCGGGCAACCTGGATCAACGCCAGATATCCCTGCTGGATGCGGCCAGCGGGCCCAGCAAGCGCGATAAAAAATGACCTTTTCCGCGTTTGATCACCAGTGCATGGCGGTGGCCTTGCGGCAGGCTGAAAAAGGCCTCCATACCAGCCATCCAAATCCA
The DNA here is from genome assembly GCA_041601535.1 of Lysobacterales bacterium. Taxonomy (GTDB): domain Bacteria; phylum Pseudomonadota; class Gammaproteobacteria; order Xanthomonadales; family SZUA-36; genus JBFIHZ01. The sequence goes on along the minus strand of JBFIHZ010000077.1, from coordinate 8,650 downwards.
AGGGTGGGCTGTGTTATTGCCGCGCATGGCAAGATACTGGCGTCGGCCTGGCATGCTGAGGCCGGCCAGCCCCACGCCGAACCCCTTGCCCTGGCGCAGGCAGGCGAAGCGGCCCGCGGTGCCACGGCTTACGTTACGCTGGAACCCTGCAGCCACCATGGGCGCACACCGCCTTGCGTGGATGCCCTGTTGCAGGCAGGAATTGAGCGTGTGGTCATTGCCATGCAAGACCCGAACAGCCAGGTCAATGGCAGCGGCTGCCGCAAGCTGCAGGCGGCCGGCGTGCAGGTCGAAACCGGCCTGATGGCGGCTGCGGCGGAAGAACTGAATGCCGGCTTTCTGATGCGCATGCGCCGGGGCAGGCCATGGGTGCGGGTGAAGACGGCCATCAGCCTGGACGGCCGCACCGCGCTGGTCAGCGGCGAGAGCCAGTGGATCACGGGCGCTGCCTCGCGTGCTGACGTGCAGCAGTGGCGGGCACGCTCATCCGCCCTGCTGACCGGCATCGGCACGGTGCTGGCCGATGACCCGGAAATGACCGCGCGGGTGCAGGAACCGCCCTTACGTCCGTTGCGCGTGGTGGTGGACACCCACTGGCGCACGCCCGTCCATAGCCGCATCCTGCAGCACCCGGGCAGCACATTGATTGCCGGAGCAGCAGACCATGCTGTGCCGCAAGCCTTGCGCGACAGCGGGGCTGACATCCTGCCCTTGCCTTTGGCACAGGACCGCGTTGACCTGCCGGCCTTGCTCAAAGCCCTGGCGGAGCGGGAAATCAACGAGTTGCAGGTAGAGGCTGGCGCGGTGTTGTGTGGCGCGCTGTTACAGGCCAACCTGGTGGACGAAGTGCTGGTTTACCAGGCACCCGTGTTACTGGGCTGCGGTGCCGCAGGCCCATTTGCGCTGGGAGAGCTTGAATCCATGCAACAACGCACGCATCTGGAACTGTTGGAACGGCGCGCGCTGGGTGTCGATACGCGATTGCGCTTGCGGCCGCGCAGCGATTCCGCCACGGCCAGTTGAATCAGGAAGAATCGTGTTTACCGGAATCGTGGAAAAAACTGGAAAAGTACTGGAGCTGGCTCAGGCTGGAGGCGATGTGCGCATCCGGGTGGAAGCGCCCGGCATGGGTCTTGAGCACAGCAACGAGGGTGACAGCATTGCGGTATCCGGTGTGTGCCTGACGATGTTGCAGCCCCGGGCCAGCGGTTTCATGGCAGACGTGTCGGCCGAAACGCTGCAACTGACCACGCTGGGTGAAATGGCTATCGGCTCCCGGGTAAACCTGGAACTGGCCCTGACCCTGGCTGACCGCCTGGGTGGTCACCTGGTCACCGGCCACGTGGACGGCATGGGCCGGCTGGTTTCCCGAACGCCCGATGGGCGTGCCGAGCGGCTGGAATTCGAACTGCCGGCTGAGCTGGCGCGCTATGTGGCCAAGAAAGGCTCGATTTGCATCAACGGCGTCAGTCTCACCGTCAACGAAACGCAGGGCCGGCGTTTCGCCGTGTGCCTGATCCCGCATACACTGGAAATCACCACGTTGGGGGAATTGAATCCCGGCGACGCGGTTAATATCGAAGTCGATCTGGTGGCCCGTTACCTGGAGCGCTTGTCGAATCATGAATAGTCCATGTCTGGACCGGAACCTATCCGGGAGTGAAAACGTGAGTGAAAAATCCACCCTGAACACCATCCCCGAGCTGCTGGAAGATATCCGTGCTGGCCGCATGGTGGTGGTGATGGACGATGAGGATCGTGAAAACGAAGGCGATCTCATTATGGCGGCCAGCAAGGTGCGGCCGGAGGATATCAATTTCATGGCGCGTTTTGGCCGTGGCCTGATTTGCCTGCCATTGACGCGGGAGCGCTGTCAGCAGTTGAGCCTGCCTTTGATGGTGAATGAAAACCAGGCCCGATTCGCCACCAATTTCACCGTTGCCATCGAAGCGGCTGAAGGTGTGACCACCGGCATTTCGGCCTATGACCGGGCCCATACCATCCGCACCGCGGTGCGGCCCGATGCCAAGCCAACCGACCTGTCGCAGCCGGGGCATATTTTCCCCCTGATGGCGCAACCCGGTGGCGTGCTGACCCGTGCCGGCCATACCGAAGCCAGCGTGGATCTGGCCATGCTGGCCGGGTTGGAGCCGGCCGCCGTGCTGGTGGAGATCCTCAATGAAGATGGCAGCATGGCACGCCGTCCGCAACTGGAGGCTTTTGCCCGTGAGCACGGCCTGAAAATCGGCACCATTGCCGACCTGATTCGTTATCGGCTGGAAACCGAAAAAACCATTACCCGCGTGTCGGTTCACGAGGTAGAAACGGACTTCGGGCCGTTTGAGCTGCATACCTACCGCGATACGCTGGAGGACCGCCTGCACCTGGCGCTGGTGCGCGGCAAGATTCAAGCCGATGAACCCTTCCTGGTGCGCGTTCATGTGCAAAACCCGCTGAGCGATGTACTGTCCATGCACCGGCCGGACTTCGGACTGCCGGTGCGTAACGCGCTGGCCGAGATTTCCGCCAATGACAGCGGCATGGTGCTGGTGCTGGGCGGCCACCCCAGCGATGATCAGCTGTTGCGCATGATTCAGCAGGAACCTGAACCGGCGGTGGGTGCCAGTGGTGACGACCGCCGCTCGCGCGAATTGCGTACCTACGGTATCGGTGCGCAAATCATCGCCGATCTGGGCGTGCGCAAAATGCGGGTACTCAGCGCACCGTGGAAACTGACTGGCCTGGCGGGGTTTGGCCTGGAAGTGGTGGAATACATCAATCCCAAGGAAGACACTCCGGGGCACTCAGCCGGCCACACGGAAGCATCATCATGAACCAGCCGGCAGCGCAGAATAAACCGGTGCGGATTGGGCTGGTGGCCAGCCGCTTCAACCAGTTTATCGTCGAGCAGCTGCTGGAAGGCGCCCGGGATGCGCTGGCGCGGCATGGTGTGGCAGAGTCTGACCAGGAACTGTTCTGGGTGCCGGGGGCGTTTGAACTGCCCCTGATGGCGGACCAGATGGCCCGAACCGGACGGTTTGATGCCATTGTCGCGCTGGGCGCGGTGATACGTGGTGGTACCCCGCATTTCGATTTCGTGGCGGCCGAATGCACCCGCGGCATCGGCAGGGTAGCACTGGATCACGGCTTGCCGGTTTCGTTTGGAGTGTTGACCACCGATGACATCGAACAAGCGCTGGAGCGTGCCGGCACAGGTGAAGGCAACAAAGGCTTTGACGTCACCATGGTGGCTCTGGAAATGGTCCAGACGCTGCGGGCGCTGGCGGCCGGTACATGACTTCCGATAGCACAGCAGACCGGCGCCGGGACAAGCGCCACGAAGGCCGCCAGCGATCTCGCCGCCGGGCCTTGCAGGCACTGTACCAGTGGCGCATGACCCAGCAGCCGGCCAGCGTCATCCTGCGGCAGTTTCACCAGGCCCAGGATCTCAGCCAGGTGGACGAAGAATATTTCGAACGGCTGGTCAACGGTGTGGTGAGCGACCACGCGGAACTGGATGACAAGCTGGGCCCTTACCTGGACCGGCCGATGGCGCAAGTTGACATCATGGAGCAGGCCATCCTGCGGCTGGGCGCCTGGGAACTGCTGTTTTGCCCCGAAGTGCCATACAAAGTGGTGCTGAATGAAGCCATCGATCTGGCCAAACGGTTTGGCGCGGAACAAGGGCATGCGTTTGTCAACGGCGTGCTCGACAAGGCCGCGAAGGGCTGGCGCCCACACGAACAGGGCTGAACTCCGGTGGGCGAGCCGGCGTGAGTGAATTCGACCTGATCAGGCATTTGCAGGCCACCATAGTCTCGCCGCAGGCGAAGTATGCGGGCCAGCTTGCCGTGGGCATTGGCGATGATGCGGCGGTGATCAACATTCCGGAAGGTCAGCAGCTGGTGGTTTCCACCGATACGCTGGTGGCCGGCGTGCACTATCCGCCGGATACCGCTGCGGCGGATGTTGGCTACAAAGCCCTGGCGGTAAACCTCAGCGACCTGGCGGCCATGGGTGCGGATCCGGCCTGGTTTTTTCTCGCACTGACCCTGCCCGAACCGTCCCCGGACTGGTTGCGCGAATTCGCCGGCGGCATGGCCGAACTCGCTGGCGAGGCAGGCATTGTATTGGCCGGAGGCGATACCACCTCGGGGCCGCACAGCATCACCGTGACGGTGGCAGGGCTGGTTCCGTCGGGGCAGGCCCTCTTGCGCGATGGCGCGCAGGCCGGAGACCTGGTGGTGGTATCCGGCACGCCCGGCCTGGCTGGGTTGGGCCTGCGCCGGATACTGGCTGGCGAGACCGGCGGGCAGGCACCGGAACGTGCACTGAACCGTCCGCAAGCGCGATTGGCGCTGGGCCGGCTGCTGTGTGGCCATGCCAGCAGCTGTATCGACCTGTCTGACGGCTTGCTGGCTGACCTGACGCACATCACCCGGGCGTCTGGCGTGGGCGCTGAGGTTCGGCTGTGTGCGCTGCCGTGGGGCGATGAAGTGCAGGGCCTGGATGAACAGGACCGCTGGAACCTGCAACTGGCTGGTGGAGATGACTACGAACTGTGTTTCACCCTGCCGCCGCAATTTCAGGAGCAGTTGCCCGCCTGGGCGGCCCAGGCAGGGGTAAGCCTGACGGTGGTTGGGCAGATTACAGCCGGCACTGGTGTTACCTGTGTGCGCGCAGATGGCCGTGAGTATCAGCCCGCCCGGCGTGGGTTCGAGCACTTTTCCACAGCGGGTTGATGGACGGCTCCGCAGACAAGGCACAGCAACGGCCGCCTGCGACGGCGCGCTATCTTGCGTGGCGAACGTTTACTGGTTTCTTCGCTTACGGCTTCGGTTCCGGCCTGTCACCACGTGCGCCGGGAACCATGGGCACGCTGCTGGCGATTCCGCTGGGCATTCCGCTGATGGCATTGCCGCAGCCCGCCTGGTGGCTGGTATGGGTGCTCAGTTGCGGCTTTGGTATCCATGCCTGTGAGGTCACCAGCCGCCGGCTGGGCGTGGCCGACCCGGGCGGCATCGTGTGGGATGAAATGGTGGCCTACTGGCTGTGCCTGGCATTTATTCCGGTGCACTGGGCCTGGTGGCTGGCCGCATTCGTGCTGTTCCGCTTCTTTGATATTGTCAAACCCTGGCCGATTCGTCAGCTCGATCGCGCGGTGAAAGGCGGGCTGGGCATCATGCTGGACGACCTGGTCGCAGCAGGCTATGCCTTGCTGCTGCTGGTGCCGGCCGCCCATTGGTTGCCGGGCTGAGGCGAATGGCGCGGCACAACGCCAGCTAGTCGGTGTAATCGAACACCTTGATGACTTTTTCGACACCGCCCACATTGCGCACCACTTCGGTTACCGCTTCTGCTTCGGCACGGGTAACTGTACCCATCAGGTAAACAATATTGCGCGCCGTCAGCACCTTGATGCGGGTGGCGTCAAAGCCCGCCACCGGGTTCTGGGTGGTCAGCAGGGTATTGACCTTGGTGGTCATGTAACTGTTGTTCAACCGGCTGCTGGTACTGGCTGGCGGCATCACCGCCAGTTCATTCACCACCCGCTTGATGCCGCGCATCTGCGATGTCAGTTTGGTGGCCAGGGCCTTGTTTTCCTCACTGCGGGTTTCGCCCGCCATCAACAGCGTGCCGTTGTGCACCTCCACCTTGATATGGTCGGCATCATCGAACTCCGGTTGAGAAAACAGCACGTCAATGGCCTGGGTCTCCAGGGTCTGGTCATCAATCACCGTGCCGACGCTACGGCGTTCACTGGCAGGCGCACAGGCAGCCAGCAGGGCGCACAGCAACCCGATGAACATGAAACGGACAACCCCGGTTATCCGGCCGGGCTGTGAATTGCTTGCGGTTGATGCGGTCATAATGAATACCTCGAAAATCCTGTGGTGTCACTCAGGCCGGAATGCGTCCCTGATCCAGTCCAGATCAAGCGCGCCCTGCTGATGGTTCATTGAAATTACATCAAAGCGGCACGCCTGACGAGCCCGGTGGGGATGGCGCTGCAGGTAATATTGAGCGGTGCGAATGATACGCTGCTGCTTGCTCCGGGTCACGCTTTCGGCACCGCTGCCGTACAACGCATGGCTGCGGTAGCGCACTTCGGCAAACACCAGGCAGCCCTCATGTTCCATGATCAGGTCAATTTCTCCCAGCCGGCAATGAAAATTACGTTGCAGGGTTTTAAGACCGTGATTACGCAGAAAAGATTCCGCCTGTTTCTCCCATTCTGCGCCTCCCTGCGGTCTGCGCATTACGGCGGACTGTTGGTGGTGACCTGCTGGCGCCGGTAAGGGGCAGGGCGCCCACCGCTGAACATCGCGAAAGCGGGTTCACGCTGCAATTCACCTTGCGGCGCGGTGCGGTACTGACCCGATGCACCGGGAAATACAAAATCCGGATCGCGTTTCATCAAGTCCAGCCAGGGCAGCAGATTCCACGCATCCTGTCCCAAAGCAAATAATGCCAGGAAGGCTCCGCCGCGCAAGCTGGATAATTCCGGCAGATCGCGGGAAGAGGACATGGACAGCTGCAATGGCGTCGACGGAAAGCGCACGCCGTTCAGGTCCTGGTCTCTGCTGCGGTCCGGAATACCGGTGAAAATCCGGCTCGGCGCATAGACCGGAATGTCACCGGCGTCGTGAAAACGCAACTGGGGCCGCAACAAGCGCCCCTGCGTGGCGCTGGCAGCCAGGAAAATCATATCGACGTCATCGCGGCGCACCGGCTCAAACTCCAGCGGCAGCTGCAGCGCATTCTCCAGGCTGCGCCGGCGGGCCTTGCTCTCATCGATCATCAGCAACCGTTCCAGTTCGGGTGAGTGATCATTTTCACTCTCCAGGTAGCGGCTGGATGCCAGGATTTGCCGATCCTCACGTAAGAATTCGTCGCTGAAGCCCTGGGCCATCCGTTCACCCCATTCACTTTCAGGCGCCAGCACAATGGCATTACGATGGCCATCCCTGATGGCCGCGCGGGCGATGGCTCTGACTTCTTCATCCTGTGACAGGGATAATCCGTAAATCTGTCCGGCCAGGCCCGGTGGGGCGGCGTATTCTGCAGGCAGTTCGTTCAGGGCCAGCATGGGCGTGACCAGCCCGGCCAGGTTCAGCAGGGCCTCAATGGACTGCTTTTGCAATGGGCCGATGATCCATTCCGCGCCCAGTTCGCGCGCTTCGAAATAGGCCGACGGTGCTGATTCAGCTTCTTCCCCGGTGGGGATAAATACCAGTTCCGCGCCGGCCGGGTTATCCATGTAGGCGCTCATGATGCCATCGCGCAGGGCGTCCGCGGCAGCCTGCAAGCGGCCACTGGTTGGCAGCAGCACAGCCACTTTACGCGGCGGAGCGTAAAGCTGCCGGTAACGCAGCCACAGGTCCAGCGCCTGTTGTTCTTCCACCAGGTGCGCCGGGTAGCGGGCTTTCCAGGCCCCCACTGCGGCGGCCAGCCCCTCCGGCTGCACCAGGTTATTGCGGATAACCAGCGCCAGCTCCAGCCAGCCGGCGAACTGCGAATCCGATTGCGGACTGGCGGCGCGCATGGCCAGGTCGGACGACGGGATACTGTCCAGCGACTGAATCAGTGACAGGGCCTGCTCGGGATCATAAGTGGTGGCCAGCTCGCTGAGCCTGGCCGCTGCGGAAAAGTCGCGTGAACCGGGCAGGGCGAGCATGCGTTCGGTACGGGCCAGCAACTGTTCATAGCGGCCATACAGGTTGGCCGGAACATCAGGCGCTGCCTCGCGCAGCAGGATTCCGGCTTCCTCCGGACGCTCGGCCAGCAGGGCAAGTTCGGCCAGCACGAGATTCAGTGCGGCCCGCTCCGGGCCCTGCAGTTCCGCCTTGTTGACCCAGCGCAGGTTGTCTTCAGCCAGATCCACCTGTCCGGCCAGCAACCAGGCATCAGCGGCCCGGATGCGCAGCGCGGCCGCCTCGGCCCCAGAGGAAGACAAGGCCTGCCGCTGCCAGGCGCGTGCGGCCTCGGCATAATTGCCCTGCGCAAACGCCTGTTCCGCGGTCAGCTGTTCGCCAGGCTCGGTCACTACCGGCGGCGGCGCACCCGCGCAAGCGGCAAGTAACGCCAGCAGACTGGCCAGCAACACGCAACGGGCCTGCAGCGCGGCAGCCGGCCACCACCGCGGGGCAGACAGCCGGCTGGCACTGACTTCAGGCGCAAAGGCATATGGCACAGAGCAATTATTCATTGGCATGCAAATCCGTTACAAAGGGGTTCCGGCCGGCCAATGGATCTACCGGCAACGGGGAAATGATACCGCAGACTTGCACCTGATGATTCATAATAAGGCGGTATGAATCAGCACTCATCCCATATCCCATCCATCCGGCCGGGGTCACCATGACCGGCACAGGCGAGCTGTACGTCGTCGCAACCCCCATCGGCAACCTGGAAGACATCAGCTACCGGGCCGTGCGGGTGTTATCGGAGGCGGACGTGGTGGCAGCAGAAGATACCCGTCATAGCCGGGTGCTGATGCAGCATTACGGCATCGACACCCGCCTGGTGGCGTTGCATGAGCACAATGAAGATGCCGCCGCCCGCCAACTGGTGGAGCGCATGGGCGCGGGTGAAACGGTTGCATTGGTGTCAGATGCCGGCACTCCACTGGTGTCCGATCCCGGATACC
>JBFIHZ010000076.1:0-13486 GCA_041601535.1 Lysobacterales bacterium | reverse complement strand
GGGAATCCCGGCAGCGCGAATCCAGCGGGCCGCAAAATACCCTGCCACCACCAGGTTGGGAACAAAAACATCCGGTGGCCGCTGGCGGATTTTCTCGAGCACCCAACGCACCCGATCGGTGCTGAGCGGGTGACAGGCCACCTGTTCGCACTCAAACCCGTTGGCGACCATTCGTTCCAGGCAGGGGCCAGTTTCGCCATGATGGGTCAGAAACAGACAGCGGCAGTCAAACCCCGACTCACGCAGCGCGGGCAATAGCCGTTCCAGCCAGCTAAGCGGACCACCCACACTGTTCGGCTCGTCATAAGCGCAGAAGGTAACGCTGGTCACTGACTATCCTCATCACCTGAAACACACCGGCACATCTTCATACACCGCCACTCGCACGGTAGACAGCATCCAGCTGTGGCGCAATTACACGCCAGTCGTATTCTTTCAGCACTCTTTCCCTGGCAACCCCGCCCATGGTTGGTTGACGCAAAGCCTTCATGGTTATTTCGGACAGATGATCAATATCTCCAAGGCGGTAGACATGTCCGGCCTCACCATGGCCGACCACTTCGACACAACCGGCAACATCGGGGACGACAACCTCTTTCTGCAGCGCCATGGCTTCCATGACCAGCGTGGGCAAACCTTCTCTTTTGCTGGTGACCACGAGGACGGAGCAGGCAGCCAGCGCGCTGAGAACCTGCTGGCGCGGAAGGCTGCCCAGTACGGTCAGATTATCTGGCACCTGCAAACCCCACTCCTGTCGAATGCAGGCTTCACTCAGCCCTCCTCCGATCATCACGCACGGTTGTTTCTGCAGTTTTGCGGCAAGCCGTACAAACTCAGCCGGGTTTTTCACCGGATCATTGCGCCCAACGAACAACACAAACCGGCTGAGGCCGGTTTGCCGGGTGAACGTGTCCGCATTGGCTGTGTCACACAGCGCAACATCGATTCCGTTGGGAAGGTAATGCGCCTTGATGCCATGCTTGTCCCGTAACTCCTCCACCTGCCAGCGGGAAACGGAAAGGCAGACATCTGCCCTGCAGGCCACGTTCAGCAGTTTATGGTTGATCTGTTCCTGCCATGGTTCCAGCCCATCAGTGCCATGCTCCGCGTAATAGTTCAGGTGATAGGTATGAATCCAGCGCACACCGAGCGCCGTTTTCTCCTCGCACCAGTCAATAAACCAGGGATAGACATGCGAATGAACCGCCTTGATGCCTGTCAACGGAATGGCTCGAAAAGCAGCAGAAAATTCGTTGGCAACGGCATGGGCGCCTACTTTTCGCATGACGTGGTCGCTCGGTGCCAATGCCACATCGAGGGATGAGTATCGCGCAATGGCCTGAAGATGATGCCGCACGCCACCAAAGTTGGCGAAGTTGGCACCAATCAGAACTTCCGGCGGCTGTCTGAGCAGTTCCGCCAGCCAGGCATCAAATACCTTTTTCTTGTTGTGTTGCTGCACGGCGAATCTGCGCTGTCGCCATTCATGCGCCAGCCAGCGGCGGTAGCCGAGCAATCGTTCACCAATGTTTCTTGTATTCAAACGCCGGCTTTTCCTGGCCTGTCCCATCGACCTGTCAGCGGGTCTTGCATATGCATCAACTCCAGGAAAAACTCACACATGCCCTCAATACTGAACTCACGGCGAATTCGCTCGCGATTCAGCGCTCCCAGGCGGCCCGCCTGTTCAAAGTTGGACAGTAGGTATTGGATCCTTTCTGCCAGGGCTTGCGCATCCTCGGCTGGCGCCAGGCACACCGGCCATGAGTCCCTGGGCAATGCCTGCCGGTTGCCGGGTATGTCAGTAGCCACTACCGCTTTTGCAAGCGCCATGGCTTCGCATACTGAATTGGGGCAACCCTCCCTGATCGAGCTATGCACCAGCAATGCCGACTCTTTCATCAGCGCGTCCGTGCTGTCGATCGCGCCCACGAAACGAACGCTGGTGCCCAAACCCAGATCAAAGGCCTGTACCTTCAGTTTTTGCACGTGGGCGAGGTCTTTCAGATGGCCGGCCAGCAGTAACACCGGCGAGGGAGAAGAGGAAGCCGCGCTGGAACTCAGCACGTATTTCCAGGCCTTTAGCAGCGTATCATGATCCTTGTAAGGTGTGACATTTGCGACCATGGATACCAGTGGCACGTTCGCCGGGATATCCAGCCGCTGGCGCCACACGGGCCGGATGGCGTCAACTTCCGGTACCACGGTACCGTTATTGTAGGTTTGTATGTGGTCGCGGGGTATCTGATACGTGGCCGCGAGAAAATCCGCACCCACTTCCGAATTTGACGTGATATGAACGGCATTTGACAGTGCGTTCTTTTCGGCACGGGTACCGAACAGGCCGCGCCCTTCGTCCTGCTGATTCCACCACGCGTACTTCGCTCCGGTGTAGCGCCAGATCTGGCAAATCGGCTTGCTGTGAGTGGCCACAAATGGAAGGATGTAGTCCGGCTGGATACGCCGCCTGATGAACAACGCCAGGCGCGCAAGGTTTACCAGCTTGGCGCTTTTCGGCGCAATCTCCCGGTAGGGAAAGTTATAGGTTTCGCACCCCATGGATTGCAACATCGGGGTCAGTTCTCCCTCCCCGTACCAGCCCAGAACCGCCACGCGGGCATCCAGCTTTTCACGCAGAAACCGGATCAGGTGGATGGCCTGGCGCTCTGCCCCACCCATATGGTTGAAATGCCCAAGCACGACCAGATAGGTGCGTGGCGCGCCTTTCAAGAGTGGGCCTTGCCGGCTTTACTGTGGTGCATGATCGTTTGACACGGACCAGTGACCGGTTTCAAGCGTCAGGGCACCACTGGACGCCCCTGAAGACAATTGCACGGCAGCGGCGTTATCCTGACGCAGATAGTGCACCGAAAGATCCGGCGCGCTGACGATGACCGACACATGATGCAGGCCCGCATTGAGCGGCAGTTTATCGATTTCCAGGTCGATGATATTTCTGCCACCCGGGGCGTTGGAAAATTCAAACCCCTTCAGCTCCGGGCCCATCACATCCAGTACCGGCAGCATCTCCATGTTCCAGAACAACACCTGAACCGCTGCCTTGCGCAGGCGCACGTCCATGTCCAGTTCCAAGCGTATTTTGACGGACTGGCCACGCTCAAGCAGCAGGGTTTCACCCAGTCCGGCACATGCGTCCCCGGTCCGCAGCGTGATGGAGCCCAGCATGACCTCGCCGGTGCCAGCCACCGTTTCAGGCTGACGGTTGAATTGCTTGTAATAGGTGTTGACACCATGGGACACATTGGTGCCCTGGTAACAGACCTCACCGTGATCCAGATGCAGTACCGAGTTACAGACCCGCACGATCTGTGGCATCGAATGGGAGACGAAAATCACCGCTGACCGGCTCATCAGGTCGGCCATGGCATTGATGCATTTGAACCGGAAGCCGACATCACCAACCGCCAGCACCTCGTCAACGATCAGGATGTCCGGTTCCATTTGTGACGCAACCGCAAACCCCAAACGCACCTTCATGCCGGAACTGTAGTTCTGCACCGGCATGTCAAGAAACGATTCCAGTTCGGAAAAGGCCACGATGGCATCAAACTTGTTGCTCGTTTCCTTTTTGCTGAAGCCCAGCAACGCCGCCTGATTGTAAATGTTCTCCCGCCCTGTGAGGATGGGGTTGAAACCGGCGTTCAGTTCAATCAGCGCGCCAACCCGCCCACGCATTGTGATGCGCCCACTATCCGGACGGTTGAGGCTGTTCAGAATCTTGAGCAGGGTGCTTTTGCCGGCGCCATTGCGGCCAATCAGCCCAAGGCATTCACCACGCCTGACCTCAAATGAAACATCCCGCACAGCCCAGAACTCATCGTCCCGCAGTACCGGCAATTGGCCGTCGGCAGCCTGCTGCGCAACAGCGTTGTCGTCAGCAAGCCTCCACGGCACACAGGAGCGTAGTACATCCTGCGCGCCATACCAGAGTGAACGTTTCAGGGAACGGCAGTATTTCTTGGAAACATGCTCCGCGCGAATCAGTACGTCGTCTGCACTTCGATGCGTCATGGAGTCAGGCATTCAATCGTTCAATCAGATGGGGCATGACTACCTTGAAAATGAGGGTGGAGAGCAGCAGCAGCAACAGGCTTATCATGCCGGCGACAGCCGTCTCAGTGGCGAAGTTCTCTTCGCCGCCAATCAGCCAGGAGCGGCTTGAAACCAGCGGCACGGTGACCGGATTCAGTAGCAACAAGGTGCGTGCCGCTCCGCTCGCAGGAACCGCATAAATAACCGGTGTGACAAAAAAGCCGAACCGCAATGCCAGCTGAATGGCACGCCCGACATCACCGTACAAAGCGCCGATGGGCACGAACAGCAAGCCGATGGCGCAACCCAGCAGCACGATGGTCAGAAATCCCAGCACAAACCACGCGGCGCCTGCGCCAGGAGTGACGCCGTAGTAAAACAGGGCAGGTACCAATAGCACGGTGGGAATCAAGCTGTTCATCAGTGCTTTTCCCAGCGCGGTCATCACCAGCGACTCGTGTGGGAAATTCACTTTCGACAATATGCTGCGCGAACTTGCAATGATTTCCTGCATGGCCATGACGGAACTGTTGAATGCCGTCCATAAAACCGTGCCGGTGATCACAAACAGCGGATAGGGGACTTCTCCGGCATCAATCTGAACCAGTTGGGAACGATTCAGCAGCACCCAGATGAAAACCGTAGCCAACGGCGGCAGCAACAACCAGGTATAACCGAGCAGGCTTTGCCGGTAGGTGGCGCGAATGTCCCGCAGCAGCATTCGCCAGGCCAGCCCGCAGCTTTGCCGAAAGTCCAGCGCCAACGACGCGATGGCAAAGGTGAATGCCTCGGTTCCAATATGCGGGGTAATGATTTTAACCGGTAATTCATGCACCGGCCGGCTTTTGCCCGAATGTCTGTTATCTGACTCGTTCGTGCTCATGTGCTTGCCGCTGGTGTGTATTTGGAGTATCTGACATTAGCGCAGCATCATCCGGGAAACGATGCCGCCTACGATCTGCCGGCAGTACAAAAAAGGTAACCACACGGCATGGGTCTTGCCGTAGCGGCGCAGTAAGGAGTCCTGTGGCGGCGTAAACAAATCCCTGACCAGCCCGCGGCGCGACTTGCCTGCGGGAAGCTGGGCGAAATCATCCATCAGCAATTTCAACTGGCTGGTTTGAAAACGGCTTCTGGCCGGCGCAACCCGCTCTGCTTCGGCAAGCGCCTGGAGCAACCAGTGTGGCACTGCGGTACCAAAACGCTGCATGCATACCGCCAATCCGTCGAGTACGATATCGCTGACTCCGCATTCAGTACTGACCGCGCAAAACGCGTCCAGCTGTTGCCGGCTCATGCTGCTTAACAGCACATGCAGATCATGGATCCAGATCAGACGATTCGGATCGTGCCGCTGACTGCCACAACGATGCATGCAGGCCACCAGCAAGGCGTGTGGCGCACTGATCAGGCGGGCTCCGTGCAGTTGCGATGCCTTTGAGGCAGAGGCATAAACCTGGTCAAAAGTCAGGGCCCTGGCAAACCTCGCTGCATTGAGGATTCGCCAGTGCACGTCGAATACTACCGCGCCACTGCTCCCCATCTGTTCCCTGACCGTGAACTGATGTCTTTTATACACCGGCAATTCGACGATAAATCCCGCCGCGGTGATGGCCTCACGGGCCTGTTCAATCTGTTGCAGTGAAATAAACAAGTCGCTGTCACCACGGGTACGGGTTCCCGGAATCGGGTAATGAGTAGCCGCCAGCGCCTCGCCTTTGGTCAGCACGCAGCGCACACCGTGCCTGGATAATGACTGCAACAATCTGTCCAGCCGCTCGCGCCGCAACAGGTCGTGCGCGATGCCGGCTTTACTGCTGAGTTCCAGCTGGTTCCGTACGGTATCCGGCCAGGTTTGCCATGCGTTCAAGCTGCGCACGGCGTGAAACAGCAGGGCTTCGATGCCGTGATGTTGGCTGCGCTCAACCACCTGCTGCGCTGTAATGTCATCAGGTAACAGGCTCCACGTTGCCTGTTCACCGCGCAGCGCGGCGCACAACCAGTTATCCAAAGTAATTTGCTGGCTGGTCAATAACCTTGCGGATTGCGTTGCTGCCAATTCCATGCGTCAGTACAGATTTCCTTGATGCCCCGCTCCGCCCGCCAGCCCAATTCGGCTGCCGCCCGCGACGGATCGGCGAATACAGCCGGTGCATCGCCCGGGCGGCGTTCCGCAATACGAAACGGAATATCGCGCCCGGTTGCCTGGCGGAAGCCATCGATCACCTGCAGAACTGAGTAGCCCCGGCCGGTGCCCAGGTTGAAAATGCCGGTTTCACACGTGCCCTGCTGACGAAGCTGCTGCAGGCGCTGCAGCGCACTGATATGCCCTTTTGCCAGATCCACCACGTGAATGTAGTCGCGAATACAGGTGCCATCGGGGGTGTCATAATCGTTGCCCCAGACCGACAATTCCGGCAGTTCACCAACGGCTACCTTGGTGATATAGGGCATGAGATTATTGGGAATGCCCAACGGGTCTTCGCCAATTTCGCCGCTGGGGTGAGCGCCCACCGGGTTGAAATAGCGCAAGATCGATATATTCCAGTCCGGATCGGAAGATGCCAGATCCTGCAACATGTATTCCACGGTCAGCTTGGTCTGGCCGTAGGGGTTAACCGCCCGAAGCGGTGATGACTCGGTAATCGGCAAGGTTTCCGGCGCGCCGTAGACTGTACAGGATGAACTGAATACCATGTTCTTGACGCCGGACTCAGCCATGACCTGTAACAGGGCCGCACTTCCAGCTACATTATTGCGGTAGTACAACAGAGGCTTTTCCACCGACTCGCCAACCGCTTTCAGCCCTGCAAAATGGATAACCGCCGAGGGCTTGAAGACAGCAAATACTTTTCTCAGCTTTTCAATGTCCAGAATGTCACAGCGCATAAAGTCCAGTGATTTACCGGTAATCCGGCCCACCCGCTCCAGCGCATCAGCTTTGCTGTTGGACAGGTTGTCGACCACGATTACGGTATAGCCAGCCTGCAACAACTCCACACAGGCGTGCGAGCCGATATACCCGGCCCCGCCCGTTACCAGAACCGTTTCACCCACGAGTTGCAGCCAGCTTGCTGAAGTATTCAACCGTGGGTTTCAATCCCTGCTCCAATGGCACTTTGGGCTCCCAGCCAAGTACCGCCCTGGCCTGAGTGATGTCCGGTTGCCGCTGGGTGGGGTCGTCCTGTGGCAGCGGTTCATACACCAGGCTGGAGCCCGACCCGGTCATTTGCACTACTTTTTCAGCCAGTTCCCGGATCGAAAATTCGCCCGGATTGCCCAGGTTTATGGGGCCGGTAACTTCCGGGTCGCTCTCCATCAGGCGCATCAGGCCTTCCACCAGGTCATCAACATAGCAAAAAGACCGGGTCTGGCTACCGTCGCCGTAAATGGTGATGTCCTCACCCTGCAATGCCTGCACGATGAAGTTGGACACCACCCTGCCGTCATCAGGCAGCATGCGAGGTCCGTAGGTGTTGAAAATGCGTGCTACCTTGATGGCCAGTTTGTGTTGCCGCCAGTAATCAAAAAACAGGGTTTCAGCACACCGCTTGCCTTCGTCGTAACACGAACGTATTCCTATGGGATTAACATTACCCCAGTACTGCTCTTTTTGCGGATGAACTTCCGGATCACCGTAAACTTCACTGGTTGATGCCTGCAGGATGCGCGCTCCGGTTCGCTTGGCCAGCCCCAGCATATTGATCGCGCCATGCACACTGGTCTTGGTGGTCTGAACCGGGTCACGCTGATAATGCACCGGTGATGCCGGACAGGCCAGGTTGTAGATGCGGTCCACTTCGACATACAGCGGAAATGTCACATCGTGCCGCATCAGCTCGAAATTCGGATGCTCAAGCAAGTGCGTGATATTACGCCGCGTGGATGTGTAAAAGTTGTCAACGCACAATACATCATGGCCCTCGTTCAGCAGCCGGTCGCACAGGTGAGACCCGAGAAAACCCGCGCCGCCGGTCACCATAATACGAAGGGCCCGTTGGGGTTGGGCAGCTTGAGCAGGTTTCATGGATTCTCCTTGGTCGTGTGCATGATTGATTGTATAAACACAGGCGAAACAATATGCCAGCAGGCCAGAGTGAGCAAATCAGGCATAACCGTCTTCAATAATGAAATCGTGGTGAATGAAATGCCGCCCCAGAAATTGCTGACTTTGCCAGCTGTGCTTCATGTAGAAATAGTAAATAAATGCCAACAGCATAAACGTGTAAAAGCTCAGGTAGCCAGGCAATTCGCTGACCTCAAAAAGAATGCCAATACCGCTCATCAGTAAAGCCAGCAACAGGATGGTCAAGCCAGCCTGCCCCACGCTGAAACCAGCCCGCAGGAAGGCATGATGAAGATGATACTGGTCGGCTGAAAGTACCGGCCTTCCATCACGCCAGCGCCGCCAGATCAGCGTGGCGGTATCCAGCAGCGGCACCGCAAAAAGCCAGACTGCAGTCATCGGCATAAACGCCCGGTCCGCACCGTTCCCAAGACGGATAAAACACCAGGCAAGGGTAAACCCCAGCATCAGCGTGCCCGCATCGCCGAGGAACACGCGTGCCTTGTGATTCCAGGGCAGTCGCGCATTCAAGCACAAAAACCCCAGCACGGCGGAAACACAGATGAGCAGGAACCATGCCATTTCCAGGTCGCCATTAAGCACCGAAAATGCGGTCATCCCTGACGCGGCAACGATAAAGATAACGGCCGACAGGCCATCCATGCCATCAATCATGTTAAGTGCGTTAACCACACCCAGCGCGGCAAACACGGTCAGCGGTACAGAAAGCAATCCCAGCTTCAGAACACTGCTGCTGAACAGTTCACCAAAATCATGCAGGGTCACTCCGGTGAAATGGATCATTGCCAGACAGGCGGCAATTTGCACCAGGAAGCGCATGGTAGTTGAGACCTGGCGAAGATCGTCAACCATACCGGTCAATAGCAGGACACTGCCGCCGGCCAGCAAGGTAAAGTAAAAGGGATTTTGCAGCAAACCGGAAATCGGCAGCAGGGCTGTCACCGTCAGGATGGCCAGGTAAACAGCCACCCCACCCACCAGCGGCGTGGCCGTATCATGCACTTTGCGGCCTCCTGGATGATCAACCCAATTCAAACGGTAGGCCAGTGGAACCAGCAGCAATGCAAGGCCCGCACTGAGCAAGGCCGCGATGGGTACCAGCACCCAAGGAATCGATTCAAATATCACGCTGGCACCCGATCTTCGACCGACGATTTCCTGTCATTCCTGAAAGCCCCTTGTTGCTCACGTCATCCATCCATGCCGCTGCCACCGTGACCGCGCTGAGCTCCCGCGGATGAATTCGACTGCGCGCAGGCAACACCCATGATGCAGGCATAGAGTAACGCAACTGCGGGAATTTGCAGGCTGAAATCCACCATCGCGTGCAAGCCGACCAAAACCGAAGCAGCCGCTCCGGTGGCGGGATACACCCAGTCCCGATGTCTGCGATACACCCCTCTGAAACACACAAGCGCCAGCCCCATCAGGCACAGGAACAGGGCCAGGGCGGCGGGAACCCCCAATTCAAAAAGGTTTTCCAGCCAGCTATTGTGTGCCCGATCATAATGAACCGGTGCCTCTATGTCATCGTACAAACGAAAACTGTCGGCAAACGTTCCATAGCCAAAACCCAGCAAGGTATTGTCGCCAATTCCCCGATAGACGTCGCCGAACACTTCCAGGCGTTCTTCAGAAGTGATTTCGGTTCGATTGATGCGGTCAAGCAAAACTTCGCTGGTGAGATAGAAGGCCAGACTGGCAACAAACAAGGCGGCCACGATGGTGGTGCGGGACAAGCCACGCCTCGAAGGTGCGCGATGGTCCAGAAGATACAGCAGCACCATTACCCCTGCCAGGCCAGAGGCAAATCCCGCGCGAGAGTGCGTCAGCACCAGCGCGGTGACCATAACCAGAATCGCGGTCAGCAGCTTCCACGACTTGAGGATAAATGTCTCCACGCGGGCGTCACGGCTCTGTGGCACGGTATAGGGCATGACTTCAGGCTTTGCCATGCGCTGGTAGAAGTACGCGATTGCGGTGAGCAGGGTCAGGCCCTGCCAGGTGGCAAAATGATTCCTGTTAATAAACGTGCCACGCACGTCGTGCGGCAGCCGGCGGTCGCCAAACAACCACTCCGGCTGATAGCCACTCCAGTACACCCATAAGCCGTAAATCGAATATACGAGGCCGGCGGCAAACAGCCAGGAAATAATTTGTAGTGCCATTTTCCGGTCCTGACCCAATTGAAAAGCCAGTGCGAAAACCAGTCCATAACTGAGCAGGCGCATCAGGGCTGTACCGCTGTCGGTTGTGGACAGGGATACCGTGGCCTGAACCGGCGGCCCAAGGGTCTCCAGTGTCATTGACCATAAGGGGTGATGCCATGACGCAGGCGTGATGTCTGCCACCTGTATCAACACCCAGGTGCAGCTCAGCAGGAACAGGAAAACCAATGACACCGGCGGAGTCCGTGGCCGCGTTCGGCCTGACCACAGCAGCCCCGAGAACTGCAGTAAACCCAACAGCGCCACCACGACGGCGCACAAACTCCACGACCATTCGCGATTGCTGCCCAATGGAATCGGTGCTGTCACCACCAGCAGCAACAAACCGAATGCCACCAACGCCTGCCTCAAACCGGCCTCACCGCAGATCGTTCTGCAGGTTTGAAAACCGGCGAACCCACAATTTTTCACGCTCTTGCAAACCGGCTGGAAACACGAGCCTGGCGGCGTTGGCTTCATCCGCCGATGGATAGTCACCTTGTAACAGGACCCACAGAGGCTGACCGTTCCACTGCGACTCAAAAATGGCAAATGGCTCAAATGACTGGTTCTGCGCAATAAACGTTTGCAGCTTTTCACGGTTTAACAAGGCGATAACCTGAATGGTGAAATGCTCCGGATTGCGGCTTAATATCCAGGATTTATCACGTATCGTAGAGCCGGATTCCGCCGCTGCGGATGGGGCCGGTGTCACTTCGGGGTTGGCTGATATCAGTTTTCCCGTTTTTTCGTACTCTGCAATGATGCCGGCCGATACCTCGTCGCCCTTGGCGGCGGCCTCATGAAACCACTGCAGCGCACGATCCGTGTTGGCCTCAACACCCAATCCATCACGATACATCACGCCAAGGTTGTACTGGGCGTCCGCATTCCCCTGATTGGCCGACATCTGCAACCATTTAAATGCTTCAAATTCACTCTGCTTTACCCCTGTGCCCGAGAGATACAGGTATCCCAGCTTCAACTGGGCGCCCGCATGCCCCAGCTTGGCCGCTTCACGCATCCAGTTGGCCGAAGCCGATGAATCCTGCGTGACCCCCTGCCCCATCCAATACATCATCCCGATGGCGTATTGCGCTTCGGCGCGCACGGCCGGATGGGTTTCCTGTTCACCGCTGACCGCAACCGCTATCCATTCCGAGAAGGCCAATTCGTAGTTGCCGCCCTGATAGGCTTCCAGGCCGGACTGATAGTCCGCATGCGCCACCAGGGCGAAGCTGGCCAGTGTAATGGCCAAGGCTTTGACGATCAGGTTGCGGATACCCCACCTCCCGTCTGGATCAATCGTTGCTGATCCTGTTGCAGGACCAGACACGTCAATATGCCACTGTGGAAAGCACCCGTATCGATGCCGATCCGGTTGTTCCTGAATTCTGCCTGTGGCGTGATGCTGTGGCCGTGCACCACGATATGCTCGTGAATGTCCTCGCTGGCGGTGAAATCTTCCCGAATCCACAGCAGGTCCGCATTGCGCTGTTCCTGCAAATCAATTCCGGGACGAATGCCCGCATGCACAAAGCAATAACTTCCGCAAATGTGCAAATAAGGAAGGCTTTGGTAAAACTCCAGGTGCCCGGGTGGCAAGCGCGCCTGCAGTTCATCCCGCAGCGCGTTCAGATCAAGGTGCGATACCCGCATCGGCTGAGTCACTCCGTAACTGTCAAGGGTTGCGCGGCCTCCATAATTCAGCCAGCTGGCCACTGCCTCAGGGTGACGCAGAAAGTCCAGCAAGGTCTGTTCATGATTGCCCATCAGAAACGTGGTCTCAAAACCAGTAAACGGCCGTGATAACAGAAAATCGATGACCTCTTTGGATTGTCCGCCGCGATCAATGTAGTCACCGAGAAATACCAGCTGGCTGCTGCCATCGTAGCCGGCCGCATCTTCTTTGACCCGCTGGAACAACTCCTGTAACAGGTCCAGACGGCCGTGCACATCACCGATCGCATACACGCGCTGCCCGTCCGGCAGGAACGGCGTCACCGGGGGCACGGTGGAAAGGCCCAGCAGCCGTTTAAGGAAAGCGGGCAAGCCAGGCCTCCATTTCGGTTATTAATTGCGGATCCGTTGCCGCTACCAGCCGCCGGACAACAGCCAGCTCCGGGTCACTGACAGCGATCACGCCCATCAGCGAGCCGGGCTGCGAGCGCCAGGCCAACCAGATCTGGTCTCTTAACATGGCTGCCGTTTCCTCATCCATATACGGGAAAAATGCCAGCCCGGCCTGGATTCTCTGCGCCAGTAAAGCCGAGTCGGTGCGGCCGGTAAAAACCGACATACGCCACGGCTGGATAATGTTCTCCGGCTCGTCGTGCAGTATCCAGCGGATAGTCACCAGGCGCATCCAGGCAGCTGGCTGAGCCGGTGCGGAGCGCAAGGTGGAGAGTGTTTCTGCTTCGGCGGAAATATAGGCATCGCGCCGTTCAAGCGCTGGTGTATTCAGATCGAGCGCCCGCAGATAATACAAAAAACCCAGCGCATCGTGATACCGGTAATGGTCGTGCATGGCAATGGACTGCCGGGTAAACCCGATCAAAACCTGCAAGCGGTCTGACGGTATGACCCTGTCTTTGAAATAGCGATGCTGGGCGAATTCGACCGGCAGAAACCTGACACTTGCGCCCAGCCGGGGCAGTGCCAGGGCCAGTACCAGGCCAGCGATCAGCAGAGTCACCACAGAGTA
Organism: Lysobacterales bacterium; assembly: GCA_041601535.1. Lineage (GTDB taxonomy): Bacteria > Pseudomonadota > Gammaproteobacteria > Xanthomonadales > SZUA-36 > JBFIHZ01. Next base: position 435 of record JBFIHZ010000076.1, on the reverse strand, counting down.
AACTATAGCTGGCCCGGTCACCGGTCTCATAAAAGGCATTCGATTCCCGTGCCTTTATTCAGCCTGAGGCCGCCCAAACGATTCCCTGTCCGTTCAGCCCGAATAATATTTTCCGTAGCGTCCGTAGTGATAATAATATCCGGAGTTGCCGTAGCCCATGCGCCCGTAGCGGCTGAGGTCGACCTGTTGCAGCACCACACCAGCCAGGTCGACATCCGCCCGGCGTAACTGGTCAATGGCCGCCCGCGCCACCTTGCGGGGTGTTTTGTCCCACCGGACCACGAAAATCGTCTTGTCCACTACCCTGCCAATGATGCGCGCATCCGATACGGCCATGACCGGCGGTGTGTCCACTACGACCAGATCGTAACGGGACTTCAGGTTATCAATAATCATTGTCATGCGGTGGGACGAGAAAATATCCGTTGCATTGGC
>JBFIHZ010000075.1:0-13494 GCA_041601535.1 Lysobacterales bacterium | reverse complement strand
TGCTGACGCTGCCTTCTTCGGCCTGCATCAGTTCCAGTGCGTTTTCCAGTGACAGCATCAGGTCGCTGCCACGCGCCAGCAGGCGGTGCTCGGCCTCGAGCTGCTCGTAGGCCTCCGCTGTCAGCGCGGCGTTTTCGAGTTCTTCAATCTGGAAGCGCAGCAAATCCAGTTCACCGGCTTCCAGCGGTGCTTCGGCCTGCAGTTCCCGCATTTCCTGCTCCACATCACGCCAGGCGTTAAAGGCGGTTTCCAGGGCCTTGAGCTGGGCGTCATGGGTGCCGCTGCCATCGATCAAGTGAAACAACTCATCGGTTCGCACCAGGCGCATGTGTTCATTCTGGCCATGGATTTCCACCAGGGATTCGCCCAGTTCCTGCAGTTGTGCCAGGGTGACCACGGTGCCGTTGATCCATGCGCGCGAGCGGCCGTTGTCGTTGATCACTCGTCGCAACAGGCAGTTTTGACCATCGTGCAGTTCGTTGTGTTGCAGCCAGGCATAGGCCGCGCTGTCTTCGTTTACGTTGAACGCGGCGGTCAGTTCCGCCCGTTCACAACCACTGCGGATCAGGCCGGTATCGGCGCGGCCGCCGAGTAACAGGCCCAGGGCGTCTACCAGGATGGATTTGCCCGCGCCCGTTTCCCCGGTAATGGCGGTAAAGCCGCCATCGAACTCCAGTTCCTGGGATTCGATGATGGCGAAATTCCTGATGTGCAGCGCTGTAAGCATGAAGTGATTCTGGGGCCTGTTGCGCAGTGCCGGTTCAAGCTGATCAGCAGCACACGGCCGGCCGCGTGCTGCCACCCCCGCTGGTATAAACCCGCTCGCCGGCGCGCCCGAAGCGGCCTGGCAGAGCAGTTAAGACGAGCGGTTTCCAAGCATCGGACACTAGCATGACACCGGTCAATCAGCAATGCGATGGCTGTCAGATTCTGGCTTGAATCGATCGGTCAGGCCCCCATATCGGGGAGGGAATGCACGACCCACACGCATGAAACTTTATGGAGCACACAGTTGTGACGGGTGAAACCAGACAAAACGACAATCAACCACAATCCCCCGGCAGCGCTGAGGCTGATGTTGAACAACAGACTTCCGGGCCGGCTGACGGGGACGTGAGCGAGGGCCAGGGTTTTGACCCGGCCGACGGCCAGGCGGATATTTCGGGTGACAGTGCGGCCGATGAGCTGCCCGACGATGCCGCCCGGCTGGCACAGGCTGAACAGGAACTGGCCAGGCATCGTGAGGCCATGTTACGCATGCAGGCCGAGACGGAAAACATGCGTAAGCGGCTGACCCGTGACCTGGAAAAGTCCCGCAAGTTCGCGCTGGAGAGCATCATGAAAGACCTGCTGCAGGTGCGTGACAGCCTGGAACGTGGACTGGACATGGTGGACGACAGCACCACCGTGGATGCGCTGGTCGAGGGCAAGGAGTTGACCCTGAAAATGCTCAACAAGGTGATGAACGACCACGGCCTGGAAGTGATTGATCCGCTGGGTGAGAGCTTTGACCCGGAGTGGCATGAGGCCATGACCATGCTGCCTGCGGCAGATCAGCCTGAAAACACCGTGCTGGAAGTGCTGCAGAAAGGTTTCAAGCTGCACGACCGCCTGGTGCGGCCGGCCATGGTGGTGGTGTCACGCCAGCCATAGTGCGGCGGGCGCTTTGCGGCGCTACGGATGAAGTGGGCAGGCTGGGTGTTATTGTGATGTATTTGTTGAAATTGCGCATCCGGACCCCACTTTTGCAGCATCAGTAATTATTTTTGATCCATTACAGAATTTTTTGGGAGATTGAACATGGGCAAGATCATAGGTATTGACCTTGGCACCACCAACTCGTGTGTTGCGGTGATGGAAGGGGGCAAGCCCAAGGTAATTGAAAATGCCGAAGGCGATCGCACAACGCCCTCCATCGTAGCCTTTACCAAGGATGATGAGGTGTTGGTCGGGCAGCCGGCAAAACGTCAGGCGGTAACCAACCCGGCCAATACGCTGAACGCGGTAAAACGGCTGATTGGACGCAAGTTCTCCGAAGACGTGGTGCAGAAAGACAAGGACCTGGTGCCGTACAAGATCGTGGCGGCCGAGAACGGCGATGCGTGGGTGGAAGCGGCTGGCAAGAAAATGGCTCCGCCGGAAATTTCCGCGCGCGTGCTGATGAAGATGAAGAAGACCGCCGAAGATTACCTGGGTGAAGAAGTCACCGAGGCGGTCATCACGGTACCGGCCTACTTCAACGATTCACAGCGCCAGGCGACCAAGGATGCTGGCAAGATTGCCGGTCTGAACGTACGCCGCATCATCAACGAGCCCACCGCGGCCGCGTTGGCTTACGGCCTGGACAAGAAGGCCGGTGAGCGCAAAATCGCCGTGTATGACCTGGGTGGCGGTACGTTTGATATCTCCATCATTGAAATTGCCGAAGTGGATGGCGAGCACCAGTTTGAAGTGCTGGCCACCAACGGCGATACCTTCCTGGGTGGTGAGGATTTTGACAAGCGTGTGATCGATTACCTGGTCGCCGAGTTCAAGAAAGACCAGGGCTTTGACCTGAAGAACGATCCGCTGGCCCTGCAGCGCCTGCGTGAGGCCGCCGAGCGTGCCAAGATCGAACTGTCCAGCGGTCAGCAGACCGAGGTGAACCTGCCGTACATCACCGCGGATGCCAACGGTCCGAAACATCTGAACATCAAGCTGACCCGCGCCAAGCTGGAGTCGCTGGTGGAAGACCTGGTAAGCCGCACCATCGCGCCTTGCCGTACCGCGCTGGATGACGCCGGCCTGAAGGTCAGCGATATCAATGAAGTCATCCTGGTGGGTGGTCAGACGCGCATGCCCAAAGTACAGGAAGCGGTTGCCGAATTCTTTGGCCGCGACCCGCGCAAGGACGTCAACCCGGATGAAGCGGTCGCCGTGGGCGCCGCAGTACAGGCCGGCGTGCTGGCTGGTGATGTGAAAGACGTTCTGCTGCTGGATGTGACGCCTCTGTCCCTGGGTATCGAAACCATGGGTGGCGTGATGACCAAGCTGATCGAGAAAAACACCACCATTCCGACCAAGGCTTCGCAGGTGTTCTCCACCGCGGAAGACAACCAGACCGCGGTGACGGTGCACGTACTGCAGGGCGAGCGTGAGATTGCTTCAGCCAATAAATCGCTGGCGCGCTTTGATCTGGCCGGTATCGCCGCCGCACCGCGAGGCATGCCGCAGATTGAAGTGACGTTTGATATTGATGCCAACGGCATCATGCACGTCAGCGCCAAGGACAAGGCCACCGGCAAGGAACAGAAGATCGAGATCAAGGCCGGTTCTGGTTTGTCTGACGAGGAAGTCGAACGCATGGTGCGCGACGCCGAGGCGCACGCCGAGGATGACCGCAAGTTCCACGAACTGGTTACCGCGCGCAACAATGCCGATTCGGTAGTGCACGCCACCCGTTCCAGCCTGAAAGAACTGGGCGACCAGATCGACGAAGGTGAGCGCAGCACCATTGAGTCCGCCATCGAAGGCGTCGAAGCCGCCATGAAGGACGGTGATAAAGAGGCCATTGAAGCGGCCGTCACCAAGCTCAGCGAGGCCAGCCAGGTGATTTACCAGAAGGCGGCCGCAGCGGCCCAGGCGGAAGCCGAATCGCCGAGCCCGGAAAGCTCATCGGCTGAAGACGTGGTGGACGCCGAGTTCGAGGAAGTCGACGACGACAAGAAAGCCTGATCGGAATCAACCATCACGGCTTGCCGCAATACCCCAGAGCCCCGGCACGAGCCGGGGCTTTGTTTTTGCGGTGGTATTCCAGGCCTGCACCGGTTTTCGAGGGGGGCAGGCAGGCCGGTGCGGAACCGGCCGGAAACGGCTGCCGTGCTGGCAGCCAATTTGACGACACACAAGCAAGCGCTTGAATTCTTCACCAGGCAGCCCTAAATCTGGTGCAATAACAAAGGACCTTGGGCATGGCAAAACGCGATTATTACGAAACCCTGGGCGTGGCAAAGAACGCCAGCGACGGTGACCTGAAAAAAGCCTACCGCCGGCTGGCGATGAAATTCCATCCGGACCGCAACCCGGACGAGAAGGCCCAGGAACAATTCAAGGAAGCCAAGGAAGCCTACGAAATCCTCAAGGACCCGCAAAAGCGGGCGGCTTATGACCGATATGGCCATGCCGCTGTTGACGGTTCCGCCGGAGGTGGGCAGGGGGGCTTTCACGGGGATGTCGGCGATATATTCGGCGACATATTCGGTGATATTTTCGGCGGCGGCCGCCGTGGTCAGCAGCGGCAGCGGGGCGCTGACCTGCGCTACACCATGGAACTGGACCTGGAAGAAGCGGTTCAGGGGGTATCACGGGAAATCAAGGTGCCCACCCTGGGACAGTGCAAGACCTGCGACGGCAGTGGCGCGCGCGATGGCCAGAAAGATACCTGCAGCACCTGCGGCGGTGTCGGCCAGGTACGCATGCAGCAGGGCATATTTTCGGTGCAGCAGACCTGTCCCTCCTGCCAGGGTGCCGGTCAGCGCATCAGCAACCCCTGCCCCAGTTGCAATGGCCAGGGCAGGGTGCGTGAAACCCGCACGCTGAATGTGAAAATCCCGGCCGGGGTGGACAGCGGCGATCGCATCCGCCTGTCCGGTGAGGGCGAGGCCGGCATGACCGGCGCGCCGGGCGGTGATCTGTACGTCGAGGTGCGGGTCCGGCCTCACCGTATTTTTGAACGCGATGGCGATGATCTTTATTGCGAGGTGCCCATTCCGTTCACCCGCGCTGCCTTGGGCGGCGAGCTGGAAATTCCCACTCTCAGCGGCCAGGTGAAACTGAAAATTCCGGCGGAAACGCAAACCGGCAGGATGTTCCGGCTCAAAGGCAAGGGCGTGAAATCCGTTCGCAGCCACCGTACCGGCGACATGATGTGCCGCATCGTGGTGGAAACCCCGGTGAAGCTCAGCAAGCGGCAGAAAGAGCTGCTGCAGGAATTTGAACAGGCTCATGGTGATGACAACACCGAGCACAATCCGCGCACCGAGTCCTGGTTAAGCAACGTGCGCGACTTTTTCGAACGCATGACCTCCTGACGTGGCCCCTGCAGCCATCAAAACGGTACTGCACGGTGGCGGCCGCATGGCCGAAGCCATCCACGCTGCGGCGGAGCCGGGCGATGGCATAGCGCTGACCGCCGTGGTCGCACCGGCGCCGCCCGCCTGGGACAGCCCGCTGGACTACCATGCACAGCTCGCCGATCTGGAAGGGCAGGCTGCCCTGCCGGATCTGATCATTGATTTCTCCTTGCCAGCGGGAACCCTCGAAGTGGCCGGATGGTGCGCCCGCCACGGGGTGGCTCTGCTCAGCGGCGTCACCGGTCTGGGCCAGCGGGAAACCGAAGCCTTGCAGCAGGCCGCCAGGAAGGCACCGGTACTGTGGTCGCCCAATCTCAGCGTGGGCGTTAACTTGCTGGCCGGCCTGTGCGCGCAGGCGGCACGTGCGCTGGATCCGTCCACCCGCGTGCACATCGAAGACATCCATCACCAGTGGAAACAGGACGCGCCGTCCGGCACCGCGTTGATGCTGGGCGCGGCGGTGACAAACGCACGCCCCTCGGATGCCGCCGACATTACCTATTCCGATGTCCGCGAAGGCGAACACGTGGGCACCCACCACGTGAGTTTTGCCTGGGCCGGTGAGAAACTGGTGCTCAGTCACGAAGCACAGGACCGCGGCATCTTCGCCCGTGGCGCACGGCGTGCCGGGCGCTGGCTCAGCGGCCAGCCAGCGGGCCTGTACACGGCCGCCGACTGGCTGGGACTGTAGGGACGAAAAATTTGCCGCTCAGCCGCAAATGGCTGCGCGGCAGGCTGCAGGCCGGTTATTCGGTTTTTTAATGCTCACTGTTGAAAAAGAAATGCGATCAGCGTTAGACAGCAGTGCTGCGCTTCGATAAAATCTGAGCGCTTAGAGCCATTGCGTCCGTTGCTGGCTCAATCAGTCAGCGGCCGCATTACAATTGATATTAATTTTCTAAGCGGGAACAGCCTCACGGGCTTTCCCGTTTTTCATGTCCGGAGAGTTTAAATTGGCGGAACTGGCGATACTGGCACTGGAAGATGGAAGCATTTTCCGTGGCCAGGGCATCGGAGCGAGCGGTGAGACCTGCGGCGAGGTGGTGTTCAATACCTCGATGACCGGCTATCAGGAGATTCTCACCGACCCTTCCTACGCGCGGCAACTGGTCACCCTGACCTATCCGCACGTGGGCAATACCGGCTGTAACAACGAGGATAACGAGTCAGACGGTGTCAAAGCCGCCGGGCTCATCATTCGCGATTGCCCCTTGCTGGCCAGCAACTGGCGCCAGACCGAAAGCCTGCCGGATTACCTGAAACGTGAAGGAATTACCGCGATTGCCGACATCGATACACGCCGGCTGACCCGCATCCTGCGGGAAAAAGGTGCGCAACGCGGCGCCATTATCAGCGGCCGCGACATCAGTGATGCCGAGGCGGTGGAACTGGCACGCAGTTTCCCCGGCATGCAGGGCCTGGACCTGGCCCGCGAAGTGACCACCACGCAGCCCTATGAATGGACCGAGGGCAGCTATGATCTGGATGAGCAGGCTTTCCGCATGGTCGAACCGGTGCGCCATGTCGTGGCCTATGATTTTGGCGTCAAGCGGAACATCCTGCGCATGCTGGCCGATCGCGGCTGCCGCGTCAGCGTGGTGCCGGCCACCACGCCGGCTGCCGAAGTGCTGGCGATGAAACCGGATGGTGTGTTTTTGTCCAATGGTCCGGGCGACCCGGAGCCCTGTGATTACGCCATCAGCGCCATTACCGAACTGCTGGAACAGGGCCTGCCGCTGTTCGGCATTTGCCTCGGCCACCAGTTGCTGGGGCTGGCCGTGGGCGGCCGTACGCTGAAAATGAAATTTGGTCATCACGGCGCCAATCACCCGGTGCAGGACCTTGACAGCGGCTGCGTGATGATCACCAGCCAGAACCACGGATTCGCCCTGGATGAAGACAGCCTGCCGCAGCGCGCCCGGCCTACCCACCGCAGCCTGTTTGACGGTTCATTGCAGGGTATCGAACTGACTGATGCACCGGCCTTCGGTTTCCAGGGGCATCCGGAAGCCAGCCCGGGTCCGCACGACATCGCTGGCCTGTTCGACCGTTTTGTGCAATTGATGGAGCAGTACAGCGACGCAAGCGGGGCCCGCAGCAACGTGACCGTGCTGCGCAAAGCCGATTGATGCCGACACCCCGAGCAGCCCGGCCATGACCTTTAGCAACCCGCAATCACCCGTAATTTTCCGCGCTGGCGGACTGAGTAACCATGCCTAAAAGAACGGACATCAACAGTATCCTGATCATCGGCGCCGGCCCCATCGTGATTGGCCAGGCCTGTGAGTTTGACTATTCCGGCGCCCAGGCCTGCAAGGCGCTGCGCGAGGAGGGCTACCGCGTCATCCTGGTGAACTCCAATCCGGCCACCATCATGACCGACCCCAATATGGCGGATGCGATCTACATTGAGCCGATCGAATGGCGCACCGTGGCGCAGATTATCGCCACCGAAAAGCCGGATGCCTTACTGCCCACCATGGGCGGCCAAACCGCCCTGAACTGTGCGCTGGACCTGGTGCGTGAAGGGGTGCTGGCCAAACACGGTGTGGAGATGATCGGCGCGTCCAGTGAGGCCATCGACATGGCGGAAGACCGCGAGCGTTTCCGCGATGCAATGATCGAGATCGGCCTGGAAGCCCCGGCGGCAGCCATTGCGCACAGCCTGGAAGAGGCGTTGCAGCATCAGGCCACGATTGGCTTTCCGACCATCATCCGGCCTTCGTTCACGATGGGCGGCAGCGGTGGTGGCATTGCCTACAACCTGGAAGAATTCGAGGAAATCATCACTCGTGGCCTGGAGCTTTCGCCCACCACCGAAGTGTTGATGGAAGAGTCCGTGCTGGGCTGGAAAGAGTTCGAGATGGAAGTGGTGCGTGACCGCAAGGACAACTGCATCATCATCTGTGCCATCGAAAACCTCGACCCGATGGGTATTCACACCGGCGACTCCATCACCGTGGCGCCGGCCCAGACCCTGACCGACAAGGAATACCAGCGGCTGCGCAATGCCTCCATCGCGGTGCTGCGCAAGATTGGCGTGGACACCGGGGGTTCCAACGTGCAGTTTGCCATCAACCCGGAGAATGGCCGCGTGGTCATCATCGAGATGAACCCGCGGGTGTCGCGTTCCTCCGCGCTGGCCTCCAAGGCGACCGGCTTCCCGATTGCCAAGGTGGCGGCCAAGCTGGCGGTGGGCTTCACCCTGGATGAACTGCAGAACGAGATTACCGGTGGCGCCACGCCGGCTTCGTTCGAGCCCTCGATCGATTACGTGGTCACCAAGATTCCGCGCTTTGCGTTTGAGAAATTTCCGGCGGCCAACCCGCGGCTGACCACCCAGATGAAGTCGGTGGGCGAGGCCATGGCCATCGGCCGCACCTTCCAGGAGTCGTTCCAGAAAGCGCTGCGCAGCCTGGAAACCGATCGTGACGGCATGGATGAAATCCTGCTGGCGGAAGATGCCGAGAACAATATGGCCTTGCTGCAGCGCGAACTGCGCGAAGCCGGTGCGGAACGCATCCTGTACGTGGCTGATGCTTTTCGCATGGGCATGTCGCTGGAAGAGATCCAGCAACGCACCTGGATAGACCCCTGGTTCCTGGCACAGATCGAGGACCTGGTCCTGCACGAACAGCAGGTGCGCGGCAAAAGCCTTGAGTCCCTGGACGAAGCGCAGCTGCGCCTGCTCAAACGCAAGGGTTTTTCCGATCAGCGCCTGGCCACCTTGCTGTCAAGCACTGAAACCGCGGTGCGTGAAACCCGCCACCGCCTGGGCGTGGTGCCGGTGTACAAGCGGGTGGACACCTGCGCCGCCGAGTTCGCCACCTCGACCGCCTACATGTATTCAACCTATGAAGAAGAATGCGAAGCCGAGGCCAGTGAGCGTGAAAAGATCATGGTGCTGGGCGGCGGGCCCAACCGCATTGGCCAGGGCATCGAATTCGATTACTGCTGTGTGCATGCCGCACTGGCGCTGCGTGAAGCGGGTTATGAGACCATCATGGTCAACTGCAACCCGGAGACGGTTTCAACCGATTACGATACCTCTGACCGCCTGTATTTCGAACCGCTGACGCTGGAAGACGTGCTGGAAATCGTGCGCACCGAAAAGCCGGCCGGCGTGATCGTTCAGTACGGCGGGCAGACCCCGCTTAAACTGGCCCGCCCGCTGGAAGCAGCCGGCGTGCCCATCATCGGCACCACGCCCGATTCCATTGACCTGGCCGAGGACCGCGAGCGCTTCCAGCAGCTGTTACAGCGCCTGGATTTGCGCCAGCCGCCCAACCGTACCGCCACCAGTATCGAAGAGGCACAGATCAAGGCCGCGGAAATCGGTTATCCGCTGGTGGTTCGCCCGTCTTACGTGCTGGGCGGCCGCGCCATGGATATCGTGCATGGCGAGGATGAGTTGCAGCGTTACATGACCAACGCGGTGAAAGTGTCTAACGCCTCACCGGTGTTGCTGGACCGCTTCCTGGACCATGCGCTGGAAGTCGACGTGGATGCCATCTGTGACGGCACCGACGTGCTGATTGGCGGCATCATGGAGCATATCGAACAGGCTGGTGTGCATTCCGGTGACTCGGCCTGCTCCATCCCGCCGTATTCACTGTCACCGGCCATCCAGGATGAGCTGCGCCGGCAGATCCGCCTGATGTCGATGGAGCTGGGTGTAATCGGCTTGATGAATACCCAGTTCGCGGTGCGCGGTGACGAGGTTTATGTGCTGGAGGTCAATCCGCGCGCCTCGCGTACCGTACCGTTTGTCTCAAAGGCCACCGGTGTGCCGCTGGCGGCCATAGCTGCGAAAGTAATGGCCGGAATTAGCCTTAAAGAACAAGGGTATACAAAAGAAATCGTACCTAATTTCTTTTCCATCAAGGAAGCCGTATTCCCGTTTATGAAGTTCCCCGGCGTGGATCCGATCCTGGGTCCGGAAATGCGCTCCACCGGCGAAGTCATGGGCATTGCCTGGAGCTTTGGCGGGGCGCGCGCCAAGTCCATGAAGGCGGCCAGTTACGGCCTGCCCAAACCGGGCAAAGCGTTCCTGTCGGTGCGCGATTCGGACAAGGACGAGCTGCTGCCCATTGCGCGCGAACTGATTGGCCGCGGTTATACGCTGGTGGCCACGCGCGGCACCAGCCAGTTTCTGGAGGGCCATCACATTCCCTGCGAGGGCATCAACAAGGTGATGGAAGGGCGCCCGCACGTGGTTGACCTGATCAAGAACAACGAGATCAATTTCATTGTCAATACCACCGAGGGCCGGCAAGCCATTTCGGATTCATTTTCGATAAGGCGTGAAGCCCTGCAGCGCAAAGTAAGCTACTCTACGACCATAGCCGGTGGCCGGGCGACCTTGCGCGCACTGGACCACGAAGAAGACTACACGGTACACAGCCTGCAACAATTGCACCGCGGGCTGGAAACCGCCTGAACAACGGAAAATAATCATGAGCAGACCTCCATTGACCCTGCACGGTGCCGAGCGCCTGCGGGAAGAGCTGGCGAAACTGAAAAAAGTAGACCGTCCGCAGATCATCAAGGCCATCGCCGAGGCGAGGGCGCACGGCGACCTGAAAGAAAATGCCGAATACCATGCCGCGCGTGAACAGCAGGGCTTTATCGAAGGCCGTATCCAGCGGCTGGAAGGCGACCTGTCAACCGCCCAGATCATCGACGTCAGCACGCTGAATACCGGCGGAAAAATCGTCTTTGGTGCCACCGTTACGGTGGCCGATGAGGAAACCGGCGACGAGACCACTTACCAGATCGTCGGCGACCTGGAAGCCGACATCAAGCAAAACCGCATCGCGGTCAGCTCGCCGATCGCACGCGCCCTGATCGGGCAGTCGGCCGGTGATGTGGTGGTGGTGCGTGCCCCTGCTGGCGACCGCGAATACGAGATCGTGGACGTCAGCTATATCTGATCCGTCCGGTGCCCAGCGCGTCTCCCACCAGCACACTGCCAACCGAAGCGAATATCACGCTGCTGCATGAGCGCCTGCATGCGCTGCTGGCCCGCGCCAGCGATACGCCCCGTTTGCCCGCGCTGGAACGGCTGCTGGCACGGGGGCGTCCGGTGCGCATGGCGTGCGCTACGGCAGATGAGTTGCGTGGCCAGCTGTTTGGCTTGCCAGCCGGCCACCAGCCGGCAGTGGGTGCACTGACGCGCTATGCCGACAGCGGCCGCCGTCCCGGTGCGGATGAGTACTGGCTGCGCGTGGAGGTGGTCAGCCTGAGGGCCGATATGGCACGGGTGCTGGTACTGGGCCAGGGGCTGGATGACTGCGATGCCGTCGAGCAGCAGGATATCCGCGCCACCGTGGCCGCCACGCTGGCGGCCAATGATCTGCAGTTGCATTGTGATCATCCGCAGCGCTGGACACTGCAGACTCCGCATGCACCCGGCTTCGATTTTCCATCCATCGATGAGGCGCTGGGCTGTGACATGGCCGATGTATTGCCCGCGCATGCCGCCGCGCGGCCGTGGCGGCATCTGCTGAATGAAATCCAGATTGACCTGCATGCCTGTGACACCAACCGGCGGCGGCGTGAACGCGGCCAGGCCGAACTGAACTCGGTATGGTTCTGGGGTGGCGGCGTACTGCCGCGCCTGCCGCAGGCGGCCCGCTACCGGCAACTGATCTCATCCCAGCCGGTCAGCCGTGGCCTGGCCGGCCTGCAGGACATTGCCAGCCGCAGTGAATATTTCCCTGGCGGGGAAAACGCGGCAACGGCCGGACCGGACCAGCCGGACCTGGCCGTGGAGCCCAGCCCGAACGCGGACATCAATCTCGACCTGAGCGGCAGCACTGCCTTGCCGCTGTTGCTGGATATCACGCCGCAGCGCGCTGCACCGATGGATGAACTGCTCCGCCTGGAACGCCTGGTCGGCGCGGTATTCGATGCCGCCGGCCGCCGGCACCTGCCGTTGTGCCTGTTGGGCGGTGATGGCAGCGGCTGGCAGGTGTCGCACGGCGATCTGCGCCGCTTCTGGAAAATCAGCCGTCCGCTCGGCCAGCCTGGTGCTGCCGGGCGCGGGGGGCGGCACTGACGTGTTTGCCAGTTACTCCATCCGTGAACGACAACCACGCGGTCAGGCCGGTGACCTGCCAGCCGGGCTGCACCCGGTGTTACAGCGTGTCTATCTCAACCGTGGCATTACCCGCGCCAGCGAACTGGACCTGGGCCTGGGCCAGATGCTTTCCCCACAAGCACTGGGAGGCATTGACGAAGCCGCCACGATGCTGGCGGATGCCATCTGCACGGACCAGCGCATCCTGGTGGTGGGTGATTTCGACGCCGATGGTGCCACCGGTACCGCGGTGGCGGTACTGGCGTTGCAGTCCATGGGGGCTGGCAAGGTCGATTTCCGTGTGCCCAACCGCTTCGAGTTTGGTTACGGCCTGACCGAGCCACTGGTTGATACCCTGGCGGACGATCCGCCCGATGTACTGGTCACGGTGGATTCCGGTATCAGTTGCGTGGCCGGCGTGGCGCGGGCCCGCGCGCTGGGCTGCCGGGTGATCATTACCGACCACCATTTGCCGGGTGTGGAACTGCCCGCTGCCCATGCCATCGTCAATCCGAACTGTCCCGGCGATCCGTTTCCCAGCAAGGCGCTGGCCGGGGTAGGGGTGATGTTTTACCTGGCCAGCTGTGTGCGCCAGGTATTGCGCGGCCGGGACTGGTTCAGCGGTGCACGCAAGGAGCCCAACCTGGCGCAGCTGCTTGACCTGGTGGCGCTGGGTACGGTGGCTGACCTGGTACCGCTGGATCATAACAACCGGGTGCTGGTGCAACAGGGCATGGAACGCATCCGCCGTGGCCTGGCGCGGCCGGGCATTATGGCTTTGTTACGCGCTGGTAACCGCGACTACCGTTACGTCAGCGCCTCCGACCTGGGTTTTGCGGTGGCGCCACGGCTTAACGCGGCGGGCCGTCTGGAAGATATGAGCGTTGGTATCCGCTGCCTGTTGTGCGAGCAGCGCGAGGAAGCCGACACGCTGGCCTTGCAGCTGGATGAGCTGAACCGCCAGCGCAAGGACATGCAGGAACAAATGCAGGTGGAGGCCATGCAACAGGTGCGCGAGCGCATCGCCGAGTTGCAGCAGGCCGAACAGCTGCCCAATGCGCTGTGCCTGTTTGACGAGCGCTGGCACCAGGGCATCGTTGGGCTGGTGGCCTCGCGGGTAAAAGACGCGGTGCACCGCCCGGTAATCGCGTTTGCCCCTGAAGCAGATGGCGCCGAACAACTCAAGGGCTCGGCCCGCTCGGTGCGCGGTCTGCATATCCGCGATGTGCTGGCACTGGTGGATGCGCATCAGCCCGGTCTGATGAAGGCCTTTGGCGGGCACGCCATGGCGGCCGGGCTGTC
>JBFIHZ010000074.1:0-13972 GCA_041601535.1 Lysobacterales bacterium | reverse complement strand
TAAGCAGCCGCCTGGACCAGCTTTCCCAGGATGTCGATACGCGCTTTGCGCAACTGGCCTCGCGCATCGCGGCCAATGAGAACGGCGACACGGACCAGCGCATCGCTGCGCTGCAACGCGGCATGGGGGAGCTGCAGGCAGAGCGTTCCGAGTGGCAGTCCTTCCAGGGTGAAACCTCCGCCTGGTCGCGCACCATGCAGGCCGCCATCGAGGGAGTACAGGCCCGGCTGGCCGGCGCCGAGGCGCGGCTGGCGGCGCTGTCCTCACGCAGCATGAACAGTGCCGCCGAGCTGGACCTGGCGGAAATCGATTACGTGTTGCGGCTGGCGCAGGAACGGCTGGAGCTGTTCCGGGATATGCGCTCGGCCGACCAGGCACTGGCCATTGCCGATCAGCACATCGCTGCGTTTGATCACCCCATGTACACCGGTTTGCGGCGCGAGATTGGCGCGGCCCGCAGCCGCCTGGCCGAGTTGGTGCCGTTGGATAGTGCCGCGCTGACCCTGCAGCTGGACCAATTGCAGATGAATGTCAGCCAATTACCGTTCACCGGCCAGGACGTCAGCGTGGAAAGTGCTGCTCAGCCTTTGCCAGCCGACGCGGGTTGGTGGGCGCGCTTGCGGCATTCGCTCAGCAGTCTGGTCACGGTACGGCGCACCAGCCCGGTGGAAGCCGATGCTTTGGTGCTGGCCGACCAGGAACTGGTGCGCCAGCGCTTGTGGCTGGATGTGGAAATGGCACGGCTGGCAGCCATGCGTCATGACCAGCCGGCTTTTGCCGCTGCGGTGCAGCGCTTCAGTGAGGCATTGGACCGCTGGTTCCGTGCCGATGATGCAGTAACGCGGGAAACGGCCGCACTGTTGCAGCAACTGCAAACGATTAACGTGGACCCGGATTTGCCGGATATCAGCGCGCCCTGGGTTGCCTTACAGGCCATTCGGGCGGCCGGGGTGTCGGCGCCGCCCAGTGCAGCCACATCGACCCCACCGGCGGCGGTCACTCAACCGGGCCGCGAGACGGCTGCCGGCCCGGCCACAGCCGAACCGGACAATGCGGCTGCCGCTGCGGGTGACAACGCAGCGGACAACGCAGCGGACGACACGGTTGAGGCGGCAGCTGAAGCCGCCGGTCAGGCGACAAGCCAGGCGACAGGCCAGGCGACAGGTCAGGCGACAGGTGAGGCCGACGATGACACCCCGGACGGGGCTGGCGCCTGATGAAAAGCGCGTTTGCGTTTCTGTTTGCACTGGCGCTGGCTTTGCTGGCCGCCGCGCTGGCACCGGTGTTTCTGAACGACCCGGGTGTAGTGCAGATCCGTTTCCGCGGTTGGACCCTGGAAATGAGCGTGCTGGTGCTGGTGCTGGGCCTGATCCTGTCGTGGCTGGCCATTCATCTGCTGGTGCGGTTGTGGCAAATGCCGGCGCAGTCGGCGCGTAGATTGCGGGAACAACGGGCGCTGAAACAATTGGAAAAGGGTTTGCTGGCGCTTACCGAGGGCGACTGGACGACGGCGGAGCGGGCACTGCAGAAATCCACCAGTATCCAGGGGCAGTCCACCGCACGTTACCTGGCAGCGGCGCAGGCCGCGGATGGCCAGGATGCCACCGAGCGCGCTGAATACTACCTTGAAAAAGCCGATTCAGGCGGCCGCAAAAACCGTTTCCTGGTGGACCTGACACGCGCCAAGCTGCTCACCGAAAACGGCCGCTACGAAGAGGCCCTGCCGTTGCTGGAAGAGTTGCATCGGCGGCGCAAGCTGCACAGCCAGGTGCTGGAGCTGTTGTCGCGCTGCTACCAGCAACTGGGCAAATGGCAATCCTTGCAGACCATTCTGCCGTTGATGCAGAAGTCGGGGCTGGTCAGTGCCGCGCGTGCCGAGTCCATGCAAAACCTGGCCGCCGAGGCGGAGCTGGGCCAGTGCCGCGACCTTGAAGCGCTGCAGGCTGCATGGAAGCGCCTGCCGAAAGGCATGAAAAAGTCAGCCGATGTGGTCAAAGCCTATGCGCTCAAGGCCACCCAGCTCGGCAGCCCGGAGCTGAGTGAGCCGGTGCTGCGCACCAGCCTGAAGCACGAATGGGCGCCTGAACTGTTGCTGGCTTATGGCGATCCGTCTGCCGGCGATGCCAACCGCCGCATGAAACAATGCGAGAAATGGTTACAGGATCATCCGGAGGAAGCGCGTCTGCACCTGGCACTGGGCCGCCTGTGCGCCCGCGAGGAACTATGGGGCAAGGCCCGTCATCATATGATTCGCAGCCTGGAACTGGAGCCGTCCATAGCCGGTTACGATTCGTTTGGCCAACTGCTGGAACGGCAGGGCGACCTGGAGCTGGCCATGGCCTGTTTCCGCAACGCCTTGCGCATGAGCCAGGGTGAAAAGCCCCAATCGCTGCCCGGCGACCCGGCCCGCCTGGCCGGCCCGTCAGCCAAACCGGCCGTGGAAGAATAATTGGGGTCAGAGTAAAAACCCGACTGCGGTGAGCGGGCCGATGGGGCTCAAGGTTGAGACTTGCGGCCTGCGAGGGTCCGTATATAAACCTGCCGCAGATGAGTTGTGATGGCGACGCTTGGTCGCATAGGCTCCCGTACGCCGGCGTTTTGTGGTAATCTCCGCCCGCCCCCAGCGCATTTAATCACATGAGGCGAGTACAGGGACTGTTGAAATTCCCTCGAAATAAAGCCCTGTATGCAATACCCGGAGCTGATGTCCGGTCCGGTACACATGGAGGGCGTCAACATCTGTATTGCCGCGTTGCCACCAGCAGCCGGCCTGCAGAACGGCAGGACATGTTACGCACTGTCTCTGATTGCTTCGCGCCGATACGTGTCGGCCGCAAATGCCCGTACTACAAACCGACTGACAGAAGGATTTAAATGGTCCCCAAGCAATTAATCCGGGTGGCAATGCGTGCCATCTCCATTTTGATGATTTGTTCCATGCTGCCCGTGCAGAATGCGGCCGCATGGGATATCGAACCTGGTTCGGTTGCCGATTACGAGGGGGCGGTAATCCAGTTCAAAATCACCATGCTGGTAGACGACTGGGTCAAACCCGACAGTGCTGCGCTACAGCGCTGCGCCGCCAGTGGCATTGATGCAACCTGGGTTGCACGGTTCGCCATCGAGCGGCAGGAAGGCTCAGCCGAATTCGGCCTGAACGAATCGCGCGGTGATTTGCACCTGGAATACAAGGGCATCACTTACGGTGACCTGGATATTCTGTGGTGCCTGCCCGGGCCGTTCGCCACCAACCAGACGGATCGGCACGTTACCGTGCATCTGCATGAAGATGATGAGACCGAGCCAAACGAAGTAGCCACGCTGCGCTTTTCCAAGGTGGACCTTGCCGGCCGGGAAACCTTGCTGTCGACCATACCGATAACCGTTCTTGACGTGCAGGGCCCGATCAACCAGAACGAATGCTCTTCTACCCCGCTGACGCTGGGCGTGGAAGATGTCGCCGCATCGTTTTCTGAATCCGACTGTGATGACAGCCCGCGCGGTGCCCGGCACCTGGCCGACAGCTTTACCTATCAGGGTGTAGCCGGTGAAGTCCTGCCGGTGCATGCCGAATGGGGCAGTATGGACGGCGTGCTCTACCTGGAGGCCCCGGGTGGTGGCATCGAAGCCGAAAATGATGATTTCCACAGCGACTCCGCTTCGCATATCGAAGTGACCCTGCAGCAAACCGGCACGTATCGCATCTGGGCAACTACCAATGAGGAAAACGTCACCGGAGACTATGAAATATCGCTGGTCAGCAGCGAGAAAGAAGACACCTCGGACTGGAGGCTGGACATCGTTGCCGTCACGCCCACCGTACTGGATGACGGCGACCTCATCGCGATCACCGTGCAGGGAGCGAAGAACATTCCTCCGACGTTTGTCTCCGCGGGCTTTGCTGACGTGGTTTACCTGGTGTCGGAAGATCCGGTGATCTCCCTTGACGACACCGAGCTGGGTGCCGAGTCCTATTGCTGCGCATCAACATTTGAAGAAATCTGGCAGGGACCGCTGGACGTGACGCCAGGAACCTACTGGGTTGGTGCCTGCCTGACCAACGAGGATGTGGATCCAACCAACAATTGCACGGCCGCCACAGAAGTTACCGTGGGCGGCGACTCCACCTGCAGCAGCAGCGTGCTGAGTTGTGGGCAGTCGTTGGCCGGCGCATTGCTGGAAACGTCCTGCACCAGCGGGCCGCTGGGAGTGGAGTATGGGTCCCAGCGGTTTGCAGTCAACGGAGCAGCCGGTGACACCCTGTGGCTGGATGCGGACTGGGAACTGGATGGTTACCTGCTGCTGCAAAGTCCGCAGGGCGTCATTCTTGCGGAAAACGACAATCACACCGGTGCGGCTGATTCGCATATCGAGTACACGCTGCAGGAAAGTGGCACCCATACACTGTGGGCCACCTCACGTGAGCCGGGAGCCACCGGTTCCTACAGTGTGTCGCTGGAATGTGAACCGCCCAGCGGCCCCGATCTGACAGTAAGTATGCCGTCGCTGGCTGCCGACATCCTGGTGCCCGGACAGGCTATTGAGTTAAGCACCCAGGTGCGCAATGCCGGCGACAAACATGCTGATGCCACCACGCTCAGCTACGTGCTGTCCAGCGATGCGCGTATTGACCGTTCAGATCCTGAAATTGCCATGGACGGCACGCCAGACCTGGAAGCCCGTGCCAACCGCACGGTCAGCCGTGCGCTGATTGCGCCGGTGACGCCCGGGACATACTGGTTAGGCGTTTGTGCCGCGCCGGTATCCGGCGAGGCTGCCATTTCCAATAACTGTTCTGCCGGCCGGCGGGTGGATGTCAAGACCCAGCCCCAGTGCACGCGGCGTCCGGCTTCGTGCGGTGAAACGGTATCGGCCAGCCTGAACATCCAGGACTGCTCCAGCAATCCGCGCGGCACCGGCTTCCTGTCGGAGGCGGTTGAGCTGCATATGGATGCCGGCAGTTCGCTCGCGGCTGACGCCAGCTTTACCGGCGTGGATGGCTATCTGCTGTTGCAGGACCCGTCGGGAAATATCGTTGCCAGCAACGATGACACCAATGGCCAGCAGCATTCGCGGGTGGAATACGCGGTGCAAACCAGCGGCGTGCACCGTATCTGGATGAGCGGATACAAGCGCGGCGCTGTCGGCAGCTATGCGGTCGAAGTGCTGTGCGGCTCGCAGGCCGATCCTGACCTGGTGGCGTCTGCCGTATCAGCCGGCGACAGCGATGTCAGGGTAGATGAAAGCATCGGCCTGGCGGCCACGCTGCGTAATGATGGCGGCAGCGCATCCGCTCCCGCCACAGTGCATTTCATGCTGTCGACCGATGCAGAGATATCCGCCGATGACCCGGTCATGGCCAGTGTGGAACTTGACGCCATTGCCCCCGGGGCCAGCCTCGAGGCGCAAGCTTCAGTCACCATGCCCGCGGTGGCCGGCAACTACTGGGTGGGCGTATGTGTCGACCCGGTGGACGGTGAAACGCTGATCACCAACAACTGCTCCAATGCCGCGGGTGAGCAGGCTGAAGCCGCCGCAAGCGGCACGGGCACAGGCACATCCCAGGCGCAATGGTCCGGTAATGTCGGCACGCTGCTCAACGTATCAGCAGGCAGCGGTTGCACCAGCGGTGTGCTGAGTTGTGGCAAAACCCAGGCCGGCACGCTGGCCCTGTCGGGCTGTGATTATGGCCCGCTCGGCAATGGCCATATAGCGCAGTCCTACTCCTTCAGCGGCGTGGCCGGTGATTTGATCTCACTGAATGCCAAGTGGACCGATCTGGATGGCTATTTGCACCTGCTGGACCCAAGCGGCGCGGTGGTCAGTGAAAATGACGACTTCCAGGGCTATGGCAATTCGCGCATCGAAACCGAACTGCAGCAAAGCGGCACGTATCATGTGTGGGTTTCGCAGCAGGCCAAGGGCCAGATCGGTTCCTATGATCTGAGCCTCTACTGCGATGCCATCGAAGGGCCGGATCTGCAGGTGCAGGCTGTGCAAATGGGCGCGTCCAGTATACGGTCGGGGCAGCTTCTGGAGTTAAGCGCCGAGGTGACCAACCGCGGCGGCGAGGCGGCTTCGGCAACCAACGCGCGCTTTATCCTGTCCGGCAGTCCGGACCTGTCAGCCAATGATTTGCTGCTGGGCAGCAGTGATGTCCCGGCACTGTCACCCAACGTCACCAGCCCGGAAGCCCTGTCTTTGCCGCTGAACGTCGTGCCAGGCACCTACTGGGCGGCCGTCTGCGTGGATGCGGATGTGCTGGAACTGGATACGGAGAATAATTGCGCGCTTGCCGGCCAGTTGACGGTGCAAGCCGACAACCATCCCATTGATATCACCCCGGGGATGAACGATGCCTGGTATAACCCGGCCACCGATGGTCAGGGTTTCTTTATCAATGTGTTCCCGGACAGCGATCAGGTCTTCCTGTCCTGGTTCACCTATGATCTCGACCTGCCGGATGGCAGTGAGACGTTTGAACTGGGCGATCCGGGCCAGCGCTGGCTGGTGGCACTGGGCTCTATTGAGCGTGGCGTCGCCACGCTGGATGTGTATCTGAACCAGGGCGGTGCCTTTGACCAGTCACAGCCCGCACCGGAAGAAAGCCTGTATGGCTCGATGACTTTGACGTTCAGCGACTGCAAAAACGGCTTGATCGAATATGACCTGCCGGACGTGGGTGAACAGGGCACGATTCCGATCACCCGCATTGCCGGGGACAATATCAAAGCCTGTCAGAACGATGTGGGTATCGTCTCTTCCACCACTGCTCAGGCCAGCAGCCCGGTGGTTACCGTGGACGATGCGTCCTTCAGCATTAACCCAGGGCTTAACGATGCCTGGTTCAACCCGGAAACCAGCGGCCAGGGCTTTTCATTCAATGTATTCCCCCGCCAGGGCAGCGTGTTCATGTCATGGTTTACTTATGACACCGAACCCGCGCCAGCGGAAGCCACGGCCCAACTGGGCACGCCAGGCCTGCGCTGGCTGACCGCGCTGGGCGCGTTTGACGGCAATGTGGCCGAACTGACGCTGTTCAATGTCAGTGGCGGTGTGTTCAATGCCGGCGATCCGGCGCCGGTGGAAGCCGCCTACGGTTCCGTCACCATCGAGTTTGATGACTGCAACAGCGGCGAACTGCATTACGATATTCCGTCGATTGCACGCCAGGGCGTGGTGCCGATTCAGCGGCTGGTGCGCGATACGGTGCCCGATTGCGAACGCGCCCAGGCCAGGCAGCGGGCCGAGCTGCTGGTGGTTGAGCCGCGCCATAAGGGCACGGTGGAGAATTTCTGCGCCGGCAGCAACGGTTGGCTGATCGACTGGCCGGACATGCCGCATGCCAGTGCTTATACGCTGGAATTGTGGCGCAATGATGCGCTGTTCCCGATGAGCTTCAGCGTGGCGGAAAGCGAGTTCCGCTACCTGAAGGAAACGGCCGTGCCCGACGAACATCTGGCGGGTTGGAAATGGCGTTATCGGCCGGAATACTCGGCCTTTGAGCAGGCTGCGGAGTTCACGCCGTTCTTCACCTTTGATGTCGAGGCCTGCGGACAGTAAACCGCCCGGCCGGGTGTGACGGCTGCTACAACTGTAACGGTCCGGGCCCGGCCCGGGCCGTTACGCGCAGCTGAAACGCTGGGGAATACCGCCGGCCGCTGGTGCTGTTGCAGGTCAGTGCGGTCTCGCCAGCACCCGCACCGGCACGTCCAGACCAAATTCGAACGAATCGTAGTACAGCCGGTCTGCCCGTAAGCCTTTGCCCGCGAAGGCCGCTTTGGCCGTGTCTATCATGGCTGGCGGGCCGCTCATGTACACGTCAAAACCGCTCAGGTCGGGGTGGTTATGCAGCACCGCCTGGTGCACCAGCCCCGGGTAATAGTCCTTTGCAGCATTATCGCCGGCAGTTTCGGCCACATCTGACAGCGCCCGGTGGTAGTGAATGTGCGGATGGGCCTTTGCCCAGGACTGGGGTAATTCATCGAGATACAGGTCACTTGCCTGGCGGGCGCCCCAGTACAGGTGGATTTCGCGCTCATCGCCTTGTTCCAGCAGGTGCTCAATCATGGATTTGAGCGGTGCGAAACCGGTGCCGCCACCCATCATAAGCAACGGACGTTCGGGCTGGTCATTGCGCACGAAGAAGTTACCGAGCGGGCCTTCGAAGCGCAGAATATCCCGTTCCTTCAGCGTGTCGAATACCCAGCCGGTGAAGCCACCGCCGTCCACGTGACGGATGTGCAGTTCGATTTCATCTTCCAGTGAAGGGCAGCTGGCAATGGAGAATGCGCGGCGTTTGCCATCCTGCAGCAGGGCATCCACATACTGCCCGGCCAAAAACTGCAGACGCAGCGCCGGGGGCAGCTTCAGGCGCAGCCGCACCACGTTGTCGGTGAGGCGGGTTTTCTCCAGCACACGCGCCGGCAGCATACGCACTTCGATGTCGCGTACGGCTTCAATTTCACGCACCTGGATCTCCAGGTCTTCCAGCGGTTCGGCCTGGCACATCAGCGCCTGGCCCTCGGCAATGTCGCAGCGCTCCAGCGCCATGGGCGGGTGGAACGGGTAGTGCACCTCGCCTTTGACCACAAGGCCCTTGCAGCTGCCGCAGGTACCGTTCTTGCATGAATAGGGCAGCATTACCCCCTGGCGCAAGGCGGCGGCAAGGATGGATTCTCCTTCGTTCACCACGAAGCTGCGCTCGCTGTCTGCCAGGTTTATCCGGAACTGCTTCACCGCTTTCTCCGCAAAAGGCGCCTATTCTCGCCGATGCTGGCCAAAAAGCCAAAACACTGCGTCAGGGCGGTGCCCGTACCGGTTTTGCCCATGCCAGCCCTGTGCTAGTCTTTCATGTTCCGCAGTGTTGAATCGAGACCACCTTCGTGTACAAACACATCAGCCAGTGTGGCGTAAGCCTGTGTGCCCTGAATCATCCGGCGAAGCAGTACATGGCGCAACACCTGGGTATCATTTTTACCGCCATCGGCCCCGATTTTATCCTTGCCGAGATGCCGGTGGACGAGCGCACCCGGCAGCCCTACGACCTGTTGCACGGTGGTGCCTCGATGGTGCTGGCGGAAACCCTTGGCAGCCTGGCATCGGGGTTGCTGGTGCAGGATGAAGTGGAAGCCAGGGTGACCGGGGTGGACATCAATGGCAGCCACGTGCGCGGCGCGCGGGACGGTATCGTCACTGCTTGCTGCACCGCGTTGAAAATCGGGCGCAACATGCACTTCTGGCAGATAGATATTCGCGATCAGCGGCAACGCCTGTGCTGCTCCTCCCGCCTGAGTGTGTACATCAACCGCGGGCCCGCCATTGCCGGTGCGGGCTGAGGTGCGGGCATGAGCGCGATGGCAGCGGGCCGGTTGGTAATCCGTGTTCCCCTGTTGGCGGTGCACCTGCTGATCAGTTTGCCTGTCACGCTGCTGTGCTTTATACCCGGCGTGCGCGCCATACCGGTGGGTGACCGAACGCTGGACCGGGTAATGCAGTGTTGGTGGGCGCGCCGCGTGTGCCGCGTGTTCGGATTACGCCGCCAGGTGACCGGCCGGCTGCAGGACGGGCCGGTGTTGATCGCCGCCAACCACATATCCTGGCTGGATATCCAGCTGCTGCACAGCATCGCGCCGATGGGCTTTGTGGCCAAGTCCGAGATCGAGAACTGGCCATTGGCGGGCTGGCTGGCGCGGCTGGGCGAAACGGTATTCCACCGTCGTGGCAGCCATGACTCGGCCAGCAGCGTTACCGCGGCGATGATTGAGCGCTTGCAGGAAGGCCGCAAGGTGGCTTTCTTCGCCGAGGGTGGCATTTTGCCGGGGGGCGGCGTAAAGCACTTTCATGCGCGTTTGTTTGCCGCCGCCATCGAATGCCAGGTGCCGGTGCAGCCGGTAATGATCCGTTACCTGCGCCAGGGGCAGCTGTATCCCGACATTACCTTCCGGCCCGGCGAGAATTTCGTCAGTAACTTCTTCCGCCTGTTGCGTCAGCCATCGTGTATCGCGCAGGTCCACCTGTTACCGGTCATCGAGCCGCGTGAGCAGCAACGCCGCCAGCTGGCCAGCCAGACGCAGGCCGCGGTGGAAACCGCATTTGCCAGTGGCCTGACATGATGCGCCAGGTCTCACCATCAGCTCCGCAGCAGCCAGCGGCGTCGCGGGTTCAGCAACCGCGCGGTTCAGACATGCAGCAGGCCATTGAGCGGTTCCTGCCGCCAGCGGGTTTGCGCAATGCTCACGCCCAGTCATTGCTGGCCAGCAGCCCGCTGCGCCGCCGTCTGGCCACACGCTGGTCGGTGGCCTTGCGCGCGGCCGAGCAGTCCTGGGTACTCGACGGTGGTGAGGGCATCCGGCTTGAGGGCTTTCTGTCGGCGCAGCCGGGCGGCCGCAGCCACGGCCTGGTGGTGCTGTTGCACGGCTGGGAAGGCAGTGTAAATTCCAATTACATCCTGTCCAACGGCGCGCGGTTGTTTGCCGCGGGGTTTGACGTTTTCCGGCTGAATTTCCGTGATCACGGCGACACCCATCACCTGAACCCGGGTATTTTCCATTCCTGTCGGCTGGAAGAGGTGGTGCAGGCCCTGGCTGATCTGCAAACCCGCCTGGGGGCGGATAACTGGATGCTGGCCGGTTATTCGCTGGGCGGTAATTTTGCCCTGCGGGTGGCCCTGAACGCGCCGGACTGCGGACTGCGCATCGGCCAGGTTTTCAGTGTCTGTCCGGTGATCAATCCGGTCAACTCGATGCATGCCATGGAAAGCGGCGTGCGTTTCTATGAACGTTATTTCGAACACAAGTGGTCGCGCTCCTTGCGCATCAAGCAGACCAGCTTCCCGGAACTGTACGGCCAGGACCGGCTGGACAAGGTGCGCGGCCTGCGCGCGCGTACCCACTTTCTGGCCACCACCTACGCCGGATTCGAGGATGCCGACAGTTATTTTGAAGGTTATTCCATTGCTGCTGACCGGCTGGCGCCATTGAAAGTGCCGTCAACCGTACTTACATCTGCAGATGATCCGGTGGTGCCGGTAGGTGATTTCTCCACGCTGCCTGCCAATCCACAACTTGAAATCCTGATATCAAAATATGGCGGCCACTGCGGGTTTCTGAAAAACTGGGGCCTGGAAAGCCTGGCAGAAGACCTGATACTGAACCGCTTCCAGCAAGCCAGCGGCCACCCGTCCCGCCAACAGGCACAAGGTACCGAACATGATTGAAGAAGCGCTGCAACATTTTGAAAGCGGCAATTTCGCTGCCGCCGAGGTCCTGTACCGCAAAATGCTGGAAGACGAGCCGGATAACCCGGAAGTCCTGTTCATGTTGTCGCTGGTGCGGCAGGGGCAGAACGACCTGGACGAGCCGGTGGACCTGCTCAACCACGCCATCCGTGTGCAACCGGGCAACCCGTCGTTGCATTACTCGCTGGGCACAGTGCATCTGCGGCGGCAACAACTCAACGAGGCTGAACAGGCATTCCACAAGGCGGCTGGAATTGATCCCAACTTTGTCGGTGCGCAGAACGGCATCGCGGTGGTGGAGCTCACGCGCGGCCGCTTCGCTGCCGCCGAACAGGCTTTGCGCAAGGCACTGAAAGCCGAACCGGACAACCCCCAGGTGCTGATCAATATGGGTATTGCGCTGCGCGAGCAGGGCCGCACCAGTGATGCCATCGGCTACCTGCAGCAGGTGGTCAACGCAGAACCGCAGAATATCTCCGCGCAGTCACACCTGGGCCGGGCGTTCCTCGCGGCCGAACAAAGCGGTTTTGCCATCCAGTGCTTCGAGAATGTTCTGGCTGAGCAGCCGGATAACATCGAAGTGCTCAAGCTGCTGGCCCAGGCCCAGGCGGAAAGCGGCCACCACGCCGAGGCCGCCAGGCGCTACCGCAAGGTGCTCGACCTGGGCGAGGAAACCGCCGCCACGGTCAGCGGACTGGCGCGCGCACTGAAGGCGCTGGGGCGTAAAAGGGAGGCCGAGGGTGCCTACCTGCGAGCGCTGCGTCTGACCCAGGGCGAAGAAAGCCTGCTGCTGGATCTGTGCGCGATCCTGCTGCAACAGGGCCGCTATGCCGAGGTGATCTACCGCCTGAAAGATCGGCTGGACGGCGCCACGGATGAAGACCGCATGGTGCGGCTGCTGGCGGAAGCCAAGATCGGCGCAGGCGATGCAGCGGGCGCGCTGGATATGTTACGGCCGCTGGTCAGTGACGGCGCACCGGACCACCGTGCCCGGCTGTTACTGGCCCGTGCGCTGCTGGCGCATGGTGAGAAAGAGGCAGCCAATGACCAGGTGGAGCGCCTGCTGGCACTGGATCCGCCGCCGGTTGACGCGGTGTTGTTTCGCACCCGTGAACTGCTGCAGGCGGGTGAATTGGAGCCCGCCATAGATTACCTGCGTGGCATTCAGCGGCGGCCTGATCTCAGCCATGCCCAGCGGCAGGACACGGTCCGCTTGCTGGCCACCGCACTGCATCGCAATGGGCAATACCAGGCCGCCTGGGAGCAGTTCACCGGCCTGGACGCGCGCGAACCCGAACTGATTACACTGCGGGCGGAAAAGCCGCTGCAACTGGAAGTGAATGAGCCGGCGGAAACCGCCATGGATCGCGATGTGGCCTGGTCCTGGCCACCGCAACCGCCGCAGGATGGCCGGCCCGAGCCGGTCTTTGTGTTCGGCTGGCCCGGTTCCGGGCGCGCCGACCTGCTGCGCGCGCTGGCCGCACACCCGGCGGTATGCAGCGTGGGTGGTGCCCTGTCAGACCAGAAAGACCGCCGGCTGCTGATCAGCCACCCGCAAGGCAAGGGCCCGCTGAACCGCATGACCTCGGCGCAGATCCAGCTGGCAAGGCGCAAATACTGGAAAAGCCTGAAAAAGCTTAATGCCGAAGCCGGCACTACGCTGACCGTTGACGGCCTGTGGTTGCCGGTGGAAGCGTTTCCCACCGTCTATAGGCTGTTTCCCCAGGCCCACATGGTGGTGCTGGATCACGCGGTGCGGGAGTTAGCTGTGGCCTGGCTGCAGGCCGGTTACCGCGACCTGGAAAAGGTAGTGCGGCGCTACCAGCAGCAACAGGAATTACTGCAGCGCTGCCGTGCTTCGGTGCCGCTGAATTACATTGATGTCGACGTCAGCCAGTTGCAGCAGGATCCGGGCGGGGTGCTGCGCACCGTGATCAGCGAACTGGCGCTGCCCTGGGATGGGGCGGTGGAGCAGGCGTTTGATATCGAACTGGCATCCGACCTGGCTCCAGCCGGCGGTTGGGAGAACTACCAGCCCTGGCTGCAGGAAGTCGAGGACGCACTGGCAGACTGAGCGGCCCCTGCCACCTACAGCAACCACAGGCGTTTGTTTTGACCGGGCGGGTTGAACGTGCTGAGCGGTCCCGGCTGTGACGACTGGCCCGCACCTGCCAGAAACCATCAGCAGGCGCGGCAGCGCACGCAGCAGGCGGAACAAAACAGCGCCCGGCTGGCGGGCGCTGTCACGCTGGAGTGGTTTGACGCCGGATCCGGTTTAGCGGCTGTCTTCGCCCTTGCTGGGCGCAGGTTGATCTTCAAGCACTTCGAATTCGCCCAGTTCCACTTTGCCGGTGTTTTCTTCGATATAGCGGTTCATTTCGCGGATTTTGCTGCGCAATTGCTGGTAATAGGCCATGTCCAGCTGCGCACCGCCGCCGCCGTTACCCACAGCCGAGGCCACCGAGCCGGAAGGCGCGGCACTTCCGCCATCACCGCCTGAACCGCCGCCATTGCCGGGATTGATGCCCCAGAATTTGGGCATTTCCATGGCATAGACTTCTTCGCAGCGCGTGCCCAGCCGTGAGCCGGTGCAATTTCTCAGTTCCTGCCGGGCGCCCCGCTGGACGTTGTCCGCGATCGCCAGGTTGCCCCATTTGCGCGTGTAATAATCCACCCGGCGCAGCGCCTTGCGATGTTGTTTCTCGGGTATCAGGCTGCCCACGGCGTCGCGGT
>JBFIHZ010000073.1:0-13976 GCA_041601535.1 Lysobacterales bacterium | reverse complement strand
TATCGGCGGCGGTTTCACCGGCATCGCCTCGGCCCTGACCCTGGCCGAGCGCGGTTACAAGGTGGCGGTGGTGGAAGCCAACCGCATTGGCTGGGGCGCCTCCGGACGCAATGGCGGACAGATGATCGGCGGCATCAGCGGTGAGGGCAAGATTGCCAAACGTTTTGGCAAACAGGGTGCCGACGCCATGTGGGAAGCACGCTGGCGCGGGCATGAAATCATCATCGACCGGGTCGCCAGGTACGGGATCGATTGTGACCTGAAAAGCGGCTATATGGACGTGGCCAGCAAGCAGCGGCAGGTTCGGGATTTGGAAACCGAGCTGGCCACACTCCAAGCACGAAATTTCCCCTGGGAATGTCGCCTGCTGTCACGCGAGGAAACCTGCGACACGCTGGGTACCAGCGCCTATGTCGGCGGCTTGTTAAACATGCGCAATGGCCACCTGCACCCGCTGAACCTGGTGCTGGGTGAAGCGCGCGCCGCACAGCAACTGGGCGCTTTGATTTTTGAACAGTCACCGGTCATCAACATCCGCCACGGCAGTACGCCCCGGGTGGAAACGGCTCAGGGTTACATTGATGCCGATACGGTGGTTCTGGCTGGCCACGTGTTCCATCGGCTGGAACAACAGCGGCTCGGGGGCAGTACGTTCCAGGCCGGCAGTTTTATTATTGCCACCGAACCGCTGCCTGAAGAGGTGCGGCGGGAGATCAACCCGCAAGACCTGGCGGTGTGCGAGCTGAACAACATCATCGATTATTACCGCCTGTCTGCTGACGGGCGTCTGCTGTACGGTGGGCGCTGCAATTACTCCGGCCGGGTGCCAGCCAGCATCAAGGCATCCATCCTGCCGCGCATGCTGAAAACCTACCCGCAGCTCAAGGACGTGCGCATTGATTACGAATGGGGCGGCAGCATTGGTATTGTCATCAGGCGCATTCCGATGGTGGGCCGCATTGATGACAATATCTATTATGCCCAGGGCTATTCCGGCCATGGCGTGAACGCCACCCACGTCATGGGTGAAATCGTCGCCGACGCCATTGGCGGTACCATGGAACGCTTTGACCTGTTTGCCAAAATGCCGCAGATCCGCATTCCCGGCGGCAATGCGTTTGGTAACCAGTTGGTGGCGCTGGGCATGCTGTACTACCGTTTGAAGGATTTGCTGTAGCCACACCCCGGGCCATGTCCCGGGCTGAGCCCTGCGCCAACTACGCTTAATACCCACACAGGAAACCATCACAATGTTTGCAGCCACTTGTCCACCCCGGCAAAACGAAACCTCCCGGCTTTTGCGCACTGCCCTGATGCTGCCGCGGCTGCTGGCGATGACGCTGGTGCTTACCGCGTTAAGCGGTTGCGGACGTGATGAAGCGGCCACGTCGGCGGCAGACACAGCTGCAGCGGACAAGGCATCGAGCTGGCTGATCAGCAATGTGCTGGTGATTGACGGCAGCGGCGCAGCGCCAACCCCGGGTGCGGTGCGCATCGCGGGCGATACCATCTTGGAGGTGGGCGCGCTTGAGGCGAAACCCGGCGAGACCGTGGTGGACGGCGGCGGCCAGGTTCTGGCCCCCGGCTTTATCGACACCCACAGCCATGCCGACAGCGACCTGTTCGAATACCCCGAGGCGCTGCCCGCGGTCAGCCAGGGCATTACTACCATCGTGGCCGGACAGGACGGTTCATCGCCCTTCCCGCTGGCAGATTTTTTCGAGCGCGTGCAAAACCACCCGGCAGCGGTCAATGTGGCCAGCTATGCCGGTCATAACA
Organism: Lysobacterales bacterium; assembly: GCA_041601535.1. GTDB lineage: Bacteria > Pseudomonadota > Gammaproteobacteria > Xanthomonadales > SZUA-36 > JBFIHZ01. Next base: position 12,197 of record JBFIHZ010000073.1, on the reverse strand, counting down.
CCATCCGCGAGGCGGTGATGGGGCCGGATTACAAACGCGTGGCCGACGGCGAAGAACTGGAAGAGATGAAGGCCATCATGCTGACCGAAATGGGCAGCGGCGCTCTGGGTCTGGCCACCGGGCTGGAGTACGACCCGGGAATCTACTCGGACCACGACGAGGTGCTGCAACTGGCACAGGTGGCGGCAGACCAGGGCGGCCGTTACATCAGCCACATGCGCAGCGAAGACCGCCAGCTGCCCGCAGCCATCGAGGAAATCATCGCCATCGGCCGCGCCACCGGCATGCCGGTGCAGATCTCGCATTTCAAGCTGGCGATGAAAAGCCTGTGGGGCCGGGCCGATGAAATTCTGGCCCGGCTGGATGCGGCACGCGCCGAGGGCATCGACATTACGGCGGATATCTACCCCTATGAATACTGGCAATCCAACCTGCTGGTGTTGTTGCCTGAACGCGACATCACCGACCGCGAGGAGGTGGCCTTTGCACTGAGCGAACTGGCCCCGCCCGATGGCTTGTGGATGACGCAATACGACCCGCAACCGGAATACGTAGGAAAAACCCTGTCAGAGATTGCCGGGCTGCGCGGCAGCGATCCGGTAACCACGTTTATTGACCTGATCACCGAGTCGCTGGCCGTGCAGGCCAAAACCGGCCAGCCGGCCGATGCCATTATCGGCACCAGTATGAGTGAAGCCGACATCCACACCCTGCTGTTATGGCCGCACACCAACCTGTGCACCGATGGCGCACTGGTGGACCTGCACCCGCGCGCCCGCGGATCGTATGCCCGCGTGCTGGGGCGTTATGTACGCGAACAGAAAATCATGAATCTGGAAACCGCCATTTATAAAATGACCGGCCTGGCCGCAGCGCATATGGGCATCACCAGCCGCGGCCTGATCCGCCCGGGCATGGCCGCCGACCTGGTGCTGTTTGACCCGGACACGGTGGCCGACCGGGCCACCCCGCAGCAGCCCGAAGCCTTGAGTGTCGGCTTCAGCGGTGTATGGGTGAACGGCCAGCGGGTGCTGGAAAATGGCAGCGCCGCTGGTGCATACCCCGGGGTGGTGCTGCGCCGGGAGACACAGGAAAACTGATCCCGAAACACGCGTAAATCCACCCTCAATGCAGCCCCGGGCCGCTGCGGGCATATTTTTGCGAATGGCTTCACTAAAGGGCTGTAGCTGATATATCAAGTGATTTCTGTGCTTAAGCTGCACATTTACAAGAAATTCAATTCATGAATGAAAATAAATGAAACTAGACATACAGATTGATCAATGGGCCTTGCATGAGCCCTTTGTAACCGCCCGCGAAACCACCACGCACATCCGAACTGTCACCGCCGTGCTGATCGAAAACGGCCAGCGCGGACGCGGCGAGGCGCTGGGCGTGGACTACCTCGGTGAGACCGCCGACAGCATGGCCGCGCAGCTGGAATCCGTGCGTGCCGAAATTGAACGCAAGCCTCCGAACAGCCCCGGTGCGCGGCAACGGCGCAGCCGCAATGAAGGCCATAATCACAACCTGAACTTCCACGCCATCAGCGAAATGCTGCCCGCCGGCGGTGCCCGCAACGCGCTGGATTGTGCGCTGTGGGATCTGCGCGCCCGGCAGCAGGGCCGGCGTGTATGGCAGATGCTGGGCATGGAAGTACAACCGGTGACCACCGTCTATACGCTGAGCATGGGCGACGGCGATGATATGGCCCGCGAAGCGCTGCTGCACGCGCAGTTCCCGATACTGAAGCTGAAACTGGGTGCGGACGATACTGCTGAAAAGCTGCGCGCCATCCGCGATGCCCGCCCGGACGCCGGCCTGATCATCGACGGCAATGGCTCGTGGAGCATGGAGTTGCTGGACCGCATGATGGATGTGTTGCTGGAATGCCGCGTCAGCATGCTGGAACAGCCGCTGGAAATGGGTCAGGACGAGGCGCTGGCCGGGCTCAATTACCCGGTCACGCTGTGCGCCGATGAATCCTGCCAGCACGCCGGCGACCTGCCCGGTCTGGCCGGCCGCTACCACATGGTGAACATCAAGCTGGACAAATGCGGTGGCCTCAGTGAGGCGCTGCGCATGGTGGACTGGTGCCGGCAAAACGGCCTGAAATTGATGGTCGGCAATATGCTGGGTTCCTCGCTGGCCATGGCACCCGGTTTCGTGGTGGCGCAGCACTGCCAGTTCACCGACCTGGACGGACCGTTGTGGCAGCGCACCGACCGCGATCCACCGCTGGATATTGAAAACGGTGTGATCCAGCCCCCCGAGGCCGCGCTGTGGGGTTGAGGCTTGGATTTGCAACGCCGGTCCGTTAGGGTACGGGCACAACAAAAAGCAGGAAGCATAACCATGAAACACCTTTTGATTTTTTTAGTGCTGATCACCACCGCCTGCCAGGCGGAAACGGATAACGCTGTTGATGCTGATGCCGCTGCTACCAGTGACGCCGCTTTCGTGGTCAGCATGGAAGGCACCACCCATGTGGCCGATGTCATCAACCAGGTAAACAGCACGGTCAAGGAAGAAGAAGGTGAACTGCGTTTCTACCTGACCCAGGATGAAACGCCAATGAGCTTGAACCTGAATATCAAACAGTTCGCCATTCCCACCGAGTTTCCGGCCGTGTTTACCCTGCCCGCCGACAACAACGACAAAATCCGCATTGACCTGAATTTCTTCAACAAGGGGCGCAGTGAAAAACGCATGCGCTGGCGCGTGCTGTTCGATGAGGGCACCATCGAGTTCCAGGCGCTCAGCGCCAGCGAGCTGAAAATGACATTTAAAGGCTCCGGTCATCCACTGATGGACAAAGAGCGGTTTCCGATTGAGGGCTCAATCAACGTCAGCTTCTGAAGCCGGCCTGCCGGTCAGACGGAACAGGCTGCCCGCCGGACTGAGCCGTTTAAACCGAAGGGTCAGTCCGACTGGTCAATCTGCTCATCCGCTTTGACCAGCAGGATCAGGCCGGCGCCCAGCAAGGCAAAACCACTGCCCACCGCGATGGCCAACTGCCAGCCCAGCGCATCGGCCACGGCCGACAGCAGCAAGGCATTGATAAAACCCATCAGATTGGCACCGGTATTCATCAGCCCGCCGGCCGCGCCCGCGTGGCGGCCGCCAATGGCGATGCTGCTGCCCCAGTACGGGCCTTCGGTGGTCTGGTTGAAAAAGAAACACAGCCCCAGCATGGCGGCGGCCAGGTAGGGGCTGGGCGTATAAGCCACACCCAGCAACAGGCCGGCTGAAATCACCATGCTGATGAAAATTACCCCGCGGTAGCCCCAGCGCAGGCCCAGCTTGCGGCACTGGAAGTCGCCAAACCAGCCGCCCAGCGCCGCGCCGGCTCCGGCGAAAATCCATTGCGCCGAGGTCAGGAAACCGGCTTCCTGCGCCTCGAAGCCACGCACTTTGACCAGGTAATAAAATCCCCAGCTGAACACCACGTAAAACACGAAGTTCATGCTGGAATAGCTCAGCATCAGCAACACCGCATTGCGGTTCTTCAGCACGCGCAGCCAGGCCGGGCTGGCTGACGGCGTCATATCCAGTTCATCACGCCCGCGCTCAATCAGTTCAACTTCGGCAGCATTCACCGCGGCATGCGCGGCCGGCTCATCCCGCCCGTACCACCACCACAGGGCCGCCCCCAGCAGACCCACCGGCGCCAGCAGCAGGAACGAGCCGCGCCAGCCGTACTGCCCGATCAGCCAGGGCAACAGCGAGGCGGTGCCGGCCAGCCCCAGGGTCAGACCGGAACTGCTCAGGCCATTGGGAAAGGCCCAGCTGCCCACCGGAAACCAGCGCTCAATGGTGGCGCTGACCACCGGAAACACCGGCGCATGCGCCGCGCCCACCAGGAACTGCACCAGTACCAGCGTCCCCAGGATCAAGCTCACCCCCGCCACCCCGCCGGCCGGCACCAGGCTGGTGATGGCAATCAGCACGGCCCAGGCCACGGTGATAAAGGTCAGAACCTTGCGCGGCCCGAACCGGTCACCCGCCAGTCCGCCGGGGAACTGGAACAGCGCGTAGCCCAGCGGAAACGCAGCCATCACCCAGCCCCACTGGATTTCCGTCAGCTGCAGGTCGGCAATCATGGTGGGCGCCGCGATGGAAAGGTTGCCGCGCATCAAATAAGACACGAAGCTGAGAAAGATCAGGATGGCCAGGATGCGCCAGCGCACCGCGGTTGCGGGCGTTTTGGTCCGGCTGGCAGCTGGCGGGACGGATGAAGATGGCGGGCTGGCGGATGGCGCAGCTGAATCCGCCCCGGCGGACGTGTGCGGTGGTTCGCTTGATTCGTTCATCGGCGGCTCTTTTTTGGCAATCGGCGCCACCCCATCATGAAGCAAGTCGCCAGGCGGCACAATTGGCGGCAGATTGCTACGCATGCGGATCAAGCCCTGATCCAGGCATGCAAACCGCTGGTGCTACCGGCCACTGGATCAGCAAGGCCGCATTGTGGTATTCATAATTGACCGGATGCCCTTGCAGCGGTGCCTTGCGCACGCCACACCGCCGGGTAATCATGCCCTGGCATGGCTAACGTTGCTGGCAAGGGTAGTTGACAAGGGCTGCTGATATGGGCAGTTACCCATGGGGCAGTCTGGCTGAATCCGCATTGCAACCAGGAGAGAATCATGACCTCCATCTGGCTACCCGCGCTGCTGATCATTGCCGCCGTTATCGGCGTGGTTATCTGGCGCGGCCTGGCGTTCCGCCAGCTGGCGGAACGCGGCGTGCCGGTGACCGGCACCGTGGTCAAGCGCATTTCCACCAGCAGCACCAGCGGTGGCGGTGGCATGCAATCCAACAAGCGTCTGGCCTTTACCTATACCGGCCCCGACGGTAAAACCTACCGCCGTTCGGCCAGCGTTTCGCTGGACAAATGGGAGCAATACCCCGAGGGCAGCGAGATTGCCATCATCTGCCTGCCCGACAAACCCGGCACCAGCGGCCCGGCCTGGCTGGTGGAGCTGGCACGCGAGGCACTGGAAAAGAAAAAACGTCAGTCCGGCGAGGGCTAAGCCGGGCGGCCGCGCCATCGAATGGCCGCAGCAGGGCACGGATTGACCGGTTGCCTGGCGGCCCGACTGGCGGCCCGACTGGCGGCCCGCAGGGTTTCTGGTCACAATATGCCTTCGATCCGGCTGCGGGACCGGCAAAAGGAAAGGGAAACCACATGTCCACCCACTTCAAAACCAATGTCATCGCCGGCCTGGAACCCACCCTGCCCTCCAGCTGGTACCTGAAGGACAAGTACTTTCAACTGGAACGAGAGCATATCTTCATGCGTGAGTGGGTGTGCGCTGGCCGCGAAGAAGAGCTGCCCGCGCCCGGCGACCACAAGGTGCTGGACCTGTACGGCGAATCTATCCTGCTGCTGCGTAATGAGCAGAATGAATTGCGCGCGTTTTACAACGTCTGCCGACACCGCGGCGCCCGCCTGTGTGCCCACGCGGACGATGATGACAGCGTGCTGGCGCTGAAAGGCGGCGTGGTCAACCGGCGCAGCATCATCTGCCCCTACCACGCCTGGACCTACAACCTGGATGGGCAGCTCACCCGCGCACCGCACCTGAGCACCGGTGAGGCCGGCGCGGCACCCGGCAGCTTTAATCCCGACGACATCCGCCTGCACGCGGTGGGGGTGGAGACCTGGGGCGGTTTCATTTTCCTTAACCTAACCCCCGATGAAGCGCCGCCATTCGCCGACACCATCGGCGTGGCCCAGCGGCGCTTCGAGCGCTATCCGCTGGCCGATCTGCGCATTGCCCGCAGCATCCGTTACGAGGTGGACGCCAACTGGAAAGTGCTGTGCGAAAACTACAATGAGTGCTACCACTGCGGCCCGGTACACCCCGAACTGTGCCGCATCGTGCCGGCCTTCCGCGAAGCCGGCGGCGCCGGGCTGGACTGGGACCGCGGCGTGCCGCACCGCGAAGGCGCCACCACTTTCACGTTCAGCGGCGAAAGCAGCCGCCGCAGCTTCCCCGGCCTGAACGAGGACGAACAGGTACGCCACAAAGGCGAACTGGTCTACCCCAACCTGTTTATGAGCCTGGCCCGGGAGCACGTCACCTATTACATCCTGCAGGCCCGGGGGCCGGGCAAGACCATCATCGATTGCCACTTCCTGTTCGAACCGTTCGAGATGGACAAGGACGATTTTGATCCCAGCGATGCGGTGGATTTCTGGCACATCGTCAACCAGCAGGACTGGGCCATCTGCCAGCGCGTGCAACAGGGCATCAGCGCCCGCGTGCATGAGCGTGGCGTGTATGCGCCGATGGAAGACTGGAACCTGGACATCCGCCGCTACGTGCACGACCGGATCGGGCCTCATGCCGAAGACTGAGCGGCGCAACAGCGCCCCGCGGGCCAGATTCAGCAAGGTGAACCAGTACCAGGCCATTGTTATCGGCGCGGGCCACAACGGCCTGACCTGTGCGTTCTACCTGGCCAAAGCCGGCATCAACACCTGCGTGCTGGAACGCCGCGAAGTGGTGGGCGGCTGCGCCGTTACCGAGGAAATCGACCCGGTCAATGCCCCCGGCAACAAGGTCTCCACCGCATCGTATATGGCCAGCATGTTGCGCCCGGAAGTAATCCGCGACATGAACCTGGGCGCGCACGGCCTGAAAATGATCGCCGCCGACCCCGGCATCCAGGTGGCCTTTGAAGACGGCAGCGTGCTGCCGTGGTGGACCGACGAACAGCGCACCCACGACGAACTGGCGCGTTACAGCCGCCGCGACGCCGCCGCGTTCTTCAAGCTGGATGATGAGCTGAAGCAACTGGCCAGGTATTTACAGCCGTTCTTCCTGGAACCCCCGCCCAACACCAACGCCACCGGCCTGGCCGGCCTGCTGGAAGTGCTGCGCGTGGGCAACCGCATGCGCGGCCTGAACGGCAAACAGCTCAGCGAACTGATCACTTTTCTTACCGGCAGCCTGCAACAGCTGCTGGACCGGTATTTTGTCTCCGAGCACGTCAAACGCCTGATCCTGGCGAATAACCTGTACGGCAAACACGGCGGTCCGCGCGATCCCGGCAGCGCCATGGGCCTGCTGTTTCACCTGCTCAGCGGCGGCGAGGAAGAAAACGCCGAAGACAACCGGCAGGGCTTTACCGGCCATGTAATCGGCGGCATGGGCGCCATCACCCAGGCCATGGCGGCTGCCTGCCGCGACCAGGGTGTGGAAATCCGCACCGGCGTGGAGGTGCGGCAGATCCGCATCAAGCGGGGTAAAGCCAATGGCGTCATCCTGGCCAACGGCGACGAACTGGGCGCCGACACGGTGATTTCCAACGCCGATCCCAAGCGCACCTTCCTGAGCCTGGTCGAAGCGCGGCACCTGACCCCGGAATTTATCCAGCAGGTCAAAGCGATCGAGATGAACGGCCCCAGCGCCAAGGTCAACCTGGTGCTGAATGAGGAACCCCGCGTCACCGGCATGCCCGCCGATGCACCGCCGCTGCAGAAAATGCTCTACACCCTGGTACCCACTTTCGACCAGGCCCAGGCCTGCTACAACGCCGCCCAGCAGGGCCGGATCAGTGACGACCTGTGGGTGGATTGCGTGCTGGCCAGCGCCATCGACCCGGCTCTTGCCACCCCCGGCCACCACGTCCTCACCAGCTTCGTGCAGTACGTGCCCTACCACCTGAGCGGCACCACCTGGGACGAACAGCGCGAAGCCTTTGGCGACCGCGTGGTGGAAATCATCGGCCGCTACGCCCCCAACGTACCCGGCGCCGTGGTCGGGCGCGACATCATCACCCCGCTGGACCTGGAACGCCGCTTCGGCATCACCGAAGGCAATATCTTCCACGGCGACATCCGCCTGGACCAGTTGTTCTTTATGCGGCCGGTGGCGGGCTGGGCGCGCTACAAAACGCCCGTTAGCGGACTCTACTTGTGTGGCGCCGGCACGCATCCGGGCGGCGGCGTGACAGGCGCGCCGGGGTATTGTGCCGCAGCGGTCATCCGGGCAGCAGCCGGCAAGAAATGATCAAGCACTGAACAGGTTCAGAGAAAACCACTCTGAGCTCATTGATTTTGTCCTGCTGCAACAGGAATTTGCCCTTTATGGCAACAGGCTGATTCCGCACGTATTCGACCGTGTACTCGGTCGATTTTCTCTGACCCCAAAGCGTGTCTGATTGCCTATTCTGCCGGGAAAATAGCCTCAAATTCGTCCTGTACCGCAGCTATCACCGTACCGAAATTGGTTGAATGAGCTGAGTATTCCAACGAATATGGGGTTCTCGAGCCTGGTCACCATCGTGGCTGTGTTACGGAAAACGGTCTGCACAGCCATATTTTTCGGTAGAGTGAAATGATCGAAGCAGTACTCTCCCAACCGCATGCTTTCTTCGTCATGGTGCTGATCGTCACCAGCCTGGTGATGTTCACCCGGCCCAATATTGCGTTTGAATCCACTGCCTTGTTCGTGCTGGTGACATTGCTGGTGGGTTTCCAGGTGTTCCCCTATACAGACCCGGCCGGCAAGGAATTACAGCCCAGCACGTTCCTCAGTGGGTTTGGCCACAAGGCGCTAGTCGCCGTATGTTCCCTGATGGTGGTGGGTGAGGGCCTGATACGCACCGGTGCGCTGGAGCCCATCGGCCGCATCCTGACCCGCTTGTGGCGCATCTTCCCCGGTATGGCACTGTTGCTCACCATACTGATCACTGCGTTACTCAGCATGTTTATCAACGACACCCCGGTTGTGGTGCTGATGATGCCGATACTGATGGGGGTGGCGCTGCGTACCGGCTCGGCGCCTTCCGCCCTGCTTATTCCGATGGGCTTTGCTGCCATACTCGGCGGCATGGCCACCACCATCGGCACGTCCACCAACTTGCTGGTTGTGACGGTCGCCGCTGATATGGGCATGGCGCCATTGCAGATGTTCGATTTCATTGGCGTTGTGGCCATCGCCGCCTGTTTCGCCATTCCCTACCTGTGGCTGGTCGCCCCCCGCCTGCTACCGGAACGCGAAGCACCGATGAGCGACCGTATGGTGGCGCGCGTCTACACCGCCCAGATCCGGCTGGGCCCCAACAGCCCCGTGGTCGGCAAGACCGTGGCGCACGCCAGAGCGCGCATGGAGGAACCCGTCAAGGTGGAATCAATCCAGCGAGGCAAGGCAATCTTCATGCCCCTGCCCGACGCCGTGTTGCGGGTCAACGACCGGCTCAACCTGATCGACACCCAGGACCGCCTGCGCGAGCATGCCGCGCGCCTGGGTGGTGAACTGTATTCCGGCAGTCACACGGTCGACCGTGAGCACCCCCTGCAAGAACAGTGGCGCATGGTGGCAGAGGTGGTGGTCACGCCCGGATCGGAGCTGATCGGCACAACCATCGGTGATGCGCAACTCACCGAAAAACACGGCATCCAGTTGCTCGCCCTGCACCGCCTGCACGATTCACTCGGCCGCAGAACTCCTGGGCTGGATGAGACGGAACTGATGGCTGGCGATGTGTTGCTGGTGCAGTCCGGCAAGCAGGACCTCGACCGCCTCAAACACTCGCCGGGCTTCCTGGTGCTGGACGGCGGCGTAAAACTGCCCACCACCAGCAAGGCCCCGCTGGCCCTCGGCGTGATGATCGCTGTGGTGGCGCTGTCCGCGTTCAGGATCATGCCCATCGAAGCCAGCGCCCTGCTGGGTTGCCTGGTGCTGATCATCAGCGGTTGCCTGAGCTGGCGTGAAGCGCTGAATGCCCTCAGCAGCAAGGTCATCCTGATCATCGTGGCCTCGCTGGCCATGGGCTCGGCGCTGATGAATACCGGCGGCTCAGACCTGATTGCCGACGGGTTCGTGGCGCTGACCTTCGGGGCACCGCCCTGGGTGGTATTGGCCGGGGTCATGCTGATGATGGGCATCATGACCAACATCGTTTCCAATAATGCCGCGGCCGTTATCGGCACACCAATCGCCCTGGGTATTGCGCAAAGCCTGGGGCTGCCGCTGGAGCCCTTCGCGCTGGCGGTATTGTTCGCCGCCAACCTCAGTTTTGTTACGCCAATGGGCTACCAGACCAACCTCATCATCATGAACGCCGCAGGCTACACCTTCGGTGATTTCGTGCGCGTCGGGCTGCCGTTGGCGATTATTATCTGGATAACACTGACCATAACTTTGGTGGTTGTGTACGACATGTGAGCCATGTGATCACCTGACCAGGTGCGGAACATAGGGATAGTGAAGATTCGACATACGATGAAACGGCACGGCGGATTCCGCCGGACGCAACGATGATCCAGGCAACGCCATTGTTGGAAGGTTCGCAATCAGGCGTAGAAGGGGCACCGCCCGATGCCGAAGAGGAAATCGATGCGGTCTATCTCTGGGTTGACGGGGAAGATCCGGCATTTCGAACGCAGTATAAGCAGGCACTGGACAACCAGACTTCCGGGAGCAGAAAAAACAGCGTTGCGCCACATCGCTTCCGCGACAACGGCGAACTGCGCTATTCCTTGCGGTCAGTGCACCAGTTTGCCCCCTGGATACGCCGCATTCACATTCTGACCAATGGCCAGGTGCCCGCGTGGCTGGACACGTCACATGAAAAAATTGCCCTGGTCACGCATGATGTGGTCTTCGATGATGTGGCTCACCTGCCGACATTCAACAGCAATGCGATTGAAATGCAGCTGCACAGGATTCCAGGCCTTTCCAAACGTTTTCTGTATTTCAATGATGATGTCTTTCTCGGGCAGCCCGTTTCCAGAAGCGACTACCTGACCCCCGACGGGGGCCAATACGTCTATGTTGATGACGTCGAGTTTCCCTCCGCGCATGATGCGTCGAGTGTGCATGACCAGTCGTATATTCACACCCGCAGGGTACTGGAGCAGTTGCCGGAATTTCAGCGGCTTGCGGTTCTGCCGGCCCATACGCCACAGCTTTATGATCGCGAAATGCTTGCGGAAATTCGGGCAATACTATCTTCCGCAGCCGGGAAAACCTCATCCCATCCCTTTCGCTGCGCCGAAGACCTTGTCCTGCGCATCGTGTACAGCAGCTACCTGTTCGGTTTGGCGAACCGGCGGTCAATGCATCAGCTTCGGTCCATACGCTCGGGTTCCAGTGACTACAGTTTTGTCACACTGACACCTCGCCCCTTTCATGATTGGCAAACTTTCCGTTATTTGAAGCGGGTCCAACCCAGGTTTTTCTGTATTAACGATGAACTGGACGAGGGCTGGGCCAGCCGGTTAGTGCAGAAGCATTTTGCGCGCTTTCTTCAGGGGTATTTCCCGGCCCCCTCACCGTTTGAAAAGGACTCAGTCCCGTGGTGAAACCCTCCCCGACTGCCGATTCGACCACTCCATCGCAGACCGCTGCGCAAGGTGCGTTCTGGAATGACCGGCTGCAACGTCACTGGGGTGTCCACGGCGTGGGCATGCCGGCGTATGGTGTGAATTTCAATGCATGGATCTACAAGGTTCGCCGTCAGGTGTTTCGGCGCGCCGCACGGTTGCTCAACACACCGCCCGAGCAGGCACGCGTTCTTGATGTAGGCTGCGGGATCGGGGTGTACGTCAGGGAGTGGAAGACGCTGGGCTGCCAGGATGTGTCGGGCATTGATATTGCCGACCACGCGATTGCCCGGCTGCGGCGTTTGCTGCCGGATGCCGGTTTTCACTGTGGGGATATCGCTGATTCGTCCGATCTTCCTGAATCAAACTCTTTTGACATCATCAGCGCGTTCGATGTGCTCTACCACATTGCGGACGACGGCCAGTATCAGCAGGCCCTACAGAATATTTCCCTGCTGCTTAAAGATGGAGGATATTTCCTGTTCTCGGAGAACTTCCTGCATGGGCCGGAAAAACAGCATGAAACCTACTGGAAGGCCAGAACACGCAGCGATATTGAAGCGCGGGTGCGTGACGCCGGTTTTACCATCATCACCCGTAGGCCCATGCTGGTGTTGATGAACTGCCCTGTTGATGTGAAGCACGAATCCATCACCCGGGCCTGGCAATGGGTGATGTCACACGTCAGAGGGCGCGAATGGCTGGGCTACCTGCTCGGCGCCGTTTTGTATCCGCTTGAGTCGCTGTTGGTGAAGTACTTGAGGGAAAGCCCGACGACTGAAATCATGATCTGCCAGAAAGCGGCAAAATCCTGATCGATTCATTGCCCGGGTTTGGACGCACCGTGATGCTTCGC
>JBFIHZ010000072.1:0-14168 GCA_041601535.1 Lysobacterales bacterium | reverse complement strand
AATTGTCCGCGGCCCGGCCTCAACCTTAAGAGTAAGGAGCAGTACTATGTCTCGTTGGAAAATTGAAAAGGATGGCACAGGGATAGAAAAGTCGGGTACGGGTATAGAAAAATCCGGTACCGGCATTGAGAAGTCCGGCACCGGCATTGAGAAATCCGGCACCGGAATAGAGAGATCAGGAACTGGTATCGAGAAATCCGGCACGGGTATTCGGAGAATCCTTATCGCCTGTTCTTTGGCTTTAGTTGTATCCGCAAGCGCGATCGCTGATTCACCAGAGCCAACAGGAAATCTTCAACTTGTTAACAGCAACAACAAGTTAGCGGTTTCGTGGATAATTGATGGCAGTGTGTTTTCTGGTGTTGCTACAATCACCGGTTCATTTGCAACCCTTAGTTTGACGGAAGTCGCTCTCACATCAAACGAGGGTTCCTTAGAGATTGCGGGTGGTGGAACGGGATCAGCAATTCAAATTGCAGGAGGCGGAACGGGTTCTAAGGCCGAGATCGCGGGTGGCGGTACAGGATCATCCCTACAAATTGCGGGTGGGGGTACCGGTGCATCAGTGCAGATTGCAGGAGGCGGCACTGGAATTTCAACGCAAATTGCCGGGGGCGGAACGGGACTCTCTGTACAAATTGCAGGGGGCGGAACTGGTTCAGCCACTTTAATTGCGGGAGGAGGCACTGGCTCATCAGCACAAATAGCGGGGGGTGGTACTGGCTCATCAGTCCTTATCGCAGGAGGGGGAACCGGCACCGAAGCCATCACCATCACCTTGCCCAATGGCACCGGACTGGCCATGGAAGTGTCCATGGGATGCGGTTCTGCCGCTGTGACGGTACTGGATACCAACAGCGTGCCTGTCGTTGCATTTGACGATGTACCGGTGATTGGTGATACCGGATTTTGCAATGACCGGTTTGTTGGCGGAGCCATTCCTGACCCAGGCAGGGATTTCCGTTCACGGTAAGCATTTGACCCGAGAATTTGCATGAACGCTATGAGCTAAATCCAACGAGCACAATTGGCCCCTGCACCTTGCAGGGGCACTTTGTGGTTTGAGGAATGGACGAAACTGGATGCTGCTGATTCCTGGGGCAATCCCAGGGTTGCGGTGTTAAAGGTTAAGGAAAACTAGCCGGGGGGCCAGTGCATCTGTCTGCCCCCAAGCAAATGAAGGTGGATGTGATACACCATCTGCCCACCCGCCTGCTTGCAATTCATCACCACACGATAACCGTCATCGGCTAGCCCTTCGTTGCGCGCAATTTCGGCAGCTGCCAGAAACATGGCACCAATCACCCCGCGGTGAGAACTGTCAAGGTCATCCATGGTGCGGATGTGTACTTTTGGAATGATCAGCACATGAACCGGCGCTTGCGGGTTGATATCCCGGAAACCCAGGACTTCGTCTGTTTCATAGACAATATCCGCGGGCACTTCCCGGTTGATTATTTTCAAAAACAAATCGTCTGACATTTGCCCTTCCCTTGTTTGATTGTCACCGATGCCGCCTGTGGGGCGTGATGACTTAAGCGAAATTTCTGAAACGCTGTATGCTGCCGTGTGCATGCCAGCGCCCGCTGTCTCTGACAGGTACATTCTACCCCGCCAACACGAAACCCTACCGCACTCGCACGCTTGTATTACAGAGCGGCCATGGCCGTTTTACCAACAGCGGGCCCGTTCGTGCGTCACTTCTCACGCAGATCAATCGGCCCGCTGGGCGCCGTTGCGGCACCCGAAATCAGTTGCAGGATGCGCTCCGCTGCCACGCTGGGCCGCGGTAAGGTGGCGGGTGATTCCGAGTGCCAGGCACGTGCGCGTAACTGGGATTGCATCGGTCCGGGGTTTATTGCCCAGACATTGACCCCCGATCCGGCCAGCTCACCAGCAAATTGCCCGGCCATGACATCAATGGCCGACTTGCAAATGCCGTAACAACCCCAATTGGCTCCACTGACGGTTGGCAGATCCTCAGTGATGAAGATCAGACTGGAGTGACCGGACGTCCGCAACATCGGCAAACACTGCTTGCTCAACAACCAGGGCACACTCAGATTAACCTGGACCTGACGTAACCACACGTCCGGGCTTACATGCTCCAGCGGCTGCAACCCGTCAAAAGCCGCAGCACAATGCACCAGTGCGTCCAGCCTGCCGGGCCCGGAAAGCAAGGCATTGATCAGCTGTTCGCCAACCTGCGGTGTAAATTCCGCCAAATCCAGGCACTGCATCACCGGCGCAGCCCCCTGCAGTGCGTCGATACGGTCGTACAGGCGGTTCAAGCCGGGCTTATTCTTGTCCACCAGCACAACCTGCCAGCCAGCCGCTGCGGCCGCCATCGACAACTCCGCACCCAGGGCGCCAGCAGCGCCGGTAATCAGTAATACTTTTTTCGATTTTGAAGCGTGCAATGTCGGCCCATTCCCTGTTCAGTCCGCCCTGAAACTGCAACAACTATCGTGCTTCGGTTGTTTATTGGACGAGGTGCGGAAGTGTAGCGGCTTTGCCCACCAATTCAAGTTTTCGCCAACCTGTATTGTTTGCGCTGCAGGATTCACAGGGCGGATCAGGCGTTTACCAGTGAGGAATAACTGCATGATTGGTTATACTTGAAGCTGTTCACACCCTGCGATGGATCATAGAGGCCAGGCCATGCCAAAACAGTTCAAGCACACCAGGCGTCCGGTTGTGCCGGCCGGGAGCATGAACACATTGATTCGCTGGCGTGAACGTCACTGTACCGGCTTCAGCGGGCATGAACGGTACACTGTGAAAACGCATGCCGTACCGGGCCCAACGGTAAGACTTCTGATGGCTGCTTTCAGGCGTCCGCCTGCCGGTCACTGGGTAAACTGCCACTAAACGAGATCAGCAAAATGCCATTTTACGAATACCGGGCGCAAACAGAACAGGGTTGTGCCCATTGCCGCAAAGGCTTTGATCAATTGCAAAAAATAACTGCCCCGGCCCTAACCGAATGTCCGCGGTGTGGCGCGGTTGTGCGCAGAGTCATATCTGCCCCCAACCTGGCGAAATCGGGTCCTTCCCTGGAACCATCCAATATCGAAAAACACGGGTTCACGCAATACCGCAAATCGGGCAAAGGAGTGTATGAGAAAACCGCCGGAAAGGGGCCCGACGTGATTACCGATGACTGACAATCAATGCATCAGGGATATACCTTCCCAAAGCATCAAAGCGACAAGTGACGCAACCGCGCGGCATTCTGCTCCCACTCCTGTCCGTTAAAGTCTTCTGCCTCAACCTGAATTCCAGCGGGTAATTGCAGGCACAGGAGGTTGATACTGTACCCGTCCGGGTTGGAGCGGGGAACGTAAAAAGATTTCACGCCACAGCGAGAACAAAACAGGTGCCTGGCCTGGCCGGTGTTAAAACGGTACTCGGTCAGGGAATCCTGACCACGAATCAGGTTAAAGTCACCAGCTGCGACAATCAGGTGAACAAACCCGCTGCGCGAGCAAATGGAGCAGTTACAGCGCTGCACCACGACCGTGTCCGGAATGCGTATTTCAAACTGCACCTGGCCGCAATGACAGCCTCCGATTACCGTGGATTTTTGCTCGCTTTTCTTCATGATGCTGCTGCTCCCTGATCACTCTTTGCGGGCGGCATTCCAGCCCAGCAACACCTGCATCAGCCGGATTTGTCCCAATTGCCCCGCGTAGGTGCGAGGGTGCTTTCCCAAAAGCTCCGTTACCTGCCTTCTGAAGACGGCCAGCTGAACCCGCTGATTACGGGCCAAACGCTCAGCTTGCTGCTGCCCGTGCTTTGACGTTTTGCTTGCACCACCGGTGGCAAGCTTGCCCTGCACTGCATCCAGCAAAATGTCTTTCATCAATGCGGTAACTGCGGGGCCATGAGCCTGATTCATCAGGTCCTCGCGCACCAGGCTGTAGCGGGCCAGCAGGTTCATTGGAATCCACCAGAATCCCAATCTGGGACTGCGGGCACTTTCCCGCAGCAACTGCATCAAGCCATAAAGCCGGCAGTCAGCATCAGCCATCCCGGTGTCAGACCCTGCTGCCTGGCTTACGGCCATCTCCAGTTGCAAGTGTACGCGCCCGATGGAGGCAGCCAAGCCCTTCAGCGCGCCCATGTCCGCCGGCGCCGCGGGGTCAAGTCGTAGCTGGCTGGAACGCAGCAATTCGCCTATGCCTTGCGGTGAAATCATCTTCCATGCGCCGCAACGGTGCAGCTCCCGGGCTATGGGATGTTGGCTGTGAACCACCCGGTCAGGCACCAACTCCTGCCCCCACCAGGCCAGCTTGAGTTCCGCAACACGGTATTCGCTGGTGCCACTCAGCGTTTCTTCCAGGGCACAGAACAGTGCATTCAATACCAGTAAACGATCGGCATCGGCGGATGCAATATAGGGGCGTGTAATACGGTAGTGCGGCCGAATGCGCAGTATCTGTTGCCAGCAATAGGCCTGATCATCGTGCGCCGTGGTCGTATTTGGTTGGTCCATTCAGTGTAAGTGACTGTCGGTGGACAGAGTCACGTCCTGGCTGGTGAACAAGCGGGCCGCGTCAACCCGGTCAAAGGTGTAGGCCTTGCCACAATGCTCGCAGTTGACTTCAACTTCCCCGCGCTGCTCAACGATGTCCATGACTTCTGCTTCACCCAGCGACTGCAGCATGCCCGAGACTTTCTTGTGCGTGCAGGTGCAGGAAAACTGCAATTCTGCGGGGGGAAACAACCTCAGGGATTCCTGATGGAATAATATATGCAGCAATTTTTCCGCGCTCAGGCTTTGAAGCTCCGCCGGAGAAACTGAATCGGCCAGAAGCTGCAGCCGATTCCAGCCATCGCCGTCCAGGGTTTCACCCGGCATGCGCTGCAACATCAAGCCGCTGCATCCCTGAGCATCACTGGCCAGCCAGAAACGGGTCTCCAGCTGCTCGGATTGCCGGAAATACTGCTCCAGCGAGGCGATCAGTCCCTGATCGGATATCCCCACAATACCTTGATACGGTGCGCTGCCCTGGGCCGGAGAAAGATTGATGGCCAGTACCGCCTGCTCGACCAGGCCTGCATTGGCGGGAGGTGCTTCATTCAGCCTGGCGATACCGCGCAATTTGCCATCATGGCTGCACTGCCCCATCAACAGGCGCACCAGGCCGCTGGATTGGATTTGCAGCTGCACCGAACCCTTGAATTTTATGTTACTGGTCAGCAATGCAGCTGCGCTGAGCGTATCCCCCAGATAGGGAACCGCAAGGGCGTCGGGCTGAGCGCGCCGCAGAACTTCCTGCCATGACAATTCAAGGCGCACGAAGCTGCCTTTCACTGGCAGGTCTTCAAACATGAACTTTTGTAAGACATCGGTATAACTGGACATGGGTCTGGTCTATTCCGCTTGAGTTTCCTTGCGCATAACGATCATGCCTGCGCTTCCAGCCAGGCAACAAGGTCAGCGGGATGATGTACGGACAGGCTACCGGCCAGATGGTCAGCAGTAAATTCACCAGAGCCGTAACCGTAGTGCACGGCCGCCACCTGGGTTCCGGCGGACTTTCCGGCCTGTAAATCGCGAACGTCATCACCCACGAACAAGGTGCGTTGTGGAGCCGCACGCAACAGCCTGCAGGCCAGCTCGACCGGGGCTGGATGGGGCTTGCTGCGCGAACAGGTATCGCCACAAACCACGCATCCCGCTGCATCCAGCAGACCCGCCGCCCGCAATACCGGCAGGGTCAACGCTTCCACTTTGTTGGTGACAATACCCCAGGGAATGGAGGAACCGGCCAGATAGTCCAACACCTCCTGAATGCCAGGATACAGCCGGGTGTGGACAAAATGATGTTCGGCATAACGCCGCAAGAACTCGGCTTTCCATGCCTCAAAACGATCCGGCCCTGCGGCCGGCATACCAGCAGCCAACAAGCCGGCCGCCCCACGCGACGCGTGGTGGCTTATCTCTTCCACCGGCAGCGCCGTCAGATTTTCCTGCTGGCGAACCCAGTTCAGCGCAGCCACCAGGTCAGGCGCGGAATCCAGCAAGGTGCCATCCAGATCAAACAGCACCGCAGCAACACGGCTCATGCCGATGGCCTGTGCGCATGCGCCAGGTAGTTGACCTGCACGGCTCCACCGAGGCGCACCGAACCCGCCAGCGGGTTGTAATGCAGCCCGGTAAAATCCGCAACGCTCAGTCCGGCCTGCCGCAACCAACTGCCCAACTCCGATGGCTTGATAAAACGGTCATAGCGGTGGGTGCCTCTGGGCAGAATGCGGGCCACGTACTCCGCTCCTATGATGCCGAGCAACCAGGCCGCTGGCGTGCGGTTCAGCGTGGACAAAAATAAATGTCCCCCGGGTTTCAGAAGTGCGGCCATGGCGCTGATGGTCGAAGCCGGGTCGGGGACATGTTCAAGTAATTCCATGCAGGTAATCACATCAAAACGGTCCGGCTGAGACTCCGCCAGGCTCTCAACCGTGGACAATTGGTAGTCAACCTCCAGCCCTGATTCAAGCAAGTGCATCCTGGCAATCTGCAATACTTTGGGTGCGATATCCACCCCGGTAACCCGGGCTCCCTTGCTGGCCAGCGCTTCAGACAGTATGCCGCCACCGCAGCCGACATCCAGCACCCGGGCGGATGACAAATCGCAACGTTGGGCTATGTACCGAAGCCGCGCAGGATTCAATTCGTGTAACGGCCTGAACGAACCAGCAGGGTCCCACCAGGAGGCCGCCACTGCATCAAACTTGTCCCGTTCAGCGGCATCCAGATTTGGCAGATCGTCAGTGTGCATGCTTCGTCCGGCTTGAGACGGTTGGTTGGTCGACTGGCGCAGCCAGCCGTTGCTGCCATTTGGCTGCTGTGGCGAGTATCTGGTCCAGCTGCAGAGTGGTCAGATTTGACGATTCCATAACCCTGTTGCCAGCCACCCAAACATCGGTGAATTGGCTGCTGGATGCTGCGTAAACCAATTGGGATATAACATTATATAAAGGCTGGGTTTCAACAACGTCAAGATCCAGCGCCACCAGGTCTGCCAGTTTACCCGCTTCCAGGCTGCCCAGCCGGTCGCCCTGCCCCAGCGCCGTCGCCGCATTGATGGTGATCATTTCCAGGGCGGAAAAGGCCGTTACAACACTGGCATCGCGAGCCACGCCTTTGGCCAGCAAGGCCGCGGTCTGGGCTTCAGCCAGCAGGTCCAGATTGTTATTACTGGCCACCCCATCCGTGCCAATGGCAATATTGACTCCGGCGCGTTGCAGGTCGGCAACACGGCAAAACCCACTGGCCAGTTTCAGGTTGGATTGCGGGCAGTGAATGACATTGACGCCACGATCCGCCAGCAACTCAATATCAGCAGCCGAAAGTTGCGTCATGTGCACCGCCAACAATCGCTGGTTCAACACATCCAGGCGATCCAGCCGCGCCAATGGCTCCTCACCGTGATGTTCCATGGAGTGCTGCAGATCCCAGCAGGTTTCCAGCAGGTGCATATGTATGGGCACATCATACTGACGGGAAAGTTCACGCAATTGCATGAGGGTCTTATCGGACACACTGTACGGCGCATGCGGCGCCCACGAAAAAGAAACCCGGTCATGGCCCTGCCAACGCTCCAGCAGTTCAACCCCTTTGCGCAGGTACTCTTCCGTGTCGGCAGCCCAGGCCGTTGGCAGTTCAATCACAGGCAGCCCAATCACCGCACGCATGCCGGTTGCCACAGCCACATCAGCCATGACGTCCGGGAAAAAATAGTTGTCGTTGAAACAGGTGGTACCGGCACGCAGCATTTCCGCCACGGCGATACGGGTGCCATCGGCGACAAACTCCGCACTGACATGGCGGCTCTCCGCCGGCCAGATGTGGTCGTTCAGCCAGGCATGTAAATCAAGGTCATCGGCATAGCCCCGCAACAGGGTCATGGGTGAGTGCGTGTGCATGTTGATCAAGCCGGGCAACAGCACATGTTGGCCCAAGTTGATGAAATCCGCTGCGGGGTATTGCTGCCGCGCCTGCTCACGCGGCATAACCGACTGGATGCGGTCACCCTGAACCACCACACAATGTTGTTCCAGTACCACACCAGCAGGCCTTATCGGCACGATAAACCGCGCCGAGATCACCTGGACTGCACCCGCAGCGGATTCTCGCTTCATGGCGAAACCTGATAAACCGGGCTTACTCTTTTACGCGTGATACGTACTCTCCGGTGCGGGTATCGACTTTGATCAGTTCATCGACATTAACAAACAACGGCACCCTGACCACCGCTCCGGTTTCCAGGGTGGCCGGCTTGCCGCCGCCACCAGAAGTATCACCACGCACACCGGGATCGGTATCCACAATGCGCAGTTCCGTGAAGTTGGGTGGCGTCACACTCAGCGGTTCGCCGTTGTACAACATCATCTGGCAGATATCTTCCTCTTTCAGCCACTTGGCATTATCACCCATGGACTCTTTGGAGCAGGCGTGCTGATCAAAGGTCTCCGGGTTCATGAAGTGCCAGAAATCGCCATCGTTGTACAGGTACTGCACATCCAGTTCAAAAATATCCGCGGCTTCAACACTTTCGCCGGACCGGAAGGTGCGTTCTATGACGCGCCCTGTTTTCAGGTTGCGCACACGCACGCGGTTAAAAGCCTGGCCTTTTCCGGGCTTTACAAATTCATTCTCAACGATGTTATACGGTTCGCCATCCAAAATGATTTTCATGCCGCCGCGAAACTCGCTGGTGCTGTAACTCGCCATTCAATTCTCCACTGATACGGTGCCTGTCGCTTGCGGTGCGCCGAACCGACAAGGTCCCCGTAAAACAAAGAGCGCATTCTAACGCGAATTCCGCTGTGCCAACAGCATACTCGAGCCCCGATCGAGTGGAATTTTTTTCAGAACATAAATACAGGTATATTTTTTCGTATGATTGATCTGATTTTAACGTGCTAGTTTGCACTTGTACTGCCCGCCAGCCGCCGTGAACACGGAGAGTGCGGGGTTTCGCTGTTAAACCACTGAGTTATCGGTCATAATCAAAGCCTAAGCGTTTATCCACCAACCGGGAAACCAACTTCAATTGTTTCTATAATTAATTGATTTTAGGTAGATAAACGTGTTAAAAATCTTCCAAAGGATTGGGGATCGGAGAGCACAACGCTATGGAAAGCATGAACATCCTTGTCACGGATCAATCACCGGAACTGGCTGAAGCAATCAATTCCCAGCTAAGAAACTCCGGAATCAAAATTCATGTAATACACACAATCAAAGTAGCCGAGATCAAGCGGGCCATTGATCAGGAGCTGCCATTGATGGTGCTGTATGCCAATCCTGATTCAGCCTCGGCCAGCCTGGAAGAGGTCAGTTCACTGGCGCACCAGTATGACATTCCGTTTGCGCTCTACAGCGATTTAAAAGACCCTGAACGTCTGGCAGATGCCCTGAAGATAACCAGTTGCACCGTTATCCATTCGGAAAGCCCCGATCAGTTAACCGCCACGGTCAATCGGCTGATTGGCGGTTTTGAGCAAAACCGCGGCCAACTGCAGCGGCGCCGGCAGTTCGAAGAACTTGAGCATCGCTACAATCTCATCCTGGAAAGTGCTCGGGATGCCATCGCCTATATTCACGAAGGTCTGCATGTTTACGCCAACCGTGCCTACCTGGAGTCGCTGCACGTTAAAGATGTTTCTGAGCTCGCGGGTGTTTCCCTGCTTGAGATGATGCAGTCGGATGACCTGGACCTGAAGAAAACCCTGCAGGGATTATCCAAAGGCGTCTTTCCGTCGCAGCCGCCTGTGGTGACCGTCAGCCGCCCGGATGGCTCCACCTTTGAAGCCAAATTGACTTTTTCGTCCGCCCAATTTAATGACGAACCGTGCATCCAGATGCTTACTCATGAGCTGGATGCCGCTTCGGAACTGACGGCTGAAATCGAGCGCTTGCGGGTGATTGATTCCCTGACGCAGTTGCATAACAAACACGCGTTCGTTGAGCGCCTGGAAACCGAGTTGGCGGAACCGCACACCCTGGAATCGCTTGCAGCCGTGCTCTACCTCGAGCCCGACGGCATCGTGGATATCCAGCAGGAACTGGATGTGGGTGAATTCGACGCCTTTGTTGCTGACCTGGCCAGTGTATTGAAAAGCAATTCACAGGAAGGGGACATGGCTGCGCGCCTCAGTGACCACGGTTTTGCGCTGTTGATTCACCAGGCCAATATGGAAAAAGTGGAAGAGCGTGCAGCCCAGCTGCTTAAAGCCTACCGCAGCCACCTGGTGGAAATCGAAGATCATTCAATCTCCGTTTCCTGCAGTATTGGCATTGCTACTCTGGGCCGACTGGCGCGCAACTCCCGCGAGGTCATCGCTGGTGCCAGGAAAGCACAGATGGAGGCCGCCGAAAAAGGCAATACCGCCATTACCTACCGCCCACAATTAATGGCTGTCAACACGTTCGAGGATGACCGTCAGTGGGTCGAGCGTATCAAGTATGCCTTGAGCAACGATGATTTCTATTCGGTGCAACAAGCCATCATTGACCTGGACGGTGATGGCGAACACCTGATGGAAAACATCACCTATTTGCGCGATGACTCAGGTGACCTGGCGCCTGCGAAATATCAGGAAATTGCTGACCGCAATGACCTTGCCGGAGCCATCGACAGGTTCATTATTCCCGGCCTGCTTAAAGGTTTTGCCGAAAGCAATGACAATCAGATCATCAGCCTGAGCAATTCATCCATCATTGATTATTCTTTTCCGGGCTGGCTGATGGAAGAAATGCAGGCTCATTGCGTGGAAGGCAGCAAGCTGATCCTGCAGATCAGCGCAGCGACGGCGCAAGTCAGCCTGAAACCCGCGCAGCGTTTGATGAAAGAATTGCAACCCTTGGGGGTCAAGCTGTCCATTTCCGGGTTTGACCCTGAGCGCAGAACGCGGCAGTTACTTGAGCACCTGGAATCTTCCTATGTGAAAATTCATCCTTCGCTGACCGAAAACCTGACCGGCAATTCCTCCAATCAAGACGCCATCGGGCGCATTGTCGAGGCCGCGGAAGCCTACAAAGTGGCGGTTATTGCGGATGAAGTCGCAGATACCAGCAGCCTGGCCACGTTGTGGCAAAGTGGCGTCAAACTGATTGCCGGTGCATTCCTCAAGGAAAATTCGCAGGTAGTGGGTCAATAATCCGGGTGAACTAGACCCGACCGGCCAGGCGGGCAGGCCATATTGCCCGCACCAGGCCCGGTCAGCCGCGACCGTTTCATACCGCTGCGTTACACTGTTTCGCCATGCGCGATTGCTCTCCAAATCCTGCTTACGTCGGCCGCTTTGCGCCCTCACCTACTGGCGACCTGCACTTTGGTTCTCTGACCGCCGCGTTGGCCAGCTATTTGCAGGCGCGTACCATGAACGGTCAGTGGCTGCTACGCATCGAAGACCTGGACCCGCCACGGGAAGTTGCGGGCAGCGCTGACCGCATTATTGCGGATCTGCGCCGGTTTGGCATGGAGCCGGACCGTGCGATCATGTATCAGAGCTGCCGCAGGGAAGCTTACACGCTGGCCAGTACGCGACTGCTTGACTCAGGCCTTGCCTTCTACTGCAGCTGCAGCCGCAAAAGCCTGCCCGCTTCCGGCATTTATCCGGGCACGTGCAGAAACGGCATCAGCCCGGGCATCCGGAAACGAAACTGCGCCATTCGCGTCAAAGTCGCCGCACAACCGATCGAATTCACTGATGTGGTACAGGGTTTGCAGAGACAAGACCTGCAAACCAGCTGCGGCGATTTCGTCATCCGCCGCGCAGACGGCCTGACGGCATACCAATTGGCGGTAGTGGTGGACGATGCCCACCAGGGAGTTACTGAAGTGGTTCGCGGAGCCGACCTGCTGGATTCCACCGGGCGGCAGATCTGGCTGCAGCAAAAACTGGGGTTGTCCACACCCGGTTATCTTCATTTGCCGGTCGCCGCGCTACACGATGGCAGCAAGCTCAGTAAACGCCTGGGCTCCGACCCGGTACGTAACCTGCCTCCGGCTGCAGCGCTGCGCTCAGCGCTGAAGTTTCTGGGCCATGAGGCGCCTGCCCTGAGCCTTGCAGGCACATGGCAATGGGCGCTGGAAAACTGGTCGCCCGCGTTGATACCGCGGCAGCAAACGCGGCCGTGGAACGCTGGATTGCAGCAAAATCAGTTACGGGCGTGAGGCGAGCGCCACAGGCAGGCTATAATCAACGCTTCCGGTTATCGAGCATGTGTTATGAACCCCAATTTTCTGGATTTTGAACAGCCCATTGCGGAATTGCAGGCGAAAATTGATGAGCTGAGAAATGTTGGCTCCGACAATGCCATCAACCTGGATGAAGAAATCCAGCGGCTGCAGGTAAAAATGCGGCAGAAAATCAAGGGTATTTTCAGCGACCTTACCCCGTGGCAAATTTCCCAGCTGAGCCGCCATCCCCTGCGCCCTTATACACTGGACTATGTTGAAAAGATTTTCGATGAATTCCATGAACTCCATGGCGACCGGGCATTTGCCGACGACCACGCCATCGTTGGAGGCCTGGCCCGTTTCAGACAACGTCCCATCGTCTTCATCGGGCAGCAGAAAGGCCGCGACACCAAGGCCAAGGTGTTCCGGAATTTTGGCATGCCGCGTCCGGAAGGCTACCGCAAAGCCCTGCGATTAATGCACATGGCAGCGCGTTTCCGCCTGCCGCTGGTGACCTTTATTGATACGCCCGGAGCGTATCCCGGGGTGGGTGCAGAAGAACGTGGACAGTCGGAAGCCATTGCGAAGAACCTGGAAGTCATGTCGCGGCTGCCGGTACCGGTAATCTGCACCATCATCGGCGAAGGGGGCTCCGGCGGAGCACTGGCCATTGGCGTGGGGGACCGCGTCAATATGCTGGAATACAGCACCTACTCGGTGATTTCACCGGAAGGCTGTGCCTCAATCCTGTGGAAGGATGCCGGAAATGCAGAAGAGGCGGCAACTGCCCTGGGCATTACTTCCGACCGTCTTACCGCGCTGGGCCTGATCGACGAGGTCATTCCGGAGCCGTTGGGCGGTGCCCACAAGGAACCGGATGAAGTCGCTCGACGCATCGGCGACTGCATCGAACGGCAGCTCGATGAATTGGGCAAACTGCCGCTGGATAGCCTGCTGGATAATCGTTACAAGCGCCTGTTATCTTTCGGCGAATACCACGATTAAAGCCGGCATTGAGGCATGAGCCCCGAGGCTGCACAATTTGACAGCCAGTTTGTACTGCAGCAGCTTGAGGGCCTGCCCCGTGCTGCGAAATACTGGGTCGGTTACAGCGGGGGCGCAGATTCAACCGCCTTGTTGCATGCGCTGGCCAACATCAAGGATCAATTGCCCGCCCCGCTGCATGCGGTTCATTTCCATCACGGCCTGCAAACCACTGCTGGTGACTGGCAGCGGCACTGTGAACTGACCTGCCAGCAGTGGAACGTGCCCCTTACGGTACGGCAGTTGCATCTGAACCTGCCGCCCGGCAAAAGTCCCGAGGCGGAAGCCCGGCGCCTTCGTTACCAGGCCGTTGAGCAACTGCTGGGAACTGGCGAGATCTACCTGACCGCCCACCACGCGAATGACCTCGCCGAAACCCTGTTTCTCAACCTGATGCGCGGCAGCGGCCTGGATGGCCTGGCCAGCATCCCGCCGCGGCGGCAGTTGGGCGCCGGCTGGCTAGCCCGGCCTTTGCTGCGCTGCCGGCGTGACCAACTGGAACAATACCTGCGTGACCGGCAAATCAGCTGGGTTGAAGACCCGTCCAATCTCAACCAGGACTATGACAGGAATTACCTCAGGCAATTCCTGTTTCCTGCCATTGAAGAACGCTGGCCGGAGCTGCTGAGCAGCCTGTGTCAAACGGCCGAGCATGCGGCGGAAACCCGTGATGTACTTCGCCAACTGCTGGCCGACATATTCCGCCGGGTACGCATAGACCCACACAGCCTGTCCCTGCCGGCACTGCTGGAGCAGGACCGCAAGATCCAGGCGCTTATCCTGCGCCAGTGGATCCATGAGCATGGCGTCAATTACCCACCTCGTGTGCGTTTGCACAGCTTTCTGTTACAACTGAACGATAGTGCCGGCGAACCTAACTCAGCGGAGCTGAAATGGTCCGGATGGCAGATCAAGCGCTATCTT
>JBFIHZ010000071.1:0-14183 GCA_041601535.1 Lysobacterales bacterium | reverse complement strand
GCCAGGCGCATCAGATGGCGCAGATTCGGCGCCGCGCTGGCGCTACACTGGGCGGGCAGGAGATGCGGGCCAATGTGGCCGCAGCCTGACGGTTTCACTGGCATAAACGAGGTCCCCTGACGTGGCACCGCAAAGAGAAATACAACTGGAGGCCGGCTGGAAAGCCCGGCTGCAGGATGAATTCACCCAACCGTATATGGCGGAGCTGCGCGCTTTTCTGCTGCAGCGTAGACAGCAGGGCGCGGTGATTTTTCCACCCGGCCCGCTGATTTTCAACGCGCTGAACAGCACACCGTTTGATGCGGTGCGGGTGGTCATACTGGGTCAGGACCCCTATCACGGTCCGGGCCAGGCACATGGCCTGTGCTTTTCGGTTCCCGACGGTTGCGCCATTCCACCTTCGCTGGTGAACATTTACAAGGAACTCAACCGCGACCTGGGACTGGCCATACCCGCCAGCGGTAACCTGCAACACTGGGCCGAGCAGGGTGTGTTGCTGCTGAATGCGGTACTGACGGTGGAGCGCGGCCAGGCAGCGGCCCATCAGGGCAAAGGCTGGGAGCGTTTTACCGACCGCATTATCAGTGAACTGAATGCGCACAGAAAAGGCCTGGTGTTTCTGTTGTGGGGCAGCTATGCGAAGAAGAAAGGCGCCGTGATCGATGATAACCGGCACCTGGTGCTGACCGCGCCGCATCCGTCACCGTTATCGGCTCACCGCGGTTTTATCGGCTGCAAGCATTTCTCCACGGTAAACGCCTGGCTGGAGTCACGCGGTGAGGAACCGATCCGCTGGTGTCACTCATCTGCCGGCGGGTAACGTTGCAGCAGTGCCGCCGGGCGCACGGGGCGTGGCTGTAAATTGCCGCCGCAATTCGGGCACACCTGCTGCAGATGGTGCTCCACGCAGTGACGGCAAAAGGTGCATTCAAAGCTGCAGATCATGGCCTGGTCCGAATCGGCGGGCAACGGGCATGCGCAGCGTTCGCAACGTGATTTGAGCAACAACATCAGGCGTCGGAACGGCCCGCGTCAAGGCTCAGGGGTTAACCGCGGGCAGCGCGTCATCTGTGGCCATCCAGTTGACGTGCTGATCGAAGTACACATTGGCCTCGGGGCTACGGTCCAGCGCTTCGTTGATGCACGCCAGCGCCACGTGGGTTTCACCCGGCCAGCGGCTGGACTCAAACAGCATATTGCTGCCACACAGCTTGCAGGATCCACGCCGGGCGGCGGCGGATGAGGCATACCAGTGCAACTGGTCCTGACCACGGGTCAGTTTGAACTGCGTTGTTGGGAAACCGGCCCAGGTGACGTATCCGGCGCCATGCACGTGCCGGCACATGCTGCAGTGACAGTGGGCACACCACTTGCTGGGCAGTTGCAGCGTGAATTGCACAGCGCCGCAATGACAACCGCCGCTGAGGCCGCCGGACGGGTTTTGCTCTGACTGCCTACTCATGCGTTCACACCTTCAGGAAAAGATGAACTGCGTCAGCCGTGCCCAGATCAGCAACAACACCAGGCAACTGCAAAAGTATACCGTAAACCGGTGTAAAACCCGGTTGTAGGTGCAATGAATCAGGCTGTGCACCGCACGCAGCAGTACGTAGGCCCAGGACAGCATGACCAGCAATTCGTCGCGGATCAGCAACTGCATGGATAGCAGCACTGCCAGGTAAAACAGCACTGGCATTTCAAACAGGTTTTTCAGGTTATCCGACGGTGCGGCGGAGGTGCGCAGCAATGCCTGCGCGTGTTCGCGGGTATCAAGCTGTTGCGGATCGATCTGCTGTTGGCCGATTTCTGTCAGGCGGCGATAGTACATGTAGGCCCACACCAGCAGGGTCAGCGCAACCTGGGCCAGCAAGGGCAACAAAATGGGTTGATAGAACATCAGCAGCCAGGCTCCGGCTGCTGGCTGGCAGCGGCCATGGCGTGCAGGGCTTCGCCATCCAGCCGGAATTGGGTCCAGTCGTCCAGCCCCCGTGCGCCGATGCCGCGGTAAAACCCGATGGCCGGTTCATTCCAGTCGAGCACCGACCAGTCCAGCCGCCCGCATTGACGCTCCACCGCCAACGCCGCCAGGTATTGCAGCAGGTTTTTGCCTATGCCTTTGCCGCGAAATTCCGGCATCACAAACAAGTCTTCCAGATAGATGCCGCGGCGCGCCAGAAACGTCGAATAATTATGGAAAAACAGCGCGAAGCCAGCCGCCTGACCCTGCCATTCAGCGATCACCACCTCGGCACCGGCTTGCGGCCCAAACAGGCTGTGCGCCAGGCTGTCCTCGGTGGCAATCACTTCGTGCTCCAGTTTTTCATAGCGCGCCAGAGCGCGGATGAATTTCAGGATCAACGGGGTGTCTGCAGCCACCGCGGCGCGTATTTGAAGGGATGATGGTGCGGGCACGTTGTGGACTCCATGGGCAGGGGGATGGTGCATGTCCCGCCATGTTGCCCGCCCGGCCGGCCAGGTGCAAATCAATCGGCCGGCAGTGCCCGGTGAGAACTGCTCGGCACGGGCGGGGTATGACAGAAAAACCCGCTGGCACCCGGCTTCCCGCAGCGGGCAACACCCGGCTCATTGACCGGGTTGATCACCGCCTGCCGTCGTCAGCGCACCGGCCGGTAATACGCAGCCTCCCGACTGGCCGGCGGGGTGAACAATGCAGCATCGATGATCGACCAGAGGTGGATTATCCAGCCCAGCAGGATCAGCCACAGCAAGGCGGTCAGCACAAACATGAACCCGGCCAGCAGCCAGCGGCCCTGTAACAATTGCCCCAGCCCCGGGATGAACAAACTCGCCAGTGCTGCGATCACGTTTCCGCAACTTCCACTTCCCATTCTGATTCCTCCTGGTAGTACGCGTATGTGCCTGTCCTGCCTGTAGATATGCAGATTTCGTGCCAGTTTCGGCAGTACCGCACAATGCCCTGAACAACCGTCAGCACAGGCTTTGCGCGGTGGGCCAGGGGTTGGTTGCAGCTCAGCGAACCCGGGTGGTGCCGGCAGTTGGCGATAAGCCACGCAAATTGGTAAAACTGACCAACCGGGAAGATGGTGGGCACATCGGCCGGATCACCGGCCCCACCGGCTGCTTAGCCGGCGGGCTCCTGCATTCCGGCACTCAGCTGTTCGCGCTCGCGGGCCGACAGGGTCCTGGGTATGCGCAACATGGGGCCGCCACCACCGCATTCACGGAACATCATGACCGGCTCCACCAGTGGCTGCATCGGGTTGAATGCCTGGGCGCGGCCGCACACGGTGGTGCCATTGGGCAGGTTAATTACCACGTTATGGCTGCCGTCAGCGGCGCGCCAGCGATCAATGATTTCCACCTGGCCAGCAACCGTCATGCCGTTGAACAGGTTGTCGGCGGGCTGCAGGGCTTGTGCACCCGTACCGCGCTGCCAATTCTCCGGCGCTGGTGAGCGCATGGGCCGGCCCAGCCGCCATGCCGGGCTGTCGTCCTGCAAGCTGCTGTCAAGTTCCGAGATGGCATGCAGCAGTGCGTTGGCCGACCAACTGATCTGACTGTCCTGCTCAGGATCTTGCGACTGCTGAGCGGCTGCGTCCGCAGTCAGCGAGTCGACCGGCTTTGAGGCCGCATCCGTGTGCGATGGCGGGTGGGCTGGTGGAGTTGTCACGGCCGGCAGCGGGGGCGGCACCGGCGGTTTTTCAGCGGCCGCTTTATCGGTCACCGGTTCGGCCGGCGACCAGGGCAGCAGACGCACGCTGACAACGGGGCTGATGGGAACAGGCGGTAGCGCTGGCCGCAGTGGCAGCAACAACAGCAAGCCATGCGCGCCTGCAGCCAGCAGCAGCAAGGTGATATCTGACCATGTCCAGCGCTTGTTCAGTGAGGCTGTAGCCATGCCGTGTTGACGCTATCGCGGTGCTCCCCTGGGTTGCGCATATTATCCACAAGCGGGATTAACGGAATGTTAAGCGCGTGATGAACGGATTTGTACCCCGTTGACCGTGAATTGGTGTGAAAATCAACCAGCGATTATCTTCATTGCAAGGTATAATGCCGGATTAGTTTCGACGTTAATAATTGAGGAAAACATCCATGAGTTATCGCCATATCAAGATTCCGGAATCCGGCCAGAAAATCTCCATCAAGGACAATCGCCTGCAGGTTCCGGATCAGCCCATACTCGGCTTTATCGAAGGTGACGGCATCGGTTCCGACATCACCAGCGCGGCGATGCGGGTGTGGAATGCCGCCGTTGAAAAAGCCTATGGCGGCAAACGCAAGGTGCATTGGGCGGAACTCTACCTGGGTGAAAAAGCTGCAGGCATTTACGACGGCGATTATTTCCCTGCCGAATCCCTCGAGGCGATCAAGGATCTGGTCGTGGCCATCAAGGGTCCACTGACCACGCCGGTGGGTGGTGGATTCCGCTCGCTGAACGTATCCCTGCGCCAGGAACTTGATTTATACGCTTGTGTGCGGCCGGTCGAATACTATGCCGGGGTGCCTTCGCCCATGCGTAAACCGGAGGATGTGGATGTAACCATTTTCCGTGAAAACACCGAAGACGTTTACTGCGGCATTGAATACCAGTCAGGCACGCCGGAGAACGAAAAGCTGGCCAAATTCCTGCGCGAGGAAATGGGCGCTGAGTTCTTCGAAGGTGCCGGCCTGGGCATCAAGCCCATTTCAGCCTTCGGTTCCAAGCGACTGGTACGCAAGGCCATTCAGTACGCGATTGACAACGGGCATCACAGCGTCACGCTGGTGCACAAGGGCAATATCATGAAATTCACCGAAGGCGCCTTCCGTAACTGGGGTTACGAAGTGGCCCGTGAAGAATTCGGTGAGCAGACCATTACCGAGGACGAATTGTGGTCCAAGTACGATGGCAAGCGGCCAGAGGGCAAGATTGTCATCAACGATCGTATTGCCGACATCATGTTCCAGCTGATGCAATTGCGTCCGGCGGAATTCGAGGTGCTGGCGACGATGAACCTGAACGGTGATTACCTGTCGGATGCGCTGGCGGCGGAAGTCGGCGGCATGGGCATCGCGCCGGGCGCCAATATGGCCGATCACGTCGCGGTTTTTGAAGCCACCCATGGCACCGCGCCGAAGTACGCCAACCAGGACAAGGTCAACCCCAGTTCGCTGATGTTCTCCGGTTCGATGATGTTTGACTACATCGGCTGGAAAGAAGTCAGTGCGCTGATCAGCAAAGCCTTTGCCGCAACCGTGGCAGCGGGTATTGTGACCTATGATTTCGCTCGCCAGATGGACAATGCCACCGAGGTGTCCACCTCCGGCTTCGCCGACGCACTGATTAAGAGGCTGTAAGCATCAGCCGCGTGGTGTAAGCATGCCTCCCGGCCTGTTTGCGTC
This sequence comes from Lysobacterales bacterium, assembly GCA_041601535.1. Taxonomy (GTDB): domain Bacteria; phylum Pseudomonadota; class Gammaproteobacteria; order Xanthomonadales; family SZUA-36; genus JBFIHZ01. Next base: position 8,816 of record JBFIHZ010000071.1, on the reverse strand, counting down.
AGCGGCGGACTGCCTGTCTGCAAATGACCCCGGCGCCAAGTGCGCCGGGGTCAAACATCTCCTTCAACAGGTTCAGCGCGAGGGTTTCACGCGCGATTCCGACAGCCCCATCCCCGATATCCTGCAACCCGGCCGCCCCGGTCTTCCTGAACTGGTGGAGCCCGGGCAGGTGCCCCGCCGCCGGCTGGGCTCGGCCCCGGGCCGCATTGCCCTGCTGCATGCCATCGCCCATATCGAATTCAATGCCATTAACCTCGCGCTGGATGCCTTATGCCGTTTCCGTGACATGCCGGATGAGTATTACCTGGACTGGCTTTCAGTGGCCGCCGATGAAGCCCGGCACTACCAGATGCTGGAGCAGCGGCTGAGCCAACTGGGTGCGGCCTACGGTGACTTCCCCGCGCACAATGGCTTGTGGGAAATGGCTCAGAGTACGGCCACCAGCTGCCTGGCACGCATGGCGCTGGTGCCGCGGGTGCTGGAAGCACGGGGTCTGGATGTAACGCCCGGCATGATTCAACGGCTGCGGCAGGTGGGTGATGAAGACAGCGTGGCCGTGCTGGAAGTGATCCTGGCGGAAGAGGTCCGGCATGTGGCCATTGGCACGCGCTGGTTTACCGAGTGCTGCAAACGCGAGGGCAGGGATCCTGACAGCACGTTTCTGCAATTATTGAAAACGCACTATAACGGCCGCTTGCGCGGGCCATTCAATACCGCTGCGCGTTTGCAAGCCGGTTTCACTGAAACCGAGTTATCTGCTTTGGAGGCCGATGCATGACGACGGGGTTCAAGGATCATTTCTCGGCGCATGCCGGCAGTTATGCGGCCTACCGGCCTGGTTACCCTGCGGCCGTGTTCGATTGGCTGGCCGGCCTTTGTCCGCAACGCGAACTGGCATGGGACTGCGCTTGCGGCAACGGCCAGGCCGCGTTGCAGCTGGCTGCACGGTTTCGGCAGGTGTATGCCACAGATGCCAGCGCTGAACAGATCAGTCAGGCGCGGCAGGACGACGCCATTGAATACCGGGTGGAACCAGCCGAGCAGCCCAGCCTGCTGCCCGCCAGCGTGGATCTCATTACCGTCGCGCAAGCGTATCACTGGCTGAATCACGCGCAATTTGTGCGTGCCGCCCAGCGGGTGCTGGCAGATCAGGGCGTGCTGGCCATCTGGACTTATCAGCTGGCACAGGTTAGCCGGCCAATTGATCTGCAGGTGCAGCGCCTGTATGCCGACCTGCTGGGGTCATACTGGCCGCCGGAGCGCGCCTTGGTGGAACGTGCGTACAGTGACCTGGAGTTTCCGTTCGAGGAACTGAAAGCGCCTGTTTTTGAAATCCGCCTGAACTGGACGCTGCACGAACTGGAGGGTTATCTGGGTACCTGGTCAGCCAGCCGCCGCTACCTGCTGGATACCGGTAACGATCCGCTACAGGCCGTGCACGCCGATTTGCTGGCTGCCTGGGGTGACCCGCAACAGCCACGGACGGTGCGCTGGCCGGTGGGTCTGCGGGTGTTCCACCACGCGCCTGACGCCTGATCCGGGCCACCGCCGGAACCTCCGGTTGGTCAGAACTTAAACATCAGGCCGGCAGTGGTATGGTTTCCATACCCTGCGCTGTGACCTGCAGGTAACTGCCACTGCCGCGCCAATCCGCCAGCACCACGCGTTGCGCTTTGGTGCCGCCGGCCAGTACGTGCTGGTGCACTGCGGGCCGGTGGGTGTGGCCGTGAATCATCTGGTCGACGGCGTGCTGTTCAAACAACGCCCGCACCGCTGTGGCGTTCACGTCCATGATGTCCATGGACTTGCCGCTGGACTGCTGTTTGCTGGCATCGCGGGCATTGGCCGCCATTTCCAGGCGCTGTTCCGGTGTCATGTTCAGAAACATGGCCTGAAACTGTGGATTGCGCACCTGGGTACGAAACGCCTGGTAATCGACATCATCGGTGCACAGGGTGTCGCCATGCAGCAACAGCGTGGGCGTGCCGTACAGGTCGGCGATACACACTTCCGGCAACAGTTGCAGCCCGGCTTTTGCCGCGTAATCTTCCCCCAGCAGGAAATCGCGGTTGCCATGGATGAAGTAACAGGGCACACCGGCATCGCTGAGTTGCCGGATGGCGCTGGCGACTTTCCGGGCTGTTTCGCTCAGCACGTCATCGCCAATCCAGAACTCAAACAAATCGCCCAGGATATACAACGCATCGGCCCGCCGGGCCTGATCCCCGAGGAAATCACACAGGATGCGGGTGAGTTGCGGCCGCTTGTCTTCCAGGTGCAGGTCTGCAATAAACAGCGTGGTCATGGAGCTGGGGCTTACCGGTCAGTTGTCTGGCGTGATGATCTCGATACTTGAGATTACCACGGGCGTTTTGGGTACATCGTTGTGCGGAGGTTTCGGGCCGGTTTCAACGAATCGAATATTGTCGACCACGTCCATGCCGTCGGTGACCTGGCCGAATACGGCGTAGCCCCAGGTCGCGGAACTGCCTTCACCGGTGAAATTCAGGTTGAGGTTGTCCTGCACGTTGATGAAAAACTGCGCGGTGGCCGAATGCGGGTGATTGGTACGCGCCATCGCCACGGTGCCGCGGGTATTGGACAGCCCGTTATTCGCTTCATTGGCAATGGGCTCGCGGGTGGTTTTCTGCTTCATGTCAGCAGTGAAGCCGCCGCCCTGGATCATGAAATGACTGATGACGCGATGAAAAATGGTGTCATTGTAAAACCCGCTGCGCGCATAGCTGATGAAATTTTCCACCGTGGCCGGTGCCTTGTCGGCGAACAGTTCCAGACTGATATCACCAACGCTGGTATGGATGATGGCCGTCGGGTTATTGCGGGCGGCGGCTTCCTGCGCCTGCAGGGCAGGAGACAGTAGCAGTGCTGCCAGAATGGGAAGCATGATTTTCATGGGCAATTTCCTCGGTGACCAGACAGAAAAGCGCATCATACTGATGCCGGCCAGCGGCGGCCAGTGCTGGCCGGTCAGAAGCAGTTGGCCGCGGCGTGTTGCAGGGGTACCCGCAGCCGGTCTGGCGGGCTGCTGGCAGGGCGTATTCGGCCATGTTTCCAGGCCGGCCATCCGGGTGATTGCAGCGGCTTGACGGGGCAGCTGTCAGGCCGCCGTCGGGGTATTTTTATGGTACAATGTGCGGATGGAAAACGGCTTGATAACTTGCTGATTTTTCCATAAAAAATATAAATTAATATGCTTTGTAATCAACTATTTCCGCTTACTTCCTGAGACGGTTTAAATAATGGCTGAACTTGCCAAAGAAGTGCTGCAGGTAAATCTGGAAGACGAGATGCGTCAGTCCTACCTGGACTACGCCATGAGTGTCATCGTGGGGCGCGCATTGCCGGACGTCCGCGATGGCCTGAAACCGGTGCATCGCCGCGTGTTGTTTGCGATGTCCGTGCTGAATAATGACTGGAACAAACCCTATAAGAAATCTGCCCGCGTGGTGGGTGATGTCATAGGTAAATATCATCCACACGGCGACACGGCGGTATACGACACCATCGTGCGGCTGGCGCAGCCTTTTGCCATGCGGTACATGCTGATTGATGGCCAGGGTAACTTCGGTTCGGTGGACGGCGATGCTGCTGCTGCCATGCGTTATACCGAAATCCGCATGTCCAAACTGGCCCACGAGTTGCTGGCTGACCTGGACAAGGAAACCGTCGATTTTTCGCTCAATTACGATGAGCAGGAACTCGAACCCAATGTACTGCCGGCGCGTGTGCCCAATTTGCTGGTCAATGGTTCGGCCGGTATCGCCGTGGGCATGGCCACCAATATTCCGCCGCACAATCTGAACGAGGTGATCTCCGCCACACTGGCGCTGATTGATGACCCCGAGCTGGATATCGACGGCCTGATGCAGCATCTGCCGGGGCCGGATTTCCCCACCGCTGGCCTGATCAATGGCGCACAGGGCATCCATGAAGCCTACCGCACCGGCCGTGGTCGTATTTACATGCGCGCCCGCTGCGAGATTGAAACCAACGAGTCCAGCGGCAAACAGACGCTGATCGTTAACGAATTGCCATACCAGGTGAACAAGGCCCGGCTGCTGGAAAAAATCGCCGAGCTGGTCAAAGAGAAAAAGCTCGAAGGCATCACCGAACTGCGAGATGAGTCTGACAAAGACGGTATGCGAGTGGTGATTGAACTGCGCCGTGGCGAAGTGCCGGAAGTGGTGCTGAACAATCTGTACAAGCAGACCGCCATGCAAAGTGTGTTCGGCATCAACATGGTGGCACTGGTACGCGGTCAGCCGCGTCTGCTTAACCTGCGCGATATCCTCGATGCCTTTATCGGCCATCGGCGGGAAGTGGTCACGCGGCGTACCCTGTATGAGCTGCGCAAGGCGCGCGAACGCGCTCACGTGCTGGAAGGGCTGACGGTTGCGCTGGCCAACCTGGACGAGGTGATTGAGCTGATCAAAAGTTCATCCACCCCGGCTGATGCACGCGAAGCCTTGATGGCGCAGCGCTGGGACCCTGGCGTGGTCGCCGCCATGCTGGGGCAGGGTGGGGCACAGACCTCGCGGCCGGAAAACCTTGAGCCGCAATATGGCCTGCAGGACGATGGCTACCAGCTGTCGCCTGTCCAGGCGCAGGAAATCCTCAACCTGCGTTTGCACCGCCTGACCGGCCTGGAGCAGGAAAAACTGACGCAGGAATACAGCGAAATCCTCGCCAGCGTAAAAGACCTGCTGGATATCCTGTCCCGCCCGGAGCGGTTGATGGATGTCATCCGCCAGGAACTGAACGAAATCCGCGACCAGTACGGTGATGAACGCCGCACCGAGATTCTGCAGACCCGGCTGGACCTGAGCCTGGAAGACCTGATTACCGAGGAAGATGTGGTGGTCACGCTGTCGCATGGCGGTTATGCCAAGTCGCAATCGCCGGACCGCTATCATGCCCAGCGGCGCGGCGGCACCGGCAAATCCGCCACCAAGGTCAAGGATGAGGATTTCATTGACCAGTTGTTCGTGGCCAACACGCACGACACCCTGTTGTGTTTCACCAGCCGGGGCAAGGTGCACTGGCTGAAAGTGTACGAGCTGCCGCAGGCCAGCCACGCCAGCCGTGGTAAACCCATCGTCAATCTGTTGCCGCTGGAAAAAGACGAGCGGGTCAACGCGGTTCTGCCGGTGCGTGAATTTCCCGAGGATCTGTTCGTGTTTTTTGCCACGCGTAATGGTGTGGTCAAGAAAACGCCCTTGTCTGATTATTCACGGCCACGGGCCAATGGCATCTGGGCCATTGATCTGCTCGAAGATGATGAACTGGTCAATGCCTACCTCACCGATGGCAAGCAGGACATCATGCTGTTTTCCAGTTCCGGCAAATGCATACGCTTTGCCGAAAGCGACGTTCGTTCCATGGGGCGGGTGGCGCGCGGTGTAATTGGCATCCGCCTGCAGCCCGGCCAGCAGGTTGTGTCCATGCTGGTGGTGGGTGAGGGCGATATCCTCACCGTCACCGAAAACGGATACGGCAAGCGCACGCAGGCCTCTGATCATCACGTCCAGGGCCGGGGTGGCCAGGGCGTGATCGGCATTCAGACTTCGGAACGTAACGGTGAACTGATCGCAGCGAAGCAGGTGACCGACGAAGACGACATTATGCTGATTTCGGATGGCGGCACGCTGGTACGCACTTCCGCCAGCCAGATATCCACGCTGGGCCGCAATACCCAGGGTGTGACGCTGATCCGCCTGCGCGATGGTGAAAAGCTGGTGGGCCTGGCCCGCATCGCTTCCGAAGACGCGGAAGAGGAAGAAACCGCCGAGGCATAATAAAACGCAGCTGCCATACCGGCAGCTGCGTTGCTTGCTTCATACGCGCCCGGGTCGAACCGGGCGGCTGTTCAGACCGAAGCCAGTACGTGTTCGGCGCTGCTGACTTTGAATTCACCTGGCGCTTCAACAAACAGCTGCGACACCACGCCATCATCGGCAATCAGGGCAAACCGCTGGGAACGCTGGCCCATACCAAACCCTGACGCATCCAGTTCCAGGCCCAGTTTGGAGGTGAACTCGCCGTTGCCGTCTGCCAACATGGCAATGTCGTCGGCATTGGCGCTCTTGCCCCAGGCATTCATGACGAAAACATCATTCACTGCCATGCAGGCGATGGTATCAACGCCACGCGCCTTGAATTCATCCGCCTTTTCCACGAACCCGGGCAGGTGCTTGGCTGAGCAGGTCGGAGTGAATGCGCCGGGAACAGAAAACAGTACCACTTTCTTGCCGCCGAACAGCTCGTCTGTGGATACGGGTTTGGGGCCGGATTCGGTCATTACCGTGAGATTGGCGGCGGGGATTTTGTCACCGGTTTTGATGGTCATGCAAGATTCTCCTGATGGCTAACTGGGCTGGAAACAAGCGTGTTTACAGCGTGAAAACAACCTGGCGCCGGCATTTTTCTGCCATACGCGGATGCTGATGAGAAAATAGTGCCGGTGCGGCGCAATTACAAGGGCGGCATGCCAGTAATACCTAGCTACACGCGAGCTGCGGGCCAAGGGGTGCTTAAACAGGCACGGCTGGCTCCATGCAGCGGTTATGGGCGCCCGACAAGGCGCCAGGCACGGTGTTGCGCTGCAGGGCAAAAAGCCGGGGTTAAAACTCAGGCGGCAACCGCGCCCGAAATGGCGTTGAGCAGGGTGTCGGGGTTTACCGGCTTGGTGATGTAATCGCGAGCGCCCTGGCGCATGCCCCAAACCTTGTCGGCTTCGTCAGCGCGGGTGCTGACAAAAATGACCGGGATATCCCTGGTACGTTCATTCTTACCCAGCCGCCGGGTTGTCTGGTAGCCGCTCATGCCGGGCATGACGATATCCATCAGTATGACTTCGGGGTGTTCGTTGGATGCCAGTTCCAGTGCCTGTTCGCCGCAATCGGCAAGCATGGTCTGGTAACCGCCCTGTTCAACGATTTTGCGCAGACTGAGACGTTGCGCGGGTGAGTCATCAACGATCAATACTTTTGACATTGCTGATCCTGTGACCTTCCTGTGGTGGATTCTTCTAATTAATGCGTACGCTGTCCATTATGCCGTAAACGAATGATATTTGGAATATTAAACGTTTGATCGGTTTACCCGGACCACGGTACGGCCCGTACTGCCGGCACGCATCATGGCATCAAATGTGTCCGCCATTTCATCCAGGTCAACCTGTTGTTGCAGGATATCGTCAAGCAGCGGTGGCTTCCACTCGTTGGCCAGCCGGTCCCACAGCAGCCGCCGGGTTTCATGCGGGCAATTGTTTGAACTTATGCCCAGCAGGCTTACGCCGCGCAGTATCATGGGATAAACCGAGGCGTGCAGGCCGTGGCCGCCGGCCATGCCGCAACAGGCAATATTGCCCCACAGGCCAATCACCCGGCTGATTCCGGCCAGCATGTCGCCGCCCACGTTATCGATGCAGCCAGCCCAGGTGGCTTTCTCCAGTGCGTTCTGGCCCCAGTGCAGGTCATGCCGGGAAATGCATTGGCTGGCTCCGAGATGCTCCAGCCAGTCAAACTCCTCCACTTTGCCGGAGATGGCATGAACCTCGTAGCCGGCCCGGCTGAGCAGGTTGATGGCCACGCTGCCCACGCCGCCGCTGGCTCCGGTGACCACGATCGGGCCTTTTTCCGGGGTCTGGCCATTGGCCTCCATGCGGTACAGGCTGAGTGCGGCGGTAAATCCGGCCGTGCCCAGTATCATGGCTTCACGGGTTGTCAGGCCGGCCGGCAGCGGTACTGCATCGGCGCTGTTGATGCGCTGGTATTCGCTGTAACCACCATCTCTCTTTTCCGACAGACCACAGCCGTTGATCAACAGTTCATCGCCCGGCTGAAAGCGGTCACTGGCCGATGCCACCACGGTACCGGCCAGGTCAATGCCGCCGGTCAGTGGATAGGTGCGCAGAATCTTGCCTTTGCCGGTGGCTGCCAGTGCGTCCTTGAAGTTGATGCTGGACCAGTCGACGCGTACCGTTACGTCACCCGCAGTGCAATCCTCCAGGGTGAGCTTCTCCAGCCCGCTGCGGTAGCCCTGGTCGTCATTTTGGATACGAAAGGCCTGGAAACTGGCGGGCACCTTGTCCATGTTCAGTTTCCGCGGTGGATGGCGCGTTTGTCCACATGCAATGCGGCCTCGTGCACTGCTTCAGACAGGGTCGGGTGGGCGTGAACGATGCGCGCCAGATCTTCACTGGAGCCGTGGAATTCCATTGCCACCACGCATTCGGCAATCAGCTCAGAGGCATTGGTGCCAAGAATATGCACACCGAGGATTTCATCGCTGCCGGCATCCGCCAGCACCTTGACCAGACCGGCGGGATGACCGCCCGCCAGCGCCCGTCCGTTGGCGACAAATGGAAACGAGCCGCTGCGGTATTCAACACCCTGGTCTTTCAGCTGGGCTTCGGTGCGCCCCACCCAGGCGATCTCCGGGTCGGTATAGATCACCCAGGGCACGGTATCGAAATGGATATGCGCGGGCTTGCCGGCGATCAGTTCGACCACCGCGATGCCTTCCTCGGAAGCCTTGTGCGCCAGCATTGGGCCGCGCACGCAGTCCCCGACTGCCCACACGCCCTCGGCCGTGGTATGGGAGTTTTCGTCCACCACGATCTGCCCCTGCTCGTTGACTTCCACGCCCGAATCGTCCGCCAGCAGCCCTTCGGTATAGGCGCGCCGCCCGACCGAAACCAGCAGGCGGTCGAAGACCAGTTGCTGCTCGCCGTCCTTGTCTTCCACGGTGACCGTCACCTCGCCGTCCGCCACGCTGGCGCTCTTGACCAGGGT
>JBFIHZ010000070.1:0-14198 GCA_041601535.1 Lysobacterales bacterium | reverse complement strand
TCGAGGTTTGCAGGTTCAGCAGGTAGGACTTTACCGCCCCGAGGTCGGGCCGGTCGGCAGATGGGGCGTCAGCTGAGCTGGCATTCATGCTGATCAGGTCCTGATGATGGCGCCCGACTGAAGGTCGCGTATTTCGCTGGGCCGGGCACGTTCGCCCAGCGAGCCCGCGACAATACCATCTATGGTCCCGGCAAAATAGCCTCTGACCTGTTCCGCCGTGAGTGCGGGCGGCTGGCCATGGGGGTTGGCACTGGTAGACACCAGGGGTGCCTGCAAGGCCTGGCACAATGCCGCGCAAACCGGGTGGGCGCTGACCCGCACCGCAATGGTCTGGTGCTGGCCGGCCAGCCAGTCGGGCACCTGTGCGGCCCGCGGGAACAACCAGGTCACCGGCCCGGGCCAGGTGGCCATGGCCCGCGCCAGCAGGTCGTCCGCTACGGGCTGAACATAGTCGGCAAATCGTTCGAAGCAGTCGGCAATCAGGATCAGCCCGGCAGAAGCCGGCCGGCTTTTCAGTTGCAGGATGGTACGCACGGCGGACTCGCTTTGCGGGCTGCAGCCCAGGCCGTAAACGGCCTCGGTGGGGTAAGCAATCACGCCTTCGCCGCGCACTGCCACAACCGCCTGGTCGATGCCCAAAAGACCCCGGTCCATCACTGGCTCCGGCCCGGCACCACCGGGCGTTTCACCGTGTGATTGATCTGATGCGTTTGCCACCGCGGTGCCTGCCCGTTGCCCGGATCACTGCCCGGCGCGATCAGTCCGTAACGGCTTCAGCAACTGCCTCGGCCGGGGAGGAATCGCTGGCTGTGGTGGTGGATTCCTTGCTGCCAGATTTATTGCCTGCGGTTTTGTTGGCTGCTTTTTTCTTGCCGGCCTTTTTCTTGCTGGCCTTTTTTTTGCTGGCTTTCTTCTTGCTGGCTTTCTTTTTCGCCGCTTTCTTCTTGGCGGTTTTCTTCTTGCTGCCGCGCCTCGGCTTCTTGTCCGGCGCGGCCGCCAGCAACTCTTCGCACTCGGCCTGAGTCATGGATTCGACTTCGCGGTCTTTCGGCATGCGGGCGTTCTTGTTGCCGTCGGTGATAAACGGCCCCCAGCGGCCCTTGACGATCTGGATGGTGGTGCCTTCAAACGTACGCAGGATTTTGTCCAGGTCAGCCTGTTTCTTGGCGACGATCAGTTCCAGCGCGTGCGACAGCTCCACCGTGTGCGGATCGACGTCTTTCAGCGATACAAACTTGTTGCCGTAGCGGATGTACGGGCCAAACCGGCCGATGCTGGCGGATACCGCTTCACCTTCCGGCGTGAAGCCGAGGTCGCGCGGCAGCTTGAACAGCTCCAGCGCTTCTTCCAGTTCGATGGTTTCCAGCCGCTGGCCGGGCCGCAAACCGGCGAACTTGGGTTTTTCCTCGTCATCGACGGTGCCGATCTGGGCGTGCGGCCCAAACCGTCCCAGCCGCACCGACACTTCAAGTCCGGTCTTGGGATCAGTACCCAGCACCCGTGTCAGCTTGGCGTCTTTGCGGCTGACGGTTTCTTCCTTGTCCTTGACCCGCTTGATAAAGGGCCCCCAGAACTCGCGCAGTGGCGGAACCCAGTCCACCTCGCCGCGGGAAATGGCATCCAGCTCATCCTCCATACGCGCGGTAAACTCGTAATCCACGTAGGGCTGGAAGTGATCCTCAAGGAATTTCGCCACCACCCGGCCGGTATCGGTGGGAATAAAGCGGCGTCGGTCCAGCTCGACGTATTTGCGGCGCGTCAATGTCTGGATGATGCTGGCATAGGTGGATGGCCGGCCAATGCCGAATTCTTCCAGCGCCTTGACCAGGCTGGCTTCGGAGAAGCGTGGCGGCGGCTCGGTGAAATGCTGTTCGGCGCGGATGTCCTTGACCGTCACCACGTCGCCTTCGTTCATGTCCGGCAGGTTGGATTCCTGTTCTTTCTGGCCTTCGGGCGTGGACTCCTCATACACCGCCAGGAAACCATGAAACGCGATGACCGAACCGTTGGCACGGAAGGTGGCATCGCCGTCGCAATCGAATTCCACCTGCACGGTATCGATCAGCGCATTGGTCATCTGGCTGGCCATGGTGCGCTTCCAGATCAGGTCATACAGCTTGTACTGGTCGTCCGACAGCACGTCTTTCAGGTCGTCCGGCCGGATGCTGGCAGAAGTCGGGCGGATGGCCTCATGCGCTTCCTGGGCATTCTTCGACTTGGTCTTGTAGGTATTGGGCTGAGCCGGCACAAAATCATCACCGTACAGGTTCTTGATCTGCGCCCGCAGATCAGCCACCGCATCATTGGACAGTGCCACCGAGTCGGTACGCATGTAGGTAATCAGGCCTTCGCTGACCCCCTTGATCGACACACCCTCGTACAGCGCCTGCGCGGTGCGCATGGTGCGCTGGGCGGTAAAGCGCAGCTTGCGCGAGGCGTCCTGCTGCAAGGTGGAGGTAATAAATGGAGGCGCCGGGCTGCGGTTGCGTTGTTTGCGCGTAACCCGGTCCACCCGCAGCTTGCCGTTGGTGGCTTGCAGCAGGCGCTCACGAATGCCCATCGCCTGCCCGGTTTCGTTGATATCAAACTGTTTCAGCCTGTCGTCGTTCAGGCGTACCAGGCGCGACATGAACTCGCGCTCGTCGTGCACCATATCGGCTTCCACCGACCAGTATTCCTGCGGCTCAAACGCTTCGATTTCGCGCTCACGTTCAACGATCATGCGCAAAGCGGGGCTTTGCACGCGTCCGGCGGACAGGCCGGTCTGGATTTTCTTCCACAACAGTGGCGACAGGTTGAACCCCACCAGGTGGTCCAGCGCGCGCCGTGCCTGCTGCGCATTGACCAGGTCCATCGACAGTTTGCGCGGATTATCCACCGCGGCCTTGATCGCCTTCTCGGTGATTTCGGAAAATTCCACGCGGTAAAACGGTATCTTGTCGGTCAGCCCTTCCTGCTTGAGGATCTCGTAGATATGCCATGAAATGGCCTCGCCTTCGCGGTCAAGGTCCGTTGCGAGATAAACCATTTCAGCTTTTTTCGCCGCCCGGATGATCTTGTTGACGTGTTTTTCGCTGTTTTCATTCAGCTCGTAGGTCATGGCGAAATCCTGTTCGGGATCCACCGCACCATCACGGGATGGCAGGTCGCGCACATGACCATAGGACGCCAATACCTCGAAGTCCGTACCGAGATACCGGTTGATGGTGGCCGCTTTGGCCGGCGATTCTACGATCAAAAGCTTGATGATTTAATCCTCATGGTTACTTGACTTCCGGTCTTCGCACCTGAGCCGCAAGCGGCCTTATTCATGTACTTCACAACTGTCATGAAAACGGCAATTAGACGATTCGGGGATACTGCGAACAACCGGACTACCTACTATATTAATGTCGGTAGTCTTGCTCCGTGTCAAACATCAGGTCTTCCATCCAGGCGTAATTGGCTTCCTGGCCGGGTTGATTGAACAACACCATCAGCACCACCCATTTGACGTCTTCCAGCGATATTTCATCGCTTTCCAGGGCCAACAGGCGGTCCAGAACCAGTTCACGGCGCTGCGGGTCGAGAATGCCCACGTTGAACAGATACATCAGGAAATCACGGCAGCCGGTGTCCAGCCGGTCAATCTCTGAATCGACGAATACGCGGATGGGCTGCTCGGTGCGGATGGTGAATTCAGGCTGGTAGCGTTGCTCGGCCAGGCCATCCAGCCATTCAAACGCCTTGTCTATCTCACCGTTACTGAAGCCCGCCTGCTGCAGGTTCTCTTCCATCGAGATGCGATCCGGTTCGTCTTCTGGCTCATCGTAAAAATAGTTCTCGAACAGGTACATCAGGACGTCGAGTACGTTTTCTTTCATTTATAAACCTCGTGTTTTACGGCTGAAGGCCCCTCCAGGGTGTGCTTCAACCGCTCCTCTCAGCTCCAACATCAGCAGCATGGCCGACACAGCCTTCGCCGTCAATCCGCTGGACCGAATTAACGTGTCCACCGGCAGGGGGTCATGACCCAGGCACTGCCATAATTTTTGATAATCAGGGTCATCGGCGAGTTGGGGGCCCTCACCGGCCTTCTCAAGCGCATCTGTCGCATTTGCCGCATCCGGCTGTTGCAGGCCCACCGCCAGCTGGCCGGCCAGGGGCGCCAGTTCCTGCATGATTTCCGTTACCGTTTCGACCAGCCGGGCCCCTTCGCGTATCAGGCGGTGACAACCCTTGGACATCGGGTTATGGATGGAGCCGGGCAGCGCGAACACCTCGCGGCCCTGCTCCCCGGCCAGCCGCGCGGTGATCAGCGAGCCGCTGTTCAGCCCGGCTTCCACCACCAGCACCCCCAGGCTCAGGGCCGAGATGATGCGGTTGCGCGATGGAAAATGTGAGCGTTTGGCGCCGGTGCCCGGCGGGAACTCCGACACCAGCACGCCGTGCTCGCGTATGAGCCGGGCCAGCTCGCGGTTCTTCGCCGGGTAAACGCGGTCCAGGCCGGTACCGGTTACCGCCACCGTGCCGCCGCCCGCATCCAGCGCTGCCGCATGGGCGGTGCCATCAATGCCTTCGGCCAGCCCGCTGGTGATGGTGAGGCCCTGGCGTGTCAGCTCGGTGGCAAAATCACGCGCGTTCTCCACCCCGCCAGCAGTGGGGTTGCGGCTGCCGATGACCGCAATCTGGGGTTGCCACAACATGTCCACATCGCCAGCGGCAAACAGTGCGGCCGGCGGTGACGGGATGTCCTGCAACAGCGCGGGGTACTGGCTGCTGCCCCAGCACACCAGGTGATGCTGTTCAGCCTGCAGCCAGCGCAGATCGGATTCCAGCAGCGCCGCATCGGGATGATGCAAAGCCTGGATGGTTTCCTCATCCAGCCCGGCGCGCTGCAAATCGTTGCGGCGTGCGCCAACCAGCGCGTCGATGCCGCCCAGCTGTTGCAACAAGCCGATGAGTTTGGCGCCCCCCAGGCGGGGAGCGCGAAGTGTGATTAACCAGTTACGCTGCGACGTGGCAGCAACCCCCCTGACCCGAGCTGTTCAGTTTCCAGTGCCGCAAGGCACGCGTTTACAGCCGCTCGCCGGGATGGCGTACCTTGTCGAATTCCCGCACCAGGTTGTCACCGGCCATGACCATGGCATAACTGATGTCGTCAAACGTGCGGAACACCATAACCAGGCCGTGGTACTTGTCCGGCAGGGTTACCTTGGCTTCCTTGGCGAAACTGCCTTCGCGGTAACCGGTGCGGTCTTCCACCTCCTCACCCGGCCGGAAAATCGAAAACACATGCCCGGATTCCACGCCCTGGTTCGAACCGGCGCTCAACGCCACAATCTGGTAGTGACCCACACCGTGCAGCGCATCCCTGGTGGCCAGTACACGAATGCCTTCAGGCACCGAGTTCATGGCGTGTGGGAAGAACGTACTGTCATACCCGCGGCTGTCCAGTGGAAGTATAAAGTCTCCTTCACGCACCTCTGTACGATCGCGGATAATATCCATGACAGAGATTTCCCCTGTCTGCACCACCCGCACCTGACTGACCTCTACCAGTTCATAACCGACCGGATTCTGGGGACGGCGCTTCCACGGCAGGGTGTCACCCCACGGGTTGGCATTGGGGTTATGCACATTCGGCACCTGGCGCCAGCCTTTTTTCGGCAGCACGCGGCGCACTTCGCCGGTTTCCTCATCGCGGTCATAAATATTGTACAAGCGCGCCACCACAAACTCATCGCCGACACTGGCCTGCAGGCCGCGGCCGTAGGTCTGGTCGCCATAGGTGGCCGTGATGCGGTCTTCGGTATTGGAGATGATGTAGGGCAGGCCGCTGAACTGTTCCGGCGACAACACCCGTACTTCGCGCAGGAATGGCTTTAACCGGTCCAGCGGAATCGCGTTGATCGGATCGTCACGATCAATGCGCCGCACGGAAGGGCTCAATTTAACCGTGTCCCCCCGGTTCAGACGCAATTGCGGCATACCATCCACGTACACCAGCGTAATTTCATCGCCGGGGTAGATCAGATGGGGGTTTTCAATTTGCGGATTGGCGTGCCAGATGGCGGGCCACTGCCAGGGTTTGTCCAGGAACCTGCCTGAAATATCCCACAGCGTATCGCCCTTGACCACGACATAGCGGTCCGGATGATCCGAGCGCAACGACACGTCCTGTGCCATCACCACCCCGGTCAACAACGCCGCAAAGGTTAAGTGAATGAGTTTCCTGATCACGTTCCTTCCTCTTTAGTAGGCATCCAGCCATCTTGTCAGATGCGGTCAGTTTTTGTGTGGCGTACAAGGTGCGCCAATGGTTATCATAATAAAACCAGCACAAAAGTTCATCTAAATTATTTTTTGCGCGTGTAAATATATGTCCAAACTAGAAATTCTGGAGTTTCCCGACCCTCGACTGAGAACGGTAGCCAAGCCGGTGGAGCAGTTTGACGCCGCGCTGCGACAACTTATCACAGATATGACTGAAACGATGTATGCGGAAAACGGCATTGGCCTGGCGGCCACCCAGGTAAACGTGCACCGTCAGCTGCTGGTGCTGGATGTCAGCGACACCCGTGACCAGTCACGCGTCTACATCAACCCGGAGGTACTGGAAACCGACGGCGACGAGACCTGCGAAGAAGGCTGCCTGTCGGTGCCTGGCATTTATGCCGAGGTCAGCCGCGCGCAGAAAGTGCGCGTCAGGGCCCAGAACGTTGATGGTTCAAGCTTTGAAGAAACCCTGGAAGGGATGGCGGCCATTTGCCTGCAGCATGAAATGGATCACCTCAAAGGCGTGCTGTTCGTGGACTATCTCTCGCCGTTGAAGCAACGCATGGTAAGGAAAAAGCTGGAGAAGCAAAAACGCCAGGCCGTGAAAAATCCGGCAGCGGTGCTGTGATGAAGGCTGCGTGAGCACTTCCCAGCCCTTGCGAGTGGTGTTCGCCGGCACACCGGAATTCGCGGCTGTCGCACTGCAGGCTTTGCTGGACCGCGGCATCACGCCAGTGGCCGCGCTGACCCAGCCCGACCGCAAAGCCGGGCGCGGGCAAAAACTGCTGGCCAGCCCTGTGAAAACCCTGGCCCAGGCCCATGGTGTGCCGGTGCACCAGCCGCTGAGCCTGAAACACGCTGAAGAGCAGCGCTGGCTGGCTGACCTTCAGCCGGACCTGATGATCGTGGTGGCGTATGGCCTGATCCTGCCCACCGCCATCCTTGACACCCCGCGTTATGGCTGCTGGAACATCCATGCCTCGTTGTTGCCGCGCTGGCGCGGCGCGGCCCCCATCCAGCGCGCCATTCAGGCCGGTGATACGCACAGCGGCGTGTGCATCATGCAAATGGATGCCGGCCTCGACACCGGCCCGGTATTGATGCGCAGGACCACCGAGCTGCAGGCCGGGGAAACCGCCGCCAGCCTGCATGACCGGCTGGCCGTGCTGGGCGGTGAGGCGCTGCTGCAGTGCCTCGATCTGCTGCAACACGGCGAACTTCCTGCCGCCACGCCCCAGGACTCCGCCGGGGTAAGCTATGCCACCAAGCTGGACAAGGCCGAAGCCCGGCTGGACTGGTCCCGTTCCGCGCTGCAACTGGAACGCACCATCCGGGCGTTCAATCCCTGGCCGGTGGCCTGGTGCGACATCGATGGCGAGCGCACCCGTATCTGGGCGGCCACCGCACTACAAAACGACAGCCGCCAGCCCTCCACGGCACAGCCAGGCCGGGTCATTTCGGCCGGCCCGCAAGGCATTGATGTGACCACCGGGGAAGGCTTGCTCAGACTGCAGGAATTGCAACGCCCCGGCGGCCGGAGAATTTCCGCCGCCGACTACCTCAACGCGCGAACCCTGCCGGAGCAACTCACCATGCCCATTGCCGCCGTGGCGGACCGATGAAAAAACCCCGCGCCCGCGGCCCGCGGCTGACCGCCCTGGAGGCGCTGGCCGACGTGCTGGATCACGGCCGCAACCTGGCCGACAGCCCGGCCTTGCAGCCCAGCAAGAAGCACCCCGAGGATGCGCGCGACCTGTCGCTGGCACGCCACCTGGCTTACGGTGTATTGCGCTGGCTGACCGCCCTGGACTGGCTGGCCAACGCGCTGCTCAACAAGCCATTCAAGTCGCGCGACCGCGATCTGCATCGCCTGGTGCTGCTGGGCTTGCAGCAACTGTGGCATGACCAGACCGCGCCGCATGCCGCCATTCACGAGACAGCAGAATGCGCCCGGCACCTGAACAAACCCTGGGCCGTGGGCGTGGTGAACGCGCTGTTGCGGCGCTTTCAGCGTGAGCAGGAAGACTGGCTGAGCCGCCTGGCCACACAACCGCAGCAGTTTGCCCACCCGGACTGGATGGTGCAGCGTCTGCGCGCGGACTGGCCCGATCACTGGCAACAGGTCCTGCAGGCCAACAATGCCCAGGCACCGCTGTGGCTGCGCCTGAACCGCAGCGGCCCGGAACGTGAAAACGTCATTGAACGTCTGGAAGACGATGGTTTCGAGGTAGAACCCCACCCACTGGCGGCCGATGCCATCAAGGTCACGCCGGCTGCCCCGGTCACCGCCCTGCCCGGCTTCAGCCAGGGCCACCTGTCGGTGCAGGACCCGGCTGCGCAACTGGCGGCGGAACTGCTGGATGCCAGCGGCGGCATGCGCGTGCTGGATGCCTGCGCCGCGCCGGGTGGTAAAACCTGCCACATTCTGGAGCACGCCAAAGGCGCCCTGGTCACAGCGCTGGAACTGCATGCCGAACGGGCGGAACTGATCCGCCAGAATCTGCAGCGCCTGCATCTGAAATGCACCGTGCTGACCGGCGACGCCAGTGAGCCGGACAGTTGGTGGGACGGCAAACCGTTTCAACGCATCCTGCTGGATGCGCCGTGCTCCGCCAGCGGCGTAATCCGCCGTCATCCCGAAATCAAGCATCTGCGCACCCCGGGCCAGGTGGACGAAGCCGTGCAGCTGCAGCAACGCCTGCTGCAGCAGCTCTGGCCCCTGCTGGAGCCTGGCGGTATCCTTGTGTACGCTACCTGCTCGCTGTTCAAGGATGAAAACAGCATGCAAATCAAAAACTTTGTGCACAACACCGCCAACGCCGAAGAACAGGTCCTGCAGGTGGACTGGGGCATCAAGGAAATGCATGGCCGGCAAATCCTGACCGGCGAGAAGGATATGGATGGTTTCTATTACGCCGTATTGCGCAAGAGCGATTAGCTTCACGGGCCGGCGTTGCTGGCCGGCTTTGCTGTTGTTCCTGCTGGCTGCCTGCCAGCCGGTCGAGCGGGATTTTGGCATCACGGTTGAAGACCTGGAAGCGCGGGAAAGCAACGATGGCTTGATGGTCAAAGTCCGGCAGAAGCTGGTGCTCAGCCCCGAGGCTCGCGAAGCGCTGAACCATGGCGTGCCGCTGTTTCTGGAAATGAAACTGAGCCTGCGCCCGGAAGGCTCCAGGCGCGAGCTGGCCAGTGCCCTGCAGTCCTTTGAGATCCGTTATTTGCCACTCAGCGACCGCTACCAGTTGTCCGGTACACCGGCGCTAAACACCAGTACCTATCCGCGGCTGCGGCATGTGCTAGCGCAGTTGCAGCAGGTTGAAATCCGCCTGCAACAGGCCGGATTACCGGCCGGCAGTTTTGAACTGCGGGCCCGCAGTTACCTGGCCAAACGCAGGGTGCCGCCGCCGATGCGCCTGCCGGCGTGGTTCTCACCGCAGTGGCAACACGATTCCGGCTGGCACAGCCAGCACATCGTGATTGCGGCCAGCGCTTGAGCAGTTCACCGACACAGGCGGCCGGCAGTCACGGCACGGGTGGCGGTATGAAACTGCGCCGCCTGCTGCTGCGCACGCTGCCGATTGCCGCCATCCTGGTGGCGCTGCTGATTGCGCTGTTCCTGGTCAGCGGCGTGCAGCAGGTGGCCGAAGACGGCAGCACCTCGTGGCTGGAGCAAGGCTATGTGTGGGTGCTGGTGCTGACCGTGCTGGCACTGCTGGTGCTGCTGTGGAGCATCGGTTCGCGGCTGGTGATGCTGGCACGGCGGGTGCGTTCGGAAACACCGGGCGCCCGCCTGGCAGCCCGCTGGGTGCGCAATTTCCTGATCCTGTCCCTGCCGCCTGCCTTGATCGTGTACTTCTTCTCGGCCTGGTTTCTCAGCAGCACCATTGACAACTGGTTCGACGTGGAAACCGAACGGGCGCTGGCCGATTCGCTGGCACTGGGCCAGCAGTTCCTCGACAGCCGCACGCTGGAGGTCAGAAACCAGCTGCGCGAAACCGTCGCCGAGCTGCAAAGCCTGAACGATGATGAAGCCATGCGCCAGGCCATGCTGGCACGGGTCCGGACCAACGGACCGACGGAGCTGTCCCTGCTGGACCACGATGGCACGCTGCGCGCCACAGCCAATATCAGCTCACTGACTGGCCTGCCGGAACGGCCGGGCGATTACGCCCTGTTGCAGGTCCGCGAACGGGGCGAGTATGCGGCGGCTGAGCCGGCCGCCGACGGGGTGCTTCACATCCGCGTGATGGAGGCCATGCCGGCGGTTTATCCCGGCGATACGCCGCGTATCCTGCAAGCGATTTACCCGTTGCCGGCAGATATTGCCGCGCTGACCGATTCGATTGAGTCGGAATACCACCGCTACCAGAACGTGAGTTACCTGCGCGAATCGCTGAAGCAGAGCTTTCTGCTGATCCTGTCGCTGGTTTTGCTGCTCACCGTACTGCTGGCCATCCTGGCTGCGCTGAACGCGGCGCGCCGCATGGTCGCGCCGCTGTCACGCCTGTCACGCGCCACGCGCAATGTCGCAGCCGGCGACCTGGGCCAGGAAGTGGAAGCCGGCGAACGCGATGAAATTGGCTTCCTGGTGAACTCCTTCAACGACATGACGCAGGCGCTGAAGGCCGCCAGCCTGTCGGCCGAGCACAGCCGGGCGGAATTGCAGGCCCAGGGCGATTACCTTGAAACCGTGCTGGGCAATCTGTCATCCGGGGTGGTCACGCTGGATGCGAGCAGCCATATCATCAAGGTCAATAATGCGGGCCGGGAGATTCTCAACCTGCCGCCGGAAGCTCTGCCGTCCCGCACCGTGGCGGTACCACTGCATACCTTGCCGCAACTGGCGCCCCATCTGCAGCCCTTGTGCGAGGCGATACGCCACCAGAAAGAGCGCGGCCGCAAGGCCTGGCAGCAGGAAATCCGCCTGCCCCTGGATGACAATGCACGGGTTCTGCTGGTGCGGGCCAGCGAATTGCACGGCGGCAGCGAGGTGGATGATGATCACGGCCTGGTTATCGTATTCGACGATGTCACGGTGCTGAACCTGGCGCAGCGCGAGGCGGCCTGGGCCGAGGTGGCCCGACGCCTGGCACACGAAGTGAAGAACCCGCTGACCCCCATCCGGCTGGCGGCCGAACGGCTGCATATGAAACTTTCCAGCAAACTGGATGCTGCCGATGGTGAACTGCTGGACCGCGCCGCCAATACCATCGTTACCCAGGTGGAAGCCTTGCGCACCCTGGTGGATGCGTTTGGTGATTATGCGCGCGAACCGGTTCTGAGCCGCGCACCCGTGCAACTGGATGACCTGATCACCGAAGTCATTGCGCTGTATCAACAGGGCGGCGGCGATGTGCAATTTACCAGCCAGCTGTGCCCCGGCCCGGACGGGTTGACGGCGGACGCGGGACGCCTGCGGCAATTGCTGCACAACCTGATCCGCAACGCCATGGAGGCCAGTACCGGCGGTGGCGTGAGCATCCGCATCGAAACCAGTGTCATCCAGGTGGATGAGCGCCGCTGGTTACAGCTGGAGGTGCAGGACTCCGGCCCCGGCTTCCCCCAGGCAGTGCTGGATCAGCCGTTTGAGCCGTATGCTTCGGGCAAACCGGGCGGCAGTGGGCTGGGGCTGGCCATTTGCCGCAAGATTGTCAGCGAACACGATGGCCGCATCCGTCTGCACAACCTGCCCGGCGGCGGTGCCGCGCTGACCATACTGTTGCCACTGGCACAAGTCTGAACATCGCCTGCAGGTCCCTATGCAGGGGAACATGATTGGAGTAGCATGTTGCGCCGACGCAACATCAAGAACAAGGCATGGCTCAAGCTCACATACTGGTAGTCGACGACGAACCCGACATCCGTCACCTGGTTTCGGAAATCCTGGAAGACGAAGGCTACCGCATCAGCACGGCTGAAGACGGCGAAGCAGCGCGCGCCGCGTTTGCCCGCCTGACTCCGGACCTGGTGCTGCTGGATATCTGGATGCCGGATGTCGACGGCATTACGCTGCTGAAAGAGTGGTCCTCCGGCCAGGGCTTGCCCTGCCCGGTGGTGGTGATGTCCGGCCATGGCTCGGTGGAAACGGCGGTGGAGGCCACCCGCCTCGGCGCCCACGATTTCGTGCAGAAACCCATTTCCCTGGCAAAATTGCTGGCCATCGTGGAGAAAGCGCTGGCCGCCCGCAAACCGCCGGCCGAAACCGGCCGCCGCAGTGCCTCGCCGTCGGCCTGGGAGCCCATTGGCACCAGCCCCGCCATGCAGTTACTGCGTTCCCGCGCGGAGCAGGCCGCACAACATGATTCGCCGGTGCTGATCACCGGCGAAGCCGGCAGCGGCCGCGAGGCACTGGCGCGTTACATCCATGCGCGCAGCCAGCACAACGGGGCCTTTGTGCCACTGGATCACAGCCAGCTGGACTGCGACACCCTGCGCAGCTACCTGCTGGGCGGCGAACGAGGCGCGGATGACAACGGCGGACTGGCTGCCGCAGCCCGGGGCGGTACCCTGTTTCTGGGCGAAATCAACGCCATTCCCGCGGACGCGCGCAAGCTGCTGGGCCAGTTGCTCGATAGCCCACCCTTTGCACGCAACGGTGGCGACCGCTCCGAAACCTGCCGGCTGATGGCCAGCGGCTGCGTGGACCTGGTGGAACGGGCGCAACGCGAACCGGCGCTGGAGCAATTGTACTACCGGCTGAACGTGCTGCCGCTGCAAGTGCCCGCGCTGCGTGACCGGCCCGATGATGTGCCCGACCTGGTACGGTTTTACGCTGACTGGTTTCCCAACAACGAAGATCTGCCCTACCGTTCCTTTTCGGTGGCGGCGCAAAACCGCCTGCGCAATCACAGCTGGCCGGGCAACGTGCGCGAGTTGCGCAACCTGGTGCAACGGCTATTGATCCTGGGTGGCGATGGCGATGTCAGCGCCACCGAAGTGGAAGAAGCGTTGCGCCAGAACCCGGCCGAACCGGCGGTGCACGGTGGCCATCCGGAAATATTCAAACTGCCCTTGCGCGAGGCCCGTGAACAGTTCGAACGCGAGTACCTCAGCTACCAGCTGCAACAGGCTGGCGGCAGCGTGGGCAAACTAGCAGAATCCGTCGGCATGGAACGCACGCACCTGTACCGCAAGTTGCGCGCCCTGGGCATCGACCCCAAAACGGTGGCCGCCAAGGGGGATGAAAAATGAAAATCGTGGTGCTTGGTGCTGGCCAGGTCGGCTCCACCGTGGCCCACAGCCTGTCCAGCGAGGAAAACGACATCACCATCGTCGATACCGACTCGGCGCGGCTGAAAGAGCTGCAGGACAAGCTGGATATCCGCGCGGTGCAGGGGTTTGCCTCGCACCCGAAAGTGCTGATTCGCGCCGGCATTGAAGATGCCGATATCGTGATCGCACTGACCAACAGCGATGAAGTGAACATGACGGCCTGCCAGGTGGCTTATACGCTGTTCAACACCCCCACCCGGATTGCCCGCATCCGCTCTTCCGAGTACATGGAAAAGCCCGAGCTGTTCAACCGTGAACACTGCCCGGTGGACGTATTGATCAGTCCGGAGACGCTGATCGTGGATTACATCGCCCGGCTGATTGAATATCCCGGCGCGCTGCAGGTGCTGGATTTCGCCGACGGCCGGGCGCAACTGGTGGCTATCCAGACCTACGCCGGCGGCCCGCTGGTGGGGCAAAGGCTGCACACCCTGAGGCAAAACATGCCGGCCGGAGCAGATGCGCGAGTAGCGGCCATTTACCGGCAAGATAAGACCATTATTCCGGACGGTGGCACCACGATAGAGGAAAACGATACCGTTTTCTTCCTCGCCGCACGCAAACACATCCTGGCCGTAATGCAGGCCCTGCGACCGATGGAAAACCCGGTGCGTCGCATCATCCTGGCCGGCGGCGGCAACATTGGCAGCAACCTGGCCCGGCGGCTG
>JBFIHZ010000069.1:0-14331 GCA_041601535.1 Lysobacterales bacterium | reverse complement strand
GCCAGGGCGTGGTGGTCGCCGTGTTTGGCGCCGTATGGCTGTGCCTCAAAGGTGTTGCCGCCGTCGTCGGACACGTACAGCGAGGCATCCATCTGGTAAATGCGGTCAAAGCGGTGCGGGTCGGCGAAAATTTCCTGGTAATAATGCGGCCCGGTGCCACCGGACAGGTAGTCACTGCGCTTCTGCCAGCTTTCGCCGCCGTCTTCGGAGCGCCAGAAACCGCCGCTGCGGGCGCCCAGTTCGATGGTGGCATACATCACATCTTCATCCAGCGGAGAGATGGCCAGGCCGATTTTGCCCATGTCCTCATCCGGCAGGCCTGTGGTCAGTTCACGCCAGCTGGCACCACCATCGGTGGATTTGAAAATGCCGGATTCCGGTCCGCCGTTAATCAACGCCGCTACCGTGCGCAGGCGTTGATGCTTGACTGCGAAAATCACATCAGGGTCACGCGGGTCCAGGTGTACCTCGTTGACGCCGGTGAATTCACCCCCGGACAGGATGTTGTTCCAGGTTTTGCCGCCGTCGGTGGTCTTGAACAGCCCGCGATCGCCGCCGCCTGACCACAACGGACCCTGTGCGGCCACGTAGACCACGTTGGAATCGCGCGGGTCCACGGCGATCATGCCGATATGCTCGGAGTTTTTCAGGCCCATATTGGTCCAGCTCTGGCCGCCGTCCAGGCTCTTGTGCACGCCATCGCCATAGGCGACATGGCGGCCGCTGACGTTTTCGCCGCTGCCCACCCAAACGGTGTGACTGTTGTTCGGATCCAGGGTGATGCAGCCGATGGAGTAGGAGCCCTGTCCGTCAAATATCGACTCCCAGGTCACGCCGCGATTACGGGTTTTCCATACGCCGCCACTGCCCACGCCGACATACCAGGTGCTGCGGTCGGCCGGGTCAACAGCGATATCGGCAATGCGGCCGGACATCAGGGCAGGGCCGATGCCGCGCCATTCAAGACCTTTGAACGTGGTTTCATTCAGTCCCGGGGTAGGTTCCGCCGTCGTGTCTTCAGCAGACCAGGAAGAGGCAGAGAACAGCAGCAAACAGGTAACAGCCAGGCGGCTGCAAGTACGCAAAGACATAGGTTTCCCGATTTTTTGATACTGAGTTGGGCGGGGATTATGCCACAGGCAGAAACGCGGGTGCGGATGCCGAAAGTCATTTGCCACTGCACATGTACAGGCATCGCTACTATACTGTGGTGTCATGAAGACACCGTATTGGGCCATACACCATGTCGCACAAGCCTGACAGCAACGTCCGTCCCATCAACGAACGGCAACCGGAACGTAATCCCGGCATGCCCTTCCGCCCCGAGCTGTTCAGTAACCTGCGCATCAATCGCAGCGCGGTGGAGCGCCGTGCGGCCAACTTCGGCAAGCGCCGCTCGATCAAAAAAGACCACCAGGCAGCCTGGCTGCTGAAAGCGATCACCTGCATCGACCTGACCACCCTGGCCGGGGATGATACGCCGGGCAAGGTCCGGCGCCTGTGCCAGAAAGCCAAGCGGCCCGTGCGCAAGGATATCCTGCAGGCGCTGGGCGTGGCAGACCTGGGCATTACCACCGCCGCGGTGTGCGTTTACCACAACCTGATTGAAACCGCGGTGGAAGAACTCAAGGGCAGCGGCATACCGGTGGCGGCCGTTTCCACCGGATTTCCGGCGGGACAGATCCCCTTGCCGCTGAAACTGGCGCAGGTGCGTGAATCGGTCAAGGCCGGCGCCCGTGAAATCGATATTGTCATCAGCCGGGCCAAGGTGCTTACCGGTGATTGGCAGGGCCTCTACGATGAAGTCAGTGCCTACCGCGAGGCCTGTGGTGATGCGCACGTAAAAGCCATCCTGGCGACCGGTGAGCTGGGCACGCTGAGCAATGTCGCCAAGGCCAGCTGGGTCTGCATGATGGCCGGGTCAGACTTCATCAAAACCAGTACCGGCAAGGAGAGCGTAAATGCCACGCTGCCGTTCAGCCTGGTCATGGTGCGTGCCATCCGCGACTATCATGAACTCACCGGGCACTGGGTCGGGTACAAGCCGGCTGGCGGTATCGGCAAGGCCAAGGAAGCGCTGGAGTATCTTATTTTGATAAAGGAAGAGCTTGGAAATCATTGGCTTACACCACATTTATTCCGTTTTGGTGCAAGTAGCCTGCTGGGTGATATCGAGCGTCAACTGGAGCATCACCTGACCGGCAGTTACTCGGCCCAGTTCCGTCATCCGGTCAGCTGATGAAGCCTGCTGCAACGCGATGCCACACGGGCCTGGCCGCCTGAACCGAGGAAAGGAATCACACCATGTCAGTACGGGAAATTTTTGCTTCCATGGAATACGGGCCGGCACCGGAAAGTCCGGACAGTGCCAATGACTGGCTGCAGGCGCACAATTCCACCCTGCATCATTTTATTGACGGTGCCTGGTCGCCGCCGGAATCGGGCGAGTATTTCGATTCCCACAACCCGGCCACGGGAGAAGTGTTGGCCCGGGTGGCGGATGGTGTGGCTGCCGATGTCGACCGTGCGGTAAATGCGGCCAGCCGTGCTTCGGAGGGCTGGGTGGCGCTGGGTGGCCATGGCCGGGCGCGGTATTTGTACGCGATCGCGCGGCACATCCAGAAAAACAGCCGCTTGTTCGCCGTGCTGGAAAGCATGGATAACGGCAAGCCGATCCGCGAGTCACGCGACATTGATATCCCGCTGGTGGCGCGGCATTTCTACTACCATGCCGGTTGGGCGCAGGTGATGCACAGCGAATTGCCGGGCTACCGCCAGGTCGGCGTGGTGGGGCAGATCATTCCGTGGAATTTCCCATTGTTGATGCTGGCCTGGAAAGTGGCACCGGCACTGGCCATGGGCAATACCGTGGTGTTGAAACCGGCCGAGTTTACTTCCGCCACGGCCGCACTGTTTGCTGATACCTGCCGGGCGGTGGGTTTGCCGGCCGGTGTCTTCAACCTGGTTCTGGGCGACCACAAGGCCGGTGAGGCGCTGACGGTTCACCCCGGCGTGGGCAAGCTGGCGTTTACCGGCTCCACCGAGGTTGGCCGCATTCTGCGCAAGGCCACCGCCGGCACCGGCAAAAAACTTACCCTTGAACTGGGTGGAAAATCTCCGTTTATCGTGTTTGAAGACGCGGATCTGGACGGCGTGGTGGAAGGTCTGGTGGACGCGATCTGGTTCAACCAGGGCCAGGTGTGCTGTGCCGGTTCCCGCCTGCTGGTACAGGAGTCCATTGCCGATCGCCTGCACGACAAGATCCGCCAACGCATGAGCAAACTGGTGTTGGGCGATTCGCTGGACAAAAGCGTGGATATCGGCGCGCTGATCGATCCCAGCCAGTTGCAGCGGGTCAGCCAGATGGTGGAGCTTGGAGTGGAAGAGGGTGCCGGACTGTGGCAGCCCAAGTGCGTCATGCCAGAGGCCGGCAGCTATTACCCGCCTACCTTGCTCACCGACGTGCAACCCTCCGCCACACTGGCGCAGGAGGAGATTTTCGGCCCGGTGCTGGTGTCGATGACGTTTCGCACGCCCGCCGAGGCGGTGGCGCTGGCCAACAACACCCGTTATGGACTGGCGGCCAGTGTATGGACCGAAAACATCAACCTGGCGCTGGATATCGCACCGCAGGTCAAAGCCGGTTCGGTATGGGTGAACTGCACCAACATGTTCGACGCCGCCGCCGGTTTCGGCGGCTATCGTGAGTCCGGTTTCGGCCGTGAAGGCGGTAAGGAAGGTTTGTACGAATACGTCAAGCCCCTGTGGGAAGACGAACTGAGCGACACGCCGGTGCAGCATCTGCCCCGGGTGGAACCGGCTGGCCCGCTGGCAAACGACGATGGACCCGCCATTGACCGCACCGCCAAGCTGTATATCGGCGGCAAGCAGGTGCGCCCGGACGGTGGTTACAGCCTGGCATCGCTGGATGCCAGCGGGCATGTGATCGCCGAAATCCCGGCAGGTAATCGCAAGGACATCCGCAACGCGGTGGAAGCCGCCCGCGCCGCCACCGGTTGGGGTGGCACGACGGCGCATAACCGTGCCCAGGTGATGTATTTCATCGCCGAAAATCTCAGTGCGCGCAGCGACGAGTTCATACGCCGTATCGTGCAGTTAAGTGGCCAGGACGAGTCCGCCGCCAGTGCCGAGCTGGACCTGTGCATCCGCCGCATCTACACCTATGCCGCGATGTCGGACAAATACGATAGCCAGGTGCACGCCACGCCGCACCGAAACGTGACCCTGGCGATGAAAGAGCCGCTGGGCGTGATCGGTATTGTTGCGCCGGAAGAAGCCGGCCTGCTGGGTTTCGTGTCCACGGTCATGCCGGCCATCGCCATGGGTAATGCCACGGTGGTTGTGCCTTCGCTGCATTACGCCTTGCTGGCCACCGATTTTTACCAGGTGCTGGATACCTCGGATCTGCCCAATGGCGTGGTCAATATCGTCACCGGCAACCCGGATGTGTTGAGCGAAGTGCTGGCGCGCCATTACGATATTGAAGGGCTGTGGTACTGGGGTTCACCGGAGGGCAGCAAACTGATCGAAGAGCATGCAGCCGCCACCATGAAACGCACCTGGGTAAATTATGGCCGGTACCATGACTGGTATGATTCCACCCAGGGTGAAGGTGAGGTGTTTTTACGCAAAGCCACCGAGATCAAGAATATCTGGATACCTTACGGTGAATAAGCATGAGTGAATTGGCCAGGGTGGCAGTCACTAACTTTTTATTGTCTGGGTTGTATTGCAGTATTGAGGCGGGGTGATAGGGCCCCGGAGACTTTAGGGCAGGAAAAAACGGGTTCAGGATGGCTGCATCGCTGGCCCGGACTAACTGGAAATGCAAAGGAGAGACCAAAAAATGTACAAGAACCGAATCTGGATTGCCGTATTGATCACATGCAGCTTGTGTGCCGGGTCGGTGTTCGCCAAGGGGGATAAAATTTCCATCGGCGTGGCCGAATTCAAGAATGAAACCATGAGCACCAGCTGGTGGAACAGCCCCAGCGTGGGTTGGGAGCTGTCCGGCATGCTGTCCAATGAGCTTGCCGCAACCAAGGCGTTCAATGTGGTGGAGCGCAATATGCTGGAAGCGGCCCTGAACGAGCAGGACCTGGCTGCCAGCGGGCGCATCGCGCAGGGAACCGCAGCGCAAATCGGTCAGCTGACCGGTGCGCAATACCTGGTGATGGGCACGGTTACCTCCTATGAGGAAAACACCGCCGGTACCGGTGGTGGCATTGGCTATAAAGGCTTCCGCATCGGCGGCAACAAGTCCGAAGCCTATATCGCGGTGGATTTGCGGGTCATGAACAGCACCACCGGTGAGTTGGAATACGTCCGCACCATCGAGGGCACCAGCTCGGGTGGCGGTATGAGCCTTGGCGCCTACCGGGGCGGATTTGGCGGCAGCCTCGGCACCCAGAAGAAAACACCGGCTGGCAAAGCCATCCGCGCAGCACTGGTTTATATCTCCGAATACCTGGAATGCGCGATGGTCAAACAGGACGGTTGCCTGGCGGAGTTTGATGCCGCTGATGACCGCCGCCGCGAAAAAACCAAATCGTCCATCAGCCTGGACTGAGCGGAAACCGGGCCGCCAGGTGGCAGATCACCTGGCGCGGAGTTTGAGTGCATACGATGCCGGCGGATCACGCCGGCATTTTTCATAGCCGCGGATGCTGGCGGTATGGCATACGTGTGCGCACCGGCCGCCGGGGGTTGATGCGGTCGGTTTCTGGAACGGAGTGGCCAGGTAACGGTCAGAATGTGCGCTATGTTGGTAACACGAATTAAGGTATCCCTGGTGGTGCCCAGCAGGATTATGCTGCTGTTGGCCTGCCCGGCGTTGCTGGCCCTGCTGTCAGGCTGTGCCACCGTGGTTGCCAGTGCCGGCAGCGGCCTGGCGGGTAATCTGACGGTGGCGATGATGAACCAGGATGACCCGGTCATCGTGCGTGACGGGGCCCCGGCTTATCTGCTGATGCTGGACAGTTTCGTTGAAGGGTCGCCGCAAAATGAACAGGTACTGGCGGCTGCTGCTGAACTGTACGCCGCTTATGGCGTGGTGTTCGTGGATGAGCCCAGGCGGGCGCAAAAGCTGACCAGCCGCGCCCGCACTTATGGGCAGCGGGCCCTGTGCGCGGCCAACCCGGTGGGCTGTGGCATGCAGGATCTGCCATTCGCGGAGTTTGAACAGCGCCTGACCCGCCTGCGGCCAAAAGACGTCAGTGCCCTGTACACCTTCGGCCTGAGCTGGATTGCCTATATTCGTGCCCATAGCAGTGATTTCTCCGCGCTGGCACAACTGCCGCAGGTTGAAGCGACGCTGTTGCGGGTACAGGCACTGGAAGGCAGTTACGAGCAGGCGCGGGTGGAACACCTGCTGGGCGTGCTCAATACCATCCGGCCGCCTGCACTGGGCGGGGATTTTGAGTCCGGCCTGGCCCATTTTGAACGCGCCATTGAACTTTCATCGGAGCAGGACCTGTCCATCAAGGTCGATTTCGCTCGTTATTACGCGCGAACTTTGTACGACCGTGAACTGCACGACCGCCTGCTACACGAGGTGCTGGCTGCAGATCCGGTACAGCGTGGCTACACCTTGTTCAATACCCTGGCCCAGGATGAAGCCAGCCTGTTGCTGGAAAGTGCCGATGAGTATTTTTAAATGTGTTGATTCATTTGCCCGGTGAAATTCAGGGCAAGGCCAATTCCATGGGCCATGTGTCTTGCCCGGCGGACGATTGCCCGGATGCCGGCGGCCAGTACCCCAGGCCGCGGTGACGGTTTGGTTGGGGTCAACGGCCCCTGCCCGCTGTTATAGAAGAGCAGGTAGCGTGGAACAGTGACTGGCAGCCGTGGTCAAACTCCACTGATGCGGGTGAAGCGACCGCGTGCTGCTCACTTGCCGCCCACAGCGGCCGGCCAGCAGGCGCGTTTGTATGCGTCACGCCAGTAATGGCATCATGGCCCAGCGATGGGCCTGGTGAGAGGCCCAACAGGTGCTCCAGAGTGGCACAATCCCTTCCATTCGGCTCAATCAGACAGGCTTGGTTTTCATGTCCAAATGCAGAAATATCCCGGGTGATTCCGGACGTTCAACCCGGTTCCTTTTGCGCCTGCTGACGGGCCTGGGTTTGCTGGCGTTTGTCTGCTGCGGTTCGGTAAGCGCACAGACCCTCAAGATTGCCACCATTGCACCGGAAGGCTCAGCCTGGATGGATGACATGCGGGCCGGTGCCAATGCGATCAATGAGCGCACCGGGGGGCGTGTCACCATCAAGTTCTACGGTGGTGGCGTGCAGGGAAATGACAAGCAGGTTCAGCGCAAAATGCGCACCGGCCAGTTGCACGGCGGTGCCTTTACGTCCGGTGCGTTGCACAACTTTCAGCCGGACGCCGACCTGTACTCGCTGCCGCTGATGTTCCGCGACCTGCAGGAAGTGCGGCATGTGCGGTCCCGGCTGGATGCCGAGTTGCGCCAGCGGCTGGAACAGGCAGGCTATGTGACGTTTGGATTCGCCGGGGGCGGATTTGCCTACATGATGTCGAACAAACCGCTGCGTGATTCGGCCGGTCTCAAGGGGCAGAAAATCTGGACCCCGGAGGGCGATGCGGTGTCCTTTGCCGCGCTGCGCGCACTGGGCGTGGCGCCCGTGACCATGCCCATCACCGATGTGCTGACCGGTCTGCAAACCGATCTGCTCGACAGCGTGGCAGTGCCGCCGGTAGGCGCCGTGGTACTGCAATGGCATACCCGCCTGCAGTACATCACCGAGTTACCACTGGCTTACGTGTACGCCGCCCTGTTAATTGATGGCAAAGCGTTTGCGCGTTTGCAGGAAAATGACCGCAAGACGGTACGTGACGTAATGGAAGGTATTTACCGCCAGTTCGATGCCCGCGGCGAGGCCGACAATGACGCAGCGATGCAGGCGTTGCTGGACAGTGGCCTGGAACTGGTTTCGCCGGTAGCGGCCGAAGGTCGGCATTGGCGGCAGCAGGTACTGGCTTCCCATCAGCAGCAAGCCGCGCAGGGCGTGGTTAATGCAGACCTGTTCAAACGTTTGCAGCAGTTGCTGCACGAGTATCGTGCCATGGCCGGCACAGCGGCTGCCGAAACGGCAGCAAGCGAATAGTCCTTGCAGGCGGGCAAGCCATTGCTGCCGCGGCTGCAAGCCCTGGGCCGCTTTTGCGAAGATGCGGTGCTGGCCGCTATTCTGGTCGCCATGATTGTGCTGGCGGCGGGACAGATTCTGTTACGCAACCTGTTTGATATCGGATTTATCTGGAGTGACGAACTGCTGCGCATGCTGGTGCTGTGGGTTGCCGTGGCAGGGGCGGTGGCCGCCAGCCGCTCTGACAGGCACATCAATATTGCCGTTCTGGACCGCTGGCTGCCGGATCGGCTGGCCGTTCCGCTGGCGTTGCTGATCCATCTGTTTACCGCCGCCATCTGCGCGCTGGTAACCGTCTACAGTTTCCGGTTTGTGGCCACCTCGAAAGAATTTGCTGACGTGCTGCTGGGCAATGTACCGGCCTGGTGGCTGCAGTCGGTTCTGCCGCTGGGATTCGCACTGATCACCTGGCGCTACCTGGTGTTTGCCGCCGGTGATGTTCGCCAGCTGTTTGCGGCCGGCAGCACGCGGGAACCTGAAGCGTGATATCCGCATCGGTACTGGTCAGTCTGGGCCTGATCTTGCTGGCATTGCTGGGCGCGCCGCTGTTTGCGGTGATCGCGGCCAGTGCCATGTGGGGTTACTACCAGCAGGATATTGACCTGCAGGCCATTGCCATCGAATTCAATGGCATCGCCGAAATGCCCATTCTACTGGCCATCCCGCTGTTCACGTTTGCCGGTTATCTGCTCAGCGAAAGCGGAGCGCCGCGCCGCCTGGTGCGCCTCACCCAGGCGATACTGGGCTGGATGCCGGCAGGCCTGGCGATAGTCTCACTGGCGGCCTGTGCCTTGTTTACCGCGTTTACCGGCGCCTCCGGCGTCACCATCATCGCGTTGGGCGCGTTGCTGTTTCCGGCCTTGCAGCAGGCGGGCTACCCGGAAAAATTCAATCTCGGACTGGTGACTTCAGCCGGCAGCCTGGGCTTGCTGTTCGCACCCTCGCTGCCGCTGATCCTGTATGGCGTGGTGGCCGAGATATCCATTGAAGACCTGTTCCTGGCGGGGATTTTGCCGGGCATCCTGATGCTGCTGGCCCTGTCGGGCTACAGTGTTTGGGTAAACCGCGCCATGCGCGTGCCTCTGGCCGATTTTTCAACAGCTGAGATTGTGGCGGCGGTGCGCGAAGCCAAATGGGAAATTCCCCTGCCGATCGTGGTGCTGGGGGGGATTTACAGCGGCTATTTCGCCATTTCCGAAGCAGCCGCCGTGACGGCATTTTACGTGCTGGTGGTGGACGTGCTGATATTGCGCGAAGTGTCCTGGCGCAAGCTGCCGGCCATCATGCGTGAATCCATGGTGCTGGTCGGCGGCATCCTGCTGATCCTGGGCATGTCGCTGGCCTCAACCAACTACATGATCGACGCGGGGGTGCCGCAGCAATTGCTGGAACTGGTCAAGGCCTGGGTGGACAGCCCACTGTCCTTTCTGCTGTTGTTACTGCTGTTCTTGCTGGTGCTGGGCGCCATTCTGGATGTTTTTTCAGCCATCGTTCTGGTGGTGCCGCTGATCCTGCCGGTAGCCATCCAGTTTGGTGTGCACCCGGTTCATCTTGGTATCGTTTTTCTGGCGACCATGCAACTGGGTTACCTGACACCGCCGGTGGGCTTGAACCTGTTTATCGCCAGCTATCGGTTCGAACGCAGTATCGTGGAAGTGTATGTGTCCACTTTGCCCTTTTTCCTGTTCCTGCTGGCAGCCGTGGCCATTATCGCTTTCTGGCCCTGGCTGTCGCTGGTTTTACTGGGTTCAGCTGGATGAACGGTCACGAAACCGGCCTGGAAGGCAGTCCGGCCCCTGCCGCTGTCGGCCAGAGAATGATACCCTTGAGAGGTGGTGAATCGGTCCCTGGCCCTTGCCCGGGGTCTTATTGGGGCTGGAACCGTGCTGAATCCCGGTTGCTGTCTGGCAGTGAACGGGCGGGGCACGTCACCGCTGTGTCAGCCAGACCCCATGGATGGGGCAGGCCATACGGGAATGGCCGCCATACGGCTAATTTCCACCAACAAGGATGTACTGGGAAAGCCCGATGAACCGAATCATTGTATTGCTGTTGTTCGTTTGCACCGCAGGGCCTGCGCATGCCCAGGTGTACCGTTGCGAAGGGCCTGATGGGCCGTGGTATTCGCAGTTACCCTGTGATGAGGCGGCCGAACCGCTGGTGCTGGAAGATCGCCTGATGTTCGGTGCATCGCCGCAAGTGGGTTCCGTCCGTGCCGACGGGTCGGCAGCAACTGATGCAGCCGCCGCGCCGGCTGCCGAAGCGGCAAAATCGCCGGCGGAGAACATGCAGGCGTTTGTTGAACGCTTGCAGTTGCAACGGGCGCAACAGCTCGATCAGCTGGACCAGGACATCATTGACCTTGAAGCCGAACTGAACGCCACCGAGAATGCCTCCAGTGACGACCCCGAGTTGCTGGCCCGGGCAGCTGAACTGAAAAGCCTCTATGCCTCGCGCAATTCAATTTCTGAACAATACGAATCCATGATTCTGGAAGCGCAACGCCGCGCCGATTCACTGGCGGGCAGCGGCCGCCCGGTGCAATAAGGTTGCGCAACCGGGCCGTTATTGCGTAGCATAAGTCCATGAAATTCCCACATTTCATTCTGTTGTTTGTGCTGCTGACGCCTGCCGCGCCCGTGCCTGCCTGTTCTGACATGGCTGCTGCGGCTGCAGAAGCCACAACGCAGTCAGCCAGCGCGGAAGAGTCCCAGGCCGGCGCTGCCAATCCGCATGCCATGCACCAGATGGCGGACATGCCGGCGGCCGGCGCCAACGAGCAGGCTTCCGAACCCTCCTCTTGCTGCGCCAGTGGTGTCCTGCCGGGTGACATGCCGTGCCAGGACGGCGTGGTGTGCCTGCCCGCTGTGGCGGTAGCCATGCTGTCCAGCGTCAACAGCGGCGTTCAGTTTTCCAATAAAAAGCATCTGGTTCCGCACCGCTTTGCGGGCCTGCTGCCGCCCAGCCACTCCAGCCCGCCGTTTCGTCCTCCAGCCATTTAAGCTGAACTTGTCAGCGCCTGCCGGCCACCGCCGGTAAACCAACTGTTTTGACTCGTGCCATGCCGCCAGCCGGCGTTTCAGGCATTGCACACGATTCTGGAGAACGACATGGAACTGCATTCCATGAAACCACAGCTTTCCCGGATGCTGGCCATCCTGGGTTTGCTGTTATTCAGCCTGACGGCACAAGCCCAGCCCGCCATGAGCCTGCAGGAGGCTGAACAACAGGCCCTGCGCGCCGACCCGGGGGTCAAGTCCCTGACGGCGCGGCAACAATCCTTCGAATCACTGTCGCTGGCGGCTGCCGAGTGGCCGGACCCGGTGGTCCGCATGGGCATGATGTCCCTGCCAACAGACAGCTTTAGCACCGGGCAGGAAGCCATGACACAGTTACTTGCCGGGGTGGTGCAGAAGTTCCCCCGCGGAGACTCGCTGCAACTGCAGCAGCGTCAATTCAGCGAGCAGGCCGTGGCGATGGATTATGCGGCTCGGGACGCGCAGTTGCAGGTGCTGCAGACGGTACGGCAGATCTGGGTTGATATCCTGCTGCGGCAAGGGCAGCGGCAGGTCAGCGAACAGGCGCGCGCTGTGTTTGCATCGCTGGTTGATACCACGCGGGATTATTACGCCAGTGGCCAGGCGCAACAACAGGACGTGTTGCAGGTAGCGGTTGAACTGGGCCGCGTCGAGGACCGTACGGCGCGCTTCGGACAGGAAGAGCGGCAGTTGTATGCGCAGTTGTCCGCGTTTATTGATCTATCTGCCGGGCAGCTGCTGGCACCGCAATGGCCGGAATGGCCGGCGCTGGATGGTGAGGAAGCCACGCTGGCAAAACTCAAACGCCATCCCCGCCTGATGGCGCTGCAACAACAATTCGCGGCGGCCGAAACGTCCGTGGATCTGGCGCGTCAACAGTACAAACCCGAGTTTTCCCTGGATGCCAGCTATGGCGTGCGCAGTGGCCGCGATCCAATGGGGCAGGGCCGGCCTGACCTGTTTTCCCTGATGCTGGTCATGGATGTGCCCTTGTTTCACCGGCAACGCCAGGACAGCCTGACGGCGGCCCGCCTGGCCAGTTCCTCGGCCTTTGCGCTGGAGCGTGACGATGCGCACCGGCGGATGGCGGCGCAGGCGCGTGAGCAGCACGCCCGGCTGCAGCAATTGCAGGGCCGGCTTGAGCTGTTCACAACGGTGTTGTTACCGCAGGCGGAATTTTCCGCGGACTCGGCGTTTTCATCCTACCAGTCGACGACGTCCGATCTGAACGGCCTGTTGCGGGCGCGCATCGCGGAATATGAACTGGCGCTGGAGTACCAGAAACTCCGCGCAGAAGTCCTGCAAGCGAAAATTCAATTGCTGTACCTGCGGGGAGAAACCTCATGATGCATACAACCAGAAAATGGCAATCCGGCATTGGCCGCGTGGCAGGAATCATTGTGCTGGCGGGAGTTTTGCTGCTGGGTGCCGGCCTGGGCTGGTGGCTGGGCGGGCGGGAAGAAAACGCCGCCGCTGATACGGCACTGGGACCTGTAGATGCTGAGGAGACTCTCGCCGCGGCAAACGAACCCGCAGCGGCTGAACCGGAGATCCTCTACTGGGTGGCGCCGATGGATGCCAACTACCGACGTGACAAGCCGGGCAAATCACCCATGGGAATGGACCTGGTACCGGTCTATGCCAAACCGGCCAGCCAGCGGGAACCGGGCGGCATTACCATCACTCCAGCCGTGGAACATAACCTGGGTATCCGCACGCAGGCGGCAGAAATCCGGCCGTTGTGGCGCCGTATCGAGGCCACCGGCTATGTCAGCCTGGATGAAAACCGTTTACGCCACGTGCACGTGCGAACCAGTGGTTGGATCGAGAATCTGCGCGTCAGCGCCGAGGGTGAGCGACTTGAGAAGGGCCAGGTGCTGTTTGATTTCTATGCACCGGAACTGGTCAATGCCCAGAAGGAGTTCCTGCAGGCCGAGCGCCGGGATGAACAACGCCTGGCTGCAGCCGCGCAGGAAAAATTGCGTGCGCTGGGCATGCAGCAGGCAGAAATTGAGGCGCTGGGTGCGCGAGGTGAGCCGCGCCAGACCATTGCGGTGGTGGCGCACAGCAGTGGTGTGGTGACCGCGCTGAATGTGCGCGAGGGGATGTTCATCAAGCCGGACTCCGAGGTTATGACGCTGGCCGACCTTTCGACCGTGTGGTTGCAGGCAGAGATATTTGAGGACCAGGCCGATTGGGTGAAGGCCGGTCAGGCGGCTGAGGCGCGGCTGGATTACCTGCCGGGCGAGGTGTTCGCCGGCGTGGTGGACTATGTGTACCCGGTGCTGGATGCGCGTACCCGCACGCTAAGGGTACGGCTGCGGTTTGACAATCCGGAAGAGCGGCTCAAACCCAATATGTACGCTCGCGTGTCGGTTTTTGGCAATACCCACCTGGATGCCCTCAGCATTCCACGTGATGCGCTGATACGCGCGCCATCCAACAGCCGGGTGGTGGTGGCCGAAGGTGACGGAAACTACCGCGTGCACGAAGTGATGACCGGAATCGAAAGCGGTGACTGGGTGGAAATTGTAGCCGGGCTGGAGGCTGGTGACAGGGTAGTCACCTCCGCGCAGTTCCTGCTGGATTCAGAGTCCAGCCTGTCCGGGTTTACCCGCCGGCTGGAATCCGCGGTGGCGAATTCGCCGCAAGGAAACACCCGCCCGCGCACCGTGTTTGGCAGTGGTGTGGTAGAGCAGCTGGACCGGACCAGCCGCCGCATGACCATCAGCCACGGGCCGATAGACACCCTGGGCTGGCCTTCCATGACGATGGAGTTTGAAGTACTGGAAACGATTGATCTGGCCCGCGTCCGCACGGGTCAGAACGTTCATTTTTCCATTCGGCCGGATGAAACCGGAGTTTACGTGATTGACATGATCCACCTGGTGGACAGTGCTACAAGCGTGGAGGAGGCATCCGGCAAGGGTCCGGACCAGAGTGACGGCATGGATCACAGCGGGCACCACAGCGGGGCTCACGCTACAAGCCCTGAGCGGCATAGCGGGGAGAATGACCGTGATTGAGCGCATTATCAGCTGGTCGCTGGGCAACCGGTTTCTGGTGTTGCTGCTGGCGCTGGTGATGGCAGGCTGGAGCGTGGTGGC
>JBFIHZ010000068.1:0-14357 GCA_041601535.1 Lysobacterales bacterium | reverse complement strand
TTTTGTGAAAGCCTTTGGGGGTTGAATGGTCGGGCCGGGTGTTTAATCCACCAGCCGTATGACGTCACTGTTTTCGAATTCCGAGATACTGGACACAATCACTTCTTCGCCTTGCTGCAGTCCGCTGACAATTTCTACCAGGCTGACGCTGCGGGCACCCAGCGTCACAGCGCGTTTGCGGGCCAGGCCATCAGGCCCGACGACAAAGGCGACCCGCCCGCCACCGCTGTCAGTGAACGCGCCACGCTGCAGGGTCAGTACGTTATCCAGCTGGTCCATGACCACGCGCGCGGTGACACGCTGGTTCTGGCGCAGACCCGGCGGCATATCGCCAGCGAACCGGATGCGCCCCACTACCTCGCTGTTTATCACCTCAGGAGACATAGACGTCAGTTCGCCGGCAAACGTTACACCGTTGTATTGCACTTCGGTCGCCATGCCGATTCCCATGTCGTCGGCATAGACTTCGGGAATACGCACTTCGACTTCGAATGCAGTCAGGTCTACAACGGTGATCAGCGGTTGATTGGTGGCCACCACCGCTTTCTGATCAGCCAGCACATTACCGACGATGCCAATCACCGGCGAGACAATGCTCAACTCGTCCACACGCCGCTTGAGGTTATCCACCAGCAGGCTTTGCTGCTCGACCGCCAGCTGCTTGGTACGCACCTCGAATTCCTGGCTTTCCCGTTCCAGATCGGCATCCTGCCGGGCGTGGCGGAACTCAACCTCAGCGGTGGCCAGGTCGTCTCGGAAGCGCTCGTAATCGAACTGTGAAATGGCCTGTATGCGAATGGAATCCTCGGCACGCCGCATTTCGCGCTGCGCCGCCTTCAGTTTGACTTCGGCCAGGTCAATGATTTGCTGGCTGCGAACCTGATCCTTTCGTACCTGGATTTTCTGCCGCTGTAATTCCGCCTGGCTGGCGGCCAAAGCCGAAGCTTCCTGCTCGTACTCCGATTGAACATCCGGGCTGACCAGCGTGGCCAATACCTGGCCGACAGCGACCTCGTCGCCTGCCTGTACTGCAAAGGTCACGGTGCCAGAAGCCGGGCTGTACAGCGTTGGACTGACCGCAGCAACGATGCGCCCTGGCACGTTCAGGTCCCGTACCAGGCTGCCGCGCTGCACCACAGCGGTACGGATACGCGATGATGCGACCGTCACATCCGAGTCAAACCAGCGCGAAAAAACGGACCAGGTGACCGCACTGGCAACCAGTACCAGCAGCAGCATAACGACCAGCTTGATCGCCCTGGCACGGCCAGACGGTGCCGCGCGCACGATATCCTGGGATGATGTGTCTTTGATTGCCGGGCTCATCATATTCTCCTTTGACAGAACAGGAGCAATATGCGTGCCAACTCTACAGGTCTTTGTTTTTACTGGTGATATGTTTTCCGGTTGCAACAGAAACATGTCCGCCGGACAGCCAGCGGACAGGCATCACGGACAGGCGCAGTTTCCGCCGGGTTCAGCCGGCCGCAATCCAACCACGCCAAAAAACAACCACTCAACCCCGCTCGCGACGGGGTTGAGCGGCTGCCACCCATCAATCAAACCAGGCCAGGGTCATGTTTGGCTTTCGCTGCCCACCGAAACAGGGGTGTGTCCTGTCCCACTGGCTTGCGAAAGCCAGGCCTGCCGGCAACGGCAATGCCGGTTTGGCTTGATTGCTACCGGCGCCATGGAATACATGACGCCTGAAGCTGCTGCTTAGCGCATCTGCCACTTGATGGCAGAGATGGCCGATTCCGGTGAAATTCCGAGCGCTTCCAGAATTTCATCGGTGACATGTTGCAAGTGCAATGAGCCCAGGTTCTGGCAGGCGCCGGTTTTATCGTTTGGCAACTGGTAAACCGAATTCTGATCATTATCCAGAAAACAGAGGCCCTGAAATCCACCCAGCCGACCTTTGGGGTTGGTGATCTGCAACAGCACGTCCACTTCGAATTCGACAAAGTTCAGTCGGTGCCAGGCACCAAACTGATATTGACCCGCCAGGGTCCAGTTAACAAACTCCAGCGGATGAAGCTGGGTAATGGTCGCATTGGGCAGGGTGTACTGAGCCTCTTCCAGGTAATACGGCCAGACCTGCGGAACGTATTGCTTCACATTTTCGCCAAAGGTGTCGCGGTCAAAAGCAAGTGAATTGAGGTGATCGGCAAAATTGTGCTGGATGAATACATTCAGCGCGGCGCGCATCAGCGCATAGGAATAGCGCTGCACCGGACGTTTCACCAGCTCAATGGTTTTGTCCTGGTCAAAATCAAGCTGCAATTCACCAATATTGAAGTCCTGGTAGTTAACCAGCAGGGCTTCGAGGGCGCGGGGTCTGTTCATGGGTCTGTATCTCCTGATTTACCTGTGCTGCACAGGCCTCAACATCCATTGAGTTTGATTAAGATATTCGCAGCATTGGTTGCGGACTGCGGAAGAGTGAAACGGGTCCAGCCGTTGGCACCGGTCTGGCTGCCTTGCACCACCATGGTGTCGCTGCAGGCAACGCGGTTCTGCGTGCTCTTGTAATAATTGCTAACAGTGATGCGCGAGTGGTTCACGCCGCTTTCGAGCAGGCATTTGAAGCCGGTATTGGTGCGGTTGCACTGCGCTCCGGTGGCACTGATTTCCACATCCGCCGCTTTGAACCCGCTGATGGATGAGGTGATCAGGCCTTCCACCAGAAATTCATTCATGCCGGGAGGTGGCGTACTGGACTGGGCAAAGACATACAGCTCTTCGGTTTGCAGGTCGGCATTGTAGCTGACGTCGATCGGATCGGTTCCGGTCAGGCCGAGATTACCCTTGTGCACTTTGGTATCAATGGTGGACATGCCGAAGCCGCTGGTCAGCCTGGCCATGCCACGGCTGTGCAGGTTATTGTCCACGATGGTCTGGTTGGTGGTATCCACCGGGTTGTTGAACGGTGATTCATTCCAGCGGGCCAGCCAGGTCAGTTGCACGTCATAGAATGGAATCACTTCCAGCGGCGTGGTGATGTTGGGCGCACCACAGGTTTCGCCGCTGTCGCCTTGTTGCAGGCAATCGACGATGTCGCGCAGGGTATCCGTCATGTAGTCCATGTAAATTCCACGTGCGCGCAACTGCTGCTGCGTCACTCCGATAGGCGTGGGCAGATTCGTGGCGTTGCTGGATTTGGAGGCAGGAAAGACCACTTCGGGGTTCATATCCTCCGGTGCCGTGAGTGCTGGCGAGGCCTGCTCGTACTGGTCCACTCCATCAATGGCAACTTCGAAAGCATTCACGGCGTCGGTTATGTACTGGGAATAGACCGCCACTTCCGCTTCGGAATCCAGATAGTTCTCCGGAAACATGTTGAGACCTTCCTGCCGCAGGTCCTGGCCAACCTGCCAGAAACCATCGCGGCGGACCATGCGGCAGGCTTCCATGTATGGACTGCCGCTGGTTGAGGCCAGGCTCAGACCGCCACTGCTGTTGCGGTAATAATGCTTGTGATCACCCGCCATGGAGCCACTGCTGATGTAATCCGTGTCGGGCCGGAACGGGCTGTACTGCGCCCGGCCCGGATCATTGGCGTCATCATCTTCGCCCACGCCACCGTCGTGATGGTCGCGGCAGCAGATGGTGCACAGCTTGCTCTGCTGGTTCGACGTGCTGACGCCCCAGGTCTTGGCGACGAATTCGCCCTTGGTATAGTCATTGCCATCCCACACCGTCGGGCGGTAGCCGCCCTGGCTGTCAGATGTTGAAGCGCGCAGCGAGCAGTTGCAGCTGATGGCGCGAAACTCTTCGCGGCGCAAAAAGGTGGCGCCGTCGTCGTTCTGCGAATACGTCACCACGTCAAAGGTGGTTTCAGCCAGCTCATCGGTGCGAATCACCTTGGGCAACGGCGTGGTGGATTCCTTGAACTTGTTCTCACCCAGCGAGATGGAAATGATTTCCGGATTGGAACCGGGGTTGTAATCGATACTGGGATGGTACAGTCCGCCGGTACCGCCGGTAGCGGACTTGGCATCGGCTGCCGATGTGACTGACGAAATGACTTCGTTCAGCGTCACCGCGCCAGATCCCAGACGGCCTTCGGTGGCCCTGAAGCCGTCAATCATGAATTCAGGTCCGTTACCCCAGTCCACGCTGACCGACATCAGCTTGAAATCAGAGTACGCGGCCACAGTGGGTTCGGTGGTGGTGAACTGTTCCTGCGCCCGGTTATACCAGTACTCGGTCACGCCGACATTGACATTGAATGCCAGGTCGCCGCGGCTGACGGTGTATTGGGCGGGCTCAATGTCTTCATAGGAATATTCAATGCCATCCGGGTCCTTGCTGATGCGGCTGAAGCCGCGCAGGCGTTCAATGGTATCTTCGGCGACATTGATCGCGATGGTGCGCGTGTTGGCATCGCTGGCGGATCGTGCCAGGCTGCCCTGCAACTGGGTCAGCGCTAAAATGCCGATGGCAAATATGGCGATGCCGATCAGCACCTCCAGCAGGCTCATGCCGGCTGGCCGTGGATACATCGTTTGATTGCTTTTCATCAGTTCAGCCCTCATTCCCAGTCACGGTGGAAGTCGGTCCAGCCACCCGCCAGGGTGCCCATCCCACCTGTGCCCGCCACGATACGGGCCACGGTTTCGACGTAGATCAGCTGGAAGGTGCCGGTGTAGGCACCGATGGTGCCGTCAATGATAGCGGCGCCATAAATGGTGTTATTGCCGTTGGAAACTACCGTCGCATCCGGATCTTCAACATCCGTCAGGTAGAACGTGCCGAACATCTTGGTGCCGCCGTTGAAGCGGGTCAGCGAGGCGGCTGAGATGAGCATCACCGGCGCATGCTGCGAGCCGATCACGGTATTGGCCCCTATATGGCATTCATCACCGGTTGCCCAGTAGGTGCCGTAGGAATTGGGTCCCAGCGTGCTGCAGTCATCAATAATCTGTGCCTGGCTTTTGATCGACTCGTAATGCGTTTTCGGGATGCCGAAGTAAAAAGTGAACAGGTCACAGGGAAACTCCGGATCAAAATCCATGTCGATACCGATGGTGTCGTCAGTGCCATGGGTATAGCTGATGGATTCGCTTTTGCTGCAGCTGCAGCTGCCCGGGCATTCCAGATTTTCCGGCACCTGGTCGGTTTCATACCATTCATGCAGTTCGCAGGTCGCCCAGGCACCACTGCTCGGGTCGACGATGGCTGAGCCATCGCAACTGGGGTTGGCGTTCAGCCACACCGAAACAGGTACGCCCACGCCACCGCCATTGGGATTGGGCACGATCTCTGCATTACCGGATGGCGGCCACGAGGTGCGGGTGGTCAGCGGCACGCCCGCGCCATTGCCGCCGGACAGCACGCCATAGTTGGCCAGCGGCTCGGCCACCAGGGACTCCGCCCGGCAAACGCTGCCATCGCAGTCCGCCCGGCCGCGGGACAGGATGGTGACCATGTAGTGGTATTCATCGGCCAGCAGGGGGTCTTTACTGCAACCCTGCACCGGTGGCGTGGTAAAGGAACTGATTACC
The DNA here is from genome assembly GCA_041601535.1 of Lysobacterales bacterium. GTDB lineage: Bacteria > Pseudomonadota > Gammaproteobacteria > Xanthomonadales > SZUA-36 > JBFIHZ01. The sequence goes on along the minus strand of JBFIHZ010000068.1, from coordinate 8,850 downwards.
AGCTTGCACAACAAAGCCTGTACCGTGACCTCTTCGGTGTTGCCCGGCAGAACCGCGTTGGTATTCAGCCCGATCTCGTCCACCCCGTTGTAAGAGTAGTAATAACTGTTGGCGCGCCGGTCCAGGTTGGATTCGGCATAACAGGGATGGCTGCCATGGCCAGCGGACAGGTCTGCTTCGCTGCACGGCAACCAGCGTTCCGCTCCGGTGGCCAGCCAGCCGTCAGTGCCGTCCGGCAGCTTGTCGATGCGATCGGAAGCCACCAGCGCCGAATTGGCAATGAAAAACTCCTTGGCGTGCTGGATGCCGGCCTCGGCCGCATGCAGGGCCAGTTTCTGCCGTGCTTCATTGGCCGAAATTCTCTGTTCGGCTACACCACTGCGAATCGCCAACACCATCATCAGGGTCAGCATCAACAGGATGATGATGCCGATAAACACCGTCAGGATGCCTTTCTGGCTGGCGGGCAAAGAGCGTGATTTGATATGCATTTTGTTGTTCATGTCCACTTACTCGGTAGCTGCGGATAAAGCACCCGGGTTGTCGCCGGATGCTCTACAGGTACAGGTTGTTTCTCAGCTTGATGACGTCTTCAAGCGAGCGCTGAATGCTGCTGTCATTGGTCAGGCGGCCGCTGAGGCTCATCCTGATCTTGCGGACTTTTTGCGAAAACTGGTTGCCGAAGCCGTCGTCCCAAACCACTTCTGAATAACTGAGGTCGTCATCCACGACAAATTCGGTCACCTCGATATCAGTCGGATCGGTAACCAGCACCCAGTTTTCGTCACCGGCGGTACAATCGGGCTGGTTCGCGCCCACCCACATTTGCAATGCGCCAACACCCGACGTCACCACCCGGCGAAAACCGCCGGCAGCGTTCTCCGTGGCGTCTCCATCGTTATCCCGGTCCAGCAGGAAAGTGAAGCAATCCTGATTGGCGTTGATCTGCACATCGCCCGGCACGCTGAGGCTGCCGTCGGACACGCAGTCCGGGTTGGCAAAGCAATAAACGGCATCTGCCGTGTAATTACTGCGGCGCACATCCCGGCTCATCATCTGCATGGAAATTCGCAGATCATCGGTCAGCTTGGTCATCTTGATAATGCGCGCTGTATTTCTCAGCGAGCTGGTCATCAGCGCTGTCATGGTTACGGTGACCACCAGGCTGAGCGTGGAGGCCACCAGGATTTCCATCAGGCTGAAACCGGCCATACGGGCACGTGCCGCCACAGGGGCTGACGGCCAAGACGGAATTTTATGCTTCGCCATCGTCACAACTCCTGTCCGCATACTTCAATGCTGCCGATCGCTTCGCTGCCTGGCGGCACGCAGCGGTCCAGTTCGCCGGTAGCAATCATGCTGAGGTTTAACCCGTACTCTCCTTCCGGTGAACTCAAACCCACCACCAGCTGCTTTTGCTGGTTAATAAAGAATCCTCGTACCGGGTCAAATGCGTAGGCGCCGTCACCGGAAATGGACCCGATCAGGTTCTTGGCCTGGACGTCGGCATCACTGAGTACCCAGGGCACCTCTCCTATGACACAAGCAGTTGGTTCGCTTTGCTCGGTCTGCGAGCAGTCACACGGGTTGCTGCCAAGGACCGAACCAATGCACCAGCTGCCGTCCTCTTCCCATGTGTAGGAAACAGTCAGCAGCCGGTTCCGTTTGATCGATTCGCTTTTCGATGCCCGCAGAAAGGCCGTAATTCTCTCTGCGCCCTGGGTCAGCTTTTTCTTTTCGATTGCGCCCTGGTAGGCTGGAATGGCCATGCCAACCACTACCGATAACAAGGCGACGGTGGTCATCAGCTCATAGGTGGAAAGGCCGGTCAGAACCCTGCGGCCCAGGCCCGGCCCAAAATGGAACTTACTACCCCTTTGCGTATCGTTTGCCATTAAACTGGTCCCTTAGTTACCAGCCTCTGGTGGACTGGCGCCCTCATCCTGAGAGCTGATTTTTGAACATCCCATATCGGAACGATCCCCTGGTGATATTTATAGGCACAAACCCACTGCGGGCATACTGGTACAATTGACAGGCCTGTTGGGTAAACTCGAACAGAGCCGCCGTAAATGCCTGTTCAGAAGCGGTTTTCGCGTTTAACATGCAGGCATGAAAAAGGTTCGGGCAGGATAATGGCGGATTGCTGCAGCCAACGCGTGCGTGCCAGGACTTGCGGGGGTTACCGCTGCCTGAAATGCCAGGCCCGCCGTTTAATGGGGTGATATTTGGAACGTGTATTCAACATTCTTGTAGCCGACGATAACGTCATCAACCAGAGCGTTATCAGGGGCATGCTGGAGCATGCCGGCTACGCCGTTGCAACCGCGAATAACGGCGAGGAAGCCGTCCAGGCCTTGCGCCAAACGGCCTTTGACCTGGTCATCATGGATTGCCTGATGCCCATCATGGACGGTTTCGCGGCCACCCGCGCGATCCGCTGCTGTGACCCTGGCGAATTGAACCCCGAAACCCCCATTCTTGCCATTACAGCCCTGGCGACACCAACAGACCGCCAGAAGTGCCTGGATGCCGGCATGGACGGTTTTATCAGCAAACCCATTTCCGCCACCGAACTGTTTCGGGTGGTCGGGGAGTACCTTGCTGAGCACGGCGAACCTTCAGCGGCAACCGGGTTGCCTTGCCAGTCCGCCGACGGACCCGGCCACGGTTCAATTGAAAAAAATGGGAAATCGCTGCTGACGCCAGCTCTTGTTCGCTTGCTGGGCGAGGACGTGAAGCAGTGGCAAAACGACTTGATAACCTTTGAAAGCTCGCAGGAGCTTTCCCGGCTGGGAAAGCTGGCGCACAAGATCCGGGGCACTGCCGACGTACTCGGATACCCCGAACTGTCGCGCCTGACCGCACAGCTCGAGCAGATGGGCGGTGCGGGAAACACCCGGCAGCTACCGGAAATACTGAAACAAGTCTCTATACACCTGCATCACCTTATTGAAGACCTTCAACCCGGCCAGTAAAGCTTATATAGCACTCAGACCAATGAAAACCGGCATCAATCAAGCATCACCTGATGCCACACCACGCACTGAAATAACCGAGCTGGAAACCAGCAACCGGCTGCTGCGCCTTATCAACGAAGCGCATCGGCTCTATATACGCCAGACAGGCGGCGAAATCCTGTTTGATGGCCTGCTGTCGCAGATCATTGAATACACCGGTGTGCATGCAGGTATGCTCGCCCGCATCGAAACGGATTTGAATAATGGACCCACCTGGGTTGGACTGTCCGCTGTGGGCTACCACTGGAATGAATCCGGACAATCACTATTGCCTGCGGGTGAGGTAAGCCTGGCTGAGTGCGAACTGCTGGAAAGCACCCTGCGCCGTCTGGCAAACCTGCCCGGATCCCGGCCGGTCGAAACGACCCTGGCCACGGCCGCAACCAGCCCCGGGCAAGCAGACCGGTATATCCAGGTCCTGCCCTTGATGCATGAAAGCCGGCTGGTTGGTGCGTTGTCTTTGACACGAATTGCGGAGCCTTTTGAAGCAGGTTTTGTTGAATCCCTTCAGCCCCTGCTGGAATGCTATGGCCTGTTGCTGGATAGCCAGGCAGAAGATGAACTGTGGTACCGGCAGCAAGACGAGTTAACCGAACGCGGAAACCAGCTGGAAGACCTGGCCGAAGCACGCTGGGCACACATCGAGCAACAGGCCTCAATTCTTGAGAAAATACATAATGCTGTAATCAGTGTTAATGGCAATGGATGCATCGTCAGTTGGAACCGCGGTGCGCAACGCACGTTTGGCTACCCGGCCAAAGCGGTTCTGGGCAAGCATCTCAGCCTGTTGCTGGATGCCGGCGACGAACAGACGCCGTCCGCACAACACGACCAATTGTTCACCTACCCCGGCAAACAGGAATTTGATCTGCCCCTGAAACGGGCAGACGGCGAAGTGTTTTTTGCCCATGTATCCCGATCAGTGATCTCAACAGGCCCGGCTTTTGACCGCAGCCTGGTATTCCACATCATTGATATGAGCGAAGAAAAGGTCGCATTGTCTCAGGTGGAAGAAAGCGAGAAGCGCTACCGTACCCTGTTTGATCTTTCCCCCAACGCCATCATCACGCTGCATAACCGGGACCTGATTGACTGCAACCAGGCAGCCCTGGCCATGTTTGGAATAAGCAGCAAAAAAAACCTGCTGGCGCTGAATTTCTTCGACCTGTCCCCTCCGTTGCAGGCCGATAATGAACCGACCGCACACGCAGCAACGCGGCATTGGGAAGACTGTCTCGCCGACGGCAAGCACACCTTCGATTGGATCCACCAGCGCGCTAACGGCGAATGTTTTGATTGCGAGGTTTCATTACAGTCCATTGAATTTTCCGGCTTCCCCGTGATCCAGGCAGTTATTCGTGATGTGTCCCTGCGCAAAAAAAATGAGGCCACATTGCGTGCCAGTGAACTCAGTTTGCGACAGCAGGAAAGAATGTTGCAGCAAATCCTGGATCACTTGCCGGTCGCATTGTTCAGCAAGGATATCAACAACGATTACCGTTATACGCTGGTCAACCCCAAGAACGAGGAGTTGTTTGGCCTGTCAGCCGAAGAGAAGCTGGGGCGTACAGATTTTGAACTCACCGACCGTGAATCTGCCATGAGATATCGACGGGAAGATGAGGAACTGACACGCAATAACCGGATCCTGGACATTCCGGAAGAACTGTTTGTAACCAATACCGGTGAGCACCTGTATGTGCATACCATCAAGCTGGCGATCCCGGATGAACAAGGCAATCCGAGCCAGATACTGGGTATTTGTGAAGACATAACCGAGCGCAGGGAAACCGAACGGGCGCTGCATGCCAGCGAACGACGTTTTCGCGAACTGGCCGCCAATGCTCCGGTAGGCATCTTCCTGACTGACCCTCGTGGCGCCTGCATTTACGTCAACGGCCACTGGCAAAAAATGAGCGGACTTAATCAGGAACAGGCTGCCGGATCAGGTTGGCAGATTGCACTGCATGAAGATGACAAGCAGGCCATGCTGGAAGACTGGACACATTTTATCAACGGCGAATCCGACTATGAACATGAATACCGCTTTGCCCGCCCGGATGGCAGCGTGGCCTGGGTATCGAGCACCGCTGTTTCCTTCAAGAATGACTCCGGTCAGGCCATCGGCTTTCTGGGCTGTGTCACGGACATAACCCAGCGCAAACAATTTGAGCGGGAGTTGCAAATCTCACGCGACGAGGCACAACGAGCCAATGCGGCCAAAACCGAGTTCCTGTCGCGCATGAGCCACGAATTACGTACCCCGTTGAATGCCATTCTGGGGTTCAGCCAGCTGATCCAGTTGAACGAAGAAAACCTGACCCCCGACCAGAAAGAAGGCATCAAGCACATTTTTTCCGGCGGCGAGCACTTGTTGCAACTTATTGAAGACGTGCTGGATTTTTCCCGCATCGACACCGGTCATATGAACCTGAACCTGCAACGGGTGTCAGTGAACCAGATACTGACACGGTCTGTCTCCATGGTTGGGCCGCTGACCGAGCAACTGGGTATACAGATCATCCAGCCCGAAACCGCGGTTCCTGATGTTGTTGCCGACCCGCGGCGCCTGCAACAAGTGCTGGTAAACCTGCTGTCCAATGCCATAAAGTACAACCGGCGCGGCGGTATCGTAACGCTGAGCTCGCAGCACCTGCGCAATGGCCGCGTGCGCATTACTGTAGCCGATACCGGCATTGGCATACGATCGAGCGACCAGGCCGGGATATTCGAACCATTTGAGCGGGTCTCGGATCCCAACAACATGGTGGAAGGCACCGGCATCGGTCTGAGTATTTGCAAGAAGCTGGTTGAACTCATGGGCGGAGAGATCGACTTTGCCAGCGAACAGGACCAGGGTTCAGAGTTCTGGGTTGACCTCGCTGCGGTTACCCGCACCCACAGCGACGATAGCGCGGATGAGGACCCGGTGGCCACCATCCAGGCCAGTGAACTGGAAAACGTGCGTATCCTGTATGTGGACGATCACTCGGCAAGCATCAAGCTGATGACGGAGATTGCCCGCAGGATTCCGGGCTGTGAGTTTATCTCGGCAGCAAATGCCCCTGATGGCGTGGCGCTGGCCAAATCAAATCAGCCTGACCTGATCCTGATGGATATCAACTTACCCGGCCCGGGTGGATTTGAAGCCCTGGAAATGCTCAAAGGCGACGAACGTACCCTCCATATCCCGGTAATTGCACTTTCGGCCAATGCCATGCCGTCCGTGATTGAACAGGGTGTTCAGTCGGGTTTCGTGGACTTTCTGACCAAGCCGCTGTTGCTGGATTCGCTGTTTCAGGCCATTTATTCGGTTCACTGCAGCGCCAAACAGCCGCAGCAAGAAACAGACCGCTAAGCAGTCATTGCCCCAGGCCCGCCGGCACTCGTCCGGCAGGCCTGCTTACAGCAATCAGCGCTTGAACTGGTTCTGCGGGCAGTACGGCATGGGTACTCCGCTGGCCAGTTCACGGTCGTACCGCTCGGTATGATCCGCGCCATGCATCACATGACATAACTCGTGATTCATCGCGCAGCGGTCGCCTACCCAGTAATAGGCCTCAACTGCTCCGTCTTCACGGTCAACCACGCAACCACTCACCTTGGCATCGGGATTGATCTGGGCCATGGCATGTTTCACATCCGCACACTTGGCTTCCAGCTCATCGCGGTACAATGGCTTGATTTCCAGCAGTGCGCCCATTGGCTGGTTGTTTTCCACCACGCCGTATGCCTCGCACTCGTATGCGATATCCGGCCAGTGAACACAGGCGCTCAGCAGCATGGGTAAACTTGCCGCCAAAGCAATGAAGAAACTCCGTTTGCACGCAGACTGCGTGCGGCTGTTAGCTGATTTCCCCTTGATGATGTCCATATCTTCCTGTCCCTGGTTGCTGCCCGATGCCGGTAATGGTGCAGGCCGGGCACTTACTTGAACATTCACTTCAGTCCGGAAGTGAATACCTTTTCTGGCTTTTCAGAAACCGCTGCTCCTGTCCCCACCCTCAGCTCTGCCAGTCTCTGCTTCAGGCGTTACCCCCAGGTGAACCGATATCACCCTGGCCAGATATTTCAGTGCGGCCGTTTCATCCAGCAACTGCCGATCTGATTCGAAAAACTGCGGTATGCTGCACGTGTCTCCGTTTGGTGACAAATCAGTCGCCTGACTGGTTACCAGGCGAACAGTCTTGCTTGATGTCGTCGAACTCATGGTGCGCGGTCCTCCTGTCAGGTTTCACAATAAGCCAGGACACGAAGCGACATCCGTGTCGCTCCTGTTGCCTGTGGCAACGGCGGCCCTGGTTTGAAACGCCGGGCAACCATCCTGGATTGCCCTCAGTTTCGTGTCCACGCTGCTGCATGTGTCCACACATCGCTTTCCTATTCCTGATAACCTCAGGATAGAATCGGTGCAGGCTCATATTCCCCCGGATGGGGGGTTGGGGATACTGTCAGAGTTGACAGTTTTGAGGTGTCAAATGACTGGAGTAGTCAGTTTTGCAGGAGGCCGCTTTTCATCGCAAAACGCACCAGGTCGGCGTTAGTCTCCACGCCCAGGGAATCCATAATGCGATATTTGTGAAACGCAACCGTGCGGGGCGTGACACTGAGAATGCTTGCCGTTTCCTTCATGGTGCGGCCTTCAGCCAGCAATTGCAGAATTTCGCGTTGCCTTACCGTCAACTTGTCAAACAGGTCGCGCTTGCCGCCACGGATCAGTGAGCCGATCATGCTGCCGGTCACCAATGGGGTGACGTATGTTTCGCCGGCCATAACCGCATTGATCGCCTGCAGCAACTCGCTGCTGGCAGAATTTTTAAGCAAATACCCTTTGGCACCTGCGCGGATGACATCCGCCACGACATCAGGGTCATCGCTGACGGTCAGAAAAATGAATCTGATTTCCGGGTTGAGGTTCAATACCTTGATACAGGCATCCAGACCATTGAGTACCGGCATCGATATATCCGTCACCACCACATCCGGTTTGAGTTCGCGGGCCAACCGAATCAACTCTCTGCCATCAGTTGCGGTTCCGACGATATCCACTTCAGAGGCCAGCAGGTTACGAAACGCCTCCAATACCAGCACGTGGTCATCAGCCAGCACCACCCGGATCATTTTCATTTCATCAAATTCCTCTTTGTTGCTACCTATATAGTGTCACCAGAAGGACCATTCTCCCATCAATCGCCGCAAATCAGGGTAATTGTCGCCAATTTATGTCCTGACGCCAAAACGTAACACATTCAACACCAAAACATAACCATTGGGTAACTATTTCTCAATTCATCATAACTCGGCAAATTCATGACCCGAGCAGAAATCCTGTAAAAAGTAACAGTTCCCGTCAAGCTGTATTTACGCGATGATGAGTTGTGGCAGTCAGGGATTGACGGCCGGTTTGCCGGATTTCATCGGGATGCATTGAACACGGCAACACACAAGGAAGTGCCCGCGATGGGGATAGCATTGCAGCTGCAAGCCGCCCGGCCCCGGAGTTTACCCTTTAGCTCCGGGGCCAGGCGATGTGGACGGCTGTTGGCTGCGCGCCCGCATCTGCTGTCAGACAGCTACAGGCTTTCAGGCAGAGGCGGCCAGGGCCTGGTCAAGGTCCGCCAGGATATCTTCGATATCTTCTATTCCCACGCACAACCGGATCATGTCCGGGCTGACGCCAGCCATAGCCAGTTCGTCCTCTGATAACTGCCGGTGGGTGGTGGATGCCGGATGCGCAGCCAGTGACTTGGTATCACCTATATTTACCAGGCGCAGAAACATGTCCAGCGCATCATAAAATTTTACCCCAGCCTCGAAACCGCCCTTGATA
>JBFIHZ010000067.1:0-14826 GCA_041601535.1 Lysobacterales bacterium | reverse complement strand
TGCCTGCTGTGGCGTTATGCCGGTGATCAGGCAGGCAGCCGGGTGCGGCAGGACATCGTCTGCCGGGGCGCAGTACCAGCTCACCGGGTCCGCAATGGGCTCCAGCTGCATATTGGTGCGTTGCGCGGCAAACTGGGCCGGGCGGTCGAACCACGGGTTGGCACCAAAAGTTTCGTAATCGTGCCACAGGAATGTTTCGTTCCGGCTCATGGGAAGTTTACGTCTCCTGGTTTGCGCATGCCTTGCTATTGTTCATAACGTCACCACTTTAACCGTGTTCAGGACAATGCCACCATGTTACCCAATTGCGCTTCATCGCACCCACCTTGCCGAGCCACCACAAGGATCCACCATGACGGATTACGCCACTGATTTTGCCGAGCTGCTGCAACTGATTCACCTGGAGCAGCTCGAGGTCAACCTGTTTCGCGGCGAAAGCCGGGACATGGGGACATCACGGGTGTTTGGTGGCCAGGTACTGAGCCAGGCGGTGCTGGCCGCCAGCGCTACTGTTGAGGGGCGATTGATCCACTCACTGCATGCCTATTTCCTGCGTGCCGGCGACCCCTCTGCGCGCATTGTGTATAACGTCGAACGCAGCCGGGATGGGGGCAGTTTCAGCGCGCGGCGGGTGGTCGCGGTACAGCATGGCCGGCCTATTTTCACCTTGTCCGCTTCGTTCCAGGCGGAAGAGCAGGGCCTCACCCACCAGGTCGACATGCCGCAGGTTCCGGCTGCGGAAGAAATTTCCAACCCGGACCAGGTCACTCCGGAGTTCCTGCAACGATTGCCTCAGAAAATGCGTCGCTGGATCCACCGCTTCGGTCCGTTCGAATTCCGCCCGGTGCACCCATATGATCCGTTCAACCCCGTGCCGCAGGCCCCGCAACAGCAAATCTGGTTTCGACTGCATGGAGACTTGCCGGATGATCCGGTACTGCATCGCGCCATGCTGGCCTATGTCTCGGATTTTCATCTGGTGGGTACTGCCACCCTGCCGCACGGTATTTCCTGGGTACAGGGCAACCTGGCCGTCGCCAGCCTGGATCATGCGATGTGGTTCCATCGCGACGGCCGCCTGGATGACTGGCTGCTTTACAGCATGGACAGCCCCGGCACCAACAGTGGCCGGGGCCTGGCTCGCGGGATGATTTACGACCGCAGCGGCAAACTGCTGGCCAGCACCGCGCAGGAAGGAATGATGCGGGTGCGGGCGGAACGGCCGACCGGGGTAGCGTCCTGAAGTTGGCCTGGCGGTGCCCAGTGGCGAGCTGACGGACCGTGCAGGGGAACTCTGCCAGGCACGGGTGTCTTACTGCAGCATGACTGAGCCAAACCTGCCTGTTGGCGATCGGCGTTACTGCAACGCGATCCCGATTCGGTTTAAGATAGCTGTATCGCCTGTCGCGAAAATACAAAATTCTGAGGTTCTTCAATGCAAAGGACAGCGTTGTTGATGTGTTTCCACCGAACCCGGGGCCAGCGCCGGTCAGCCCGTGGAGCGCTGCTGGCTGCTGTGCCGGCCGCGCTGCTGTTTTTGACTGGCGGTTCGCTGTCAGCCCAGGTGTACAAGTTTGTCGATGAAAATGGTGTGGTGAATTACACCAATATCGCACCGCCCAGCAATTACCAGTTTCAGACCCTGAAGTTTCCGTGCTATGCGGCGGACCCCAAATGCCGTTCAGTAAGCTGGGAGAAAGTAGCGCTGAACACCCGCTCGTTTGATGCAGAAATCCGCTCTGCCGCATCACTGAACGCCGTGGATACTTCCCTGATCCGGGCCATCATCCACGCAGAATCAGCCTACCAGACTGATGCCGTTTCGCCCAAGGGTGCCCAGGGCCTGATGCAGTTGATGCCGGCTACCCAGCAAACGCTTGATGTGGTTGACCCGTTCGACCCGGCAGAGAACATCGCCGGCGGCGCACGGCATCTGTCGGACCTGCTGAAAGCTTTCGATGGTGATATTGCGTTGACGGCGGCAGCCTATAATGCCGGGGCGGGCGCGGTGCAAAAGTATCAGGGCGTGCCGCCCTATGAAGAAACGCGTGAATATGTCCGGCGGGTAAAAATCCTTCACCGGCGCTACAGCCAGGCGGGCAGCTGAGGGATTAGTCAGGCCGCGTTCGGCGCGCTCAGTACAGCAGCCGCACGTCGGTGACCGGTTCCAGTTCGCTCAGTGCAGCCACCAGCTCCTCGCACGGCTTGACGGTCCATTCTTCCCCCAGTTCCAGCCGCGCCCGCGCGCGTTTGTTGCTGTAGTCGATCATGACCTGTCCACGGCCGTTGCGATAGGGCAAAAAGGCCGCTTGCAGAGCGCGGCAGATATTTTCATCCGGCCCGCGCAGGGAAATCTGCACCCCCTGGGCCAGGCCGGCCTTGGCTTCGGCCAGCAACTGTATTTTCGAAGCCGTCATGCGGAAACCACCGGAAAAATCATCCGCCGCTACCTTGCCATCCACCACGATGATTTCGTCCTTGCCCAGCAGCTCGGCATACTGGGTCCAGGTGTCATCAAACATGGCCACTTCCAGACGGCCGGTTTGATCTTCAATGGCGACAAAACTGCCGCGATTGCCGCGCCGCCGGATGGAGTGCACCAGCCCCGCCAGGGTCATCTGCACGCCGGCGCGGCGAAACTTTCCACCGCTGTCCGGTTTGATGCGGCTGCCCAGCTGACCGATACAGCAGGTGGTGATGCGCGCCAGATCATGGGCATGAATCTGGGTAGGGTGCCCGGTGAGGTACAGGCCCAAAGCCGCACGCTCACCCTGCAGCGCCTGTAATTCAGTCCAGGGCCGGATGGCCTGGTGGTCTACCGGCCTGGTTTCGGCCACGCTGGTCATATTGCCAAACATATCGCTCTGACCGGCTTCACGGTCGCGCTGCAACTGCTCGGCCGCCATCAGTGCTTCAGGCAGTTCGTGAGCGATGCGCGCGCGGTTGGCCTCCGGGTCCAGCGCATCCAGAGCGCCGGAACGCACCAGCACATCCAGTGCCCTGCGATTGACTTTCTGCAGATCCATGCGGTTACAGAAATCAGCCAGGTCCTGGTATGGCCCGTGTTCATCGCGCTGGCGCACCAGGGTTTCGATGGCGCCCTGGCCCAGCCCCTTGATGGCCCCGAGCCCATAGCGGATGGTGTGATCACCCTGAGCGGTAAACATCAAGTTGGAGTGATTGACGTCGGGCGGCAGAATATCCAGCTTCAGTTCGCGGCACTCGCGGATAAAGTCATCCAGCTTGTCGGTATTGTCCCGGTCGGCGGACAACACGGCAGCCATGAACGCGGCCGTGTAGTGGGTTTTCAGCCAGGCGGTCTGGTAGGCGATCAGGGCATAGGCGGCCGAGTGGGACTTGTTGAAGCCATAACCGGCGAAGGTTTCCATCTGGTCGAAGATCAGGTTGGCGCAATCTTCATCCACCCCCCGTTCAACCGCACCTTCAACAAAGATCAGTCGCTGCTTGGCCATTTCGGCCGGCTTTTTCTTGCCCATGGCGCGGCGCAGGATGTCCGCCGCGCCCAGCGAATAACCGGCCAGAACCTGGGCAATCTGCATCACCTGTTCCTGGTACAGGATTACGCCATAGGTGGGTTTCAGGATGGGTTCCAGCTTGGGGTGCGGATACAGCACCTGCGAGCGGCCGTGTTTGCGGTCGATGTAATCACCCACCATGCCCGATTCCAGCGGGCCGGGCCGGAACAGCGCCACCAGTGCGACGATTTCGGCGAAACTGTCGGGCACCAGCTTGCGGATAAGGTCTTTCATGCCGCGCGATTCCAGCTGGAATACCGCGGTGGTCTGGCAGGATTGCAGGAGTTTGAAGGTGGCACCGTCATCCATCGGCAGCGTGCTCAGGTCGATGGCTTGCTGGCCTTGCTGCTGGCGTAGCTGGTTGATGGTCTGAACGGCCCAGTCAATGATCGTCAGCGTTTTCAGGCCGAGGAAGTCAAACTTCACCAGGCCAATGCTTTCCACATCGTCCTTGTCAAATTGCGTGACGATGCCGCCGCCGCCTGATTCGCAGAAAAGCGGTGTGAAATCCGTCAGTTTGGATGGCGCGATCACCACGCCGCCGGCGTGCTTTCCGGCGTTGCGAGTAATGCCTTCCAGCGACATGGCGAGGTCCAGCACGCCGCGCGTGTCTTCCTCTTCGTCGTAGCGCTTTTGCAGTTGCGGCTCGTCTTTAAGCGCTTGCTGCAAGGTAATGCCCAGGGTCATGGGGATCAGCTTGGCAATGCTGTCGACGAAGCCGTAGCCATGCCCCAGCACCCGGCCGCAATCACGCACCACGGCCTTGGCTGCCATGGAGCCGTAGGTGATGATCTGCGCCACCTGGTCGCGGCCATAGGTACGCGCCACGTAATCGATGACCAGGTCGCGTTTTTCCATGCAGAAGTCGACGTCGAAATCGGGCATGGAAATACGTTCGGGGTTCAGGAAGCGCTCAAACAGCAGTTCGTGTTCCAGTGGGTCCAGGTCGGTAATGCCCAGCGCATAAGCCACCAGTGAGCCGGCGCCTGAGCCGCGGCCGGGCCCCACCGGGATGTTGTTATTGCGTGCCCAGCGGATAAAGTCGGCAACGATCAGGAAGTAGCCTGGAAAGCCCATGCGGTTGATCACATCAAGTTCCAGGTGCAGGCGCTCGGTATAGCCGGTATCCACCTGGTTTTCCGCCGGCGGGTGCTGCTGCAGCCGTTGCTCCAGTCCTTCTTCCGAGACCTTTTTCAGAAAGTCTTCCACCGCCATGCCGTCGGGAGTGGGGAAGGCAGGCAAATGATAGCGATCGAACTCCATCTCGAGGTTGCAACGCTGGGCGATCAGGTGGGCGTTTTCCAGTGCTGATGGGATGTCGGCAAACAGTTCCTGCATTTCCGCCGGGCTTTTCAGGTATTGCTCTTCGGAGTAGCGTTGTGCCCGCCGCTTGTCGGTCAGCAGGCGGCTGTCGTGAATACACACCCTGGCTTCGTGTGCGTAGAAATCCTCACGTTGCAAAAAGCGCACATCATTGCTGGCCACAACCGGGCAGCCGGCCTTGGCCGCCAGGTCCAGCGCCACCGGCTCCAGCCGGGATTCCTGTTCGCGGCTGGTGCGTTGCAGTTCGATGTAAAAACGCTCGGGAAATGTGTCCATCCAGTGGCGCAACAATTGGCGCGCCCGATTGGGATGATTGTTCAGAATGGCCTGGCCGATGTCGCCTTCGGCCCCGCCGGACAGGGCGATCAGGCCGTCTGAACATTCGCTCACCCATTCGCGCCGCACGTGAGGCACACCCTGGATCTGGCCCTCCAGGTAACCGCGGCTGAGCAGGGCGCACAGGTTCAGGTAGCCGCTGCGGTCCTGGCATAACAGCACCAGGCGGGCTGCCTGATCGGAATCTTCAGCCGACTTGATCATCACGTCGGCGCCAATGATCGGCTTGATGCCGGCCTGTTCTGCCGCCCGATAGAACTTGACCAGGCCAAACAGGTTTTGCTGATCGGTGATGGCCACCGCAGGCATGCCCAGCTCTTTTGCCCGCTGTACGAGCTGCTTGATGCGTACCGTGCCATCGACCAGTGAATACTCGGAGTGAAGATGCAGGTGGACGAACGGCTGAGGCATGAAGGGTCGTTCCGGAGTCTCGCTGGGTTGGTGGATTGGGCTTGTTCGGCACATTCTAATCCAATCGCGCGCGGCAGGGGCAGACTGTTGTCACCGCGCCGCACAATTGGGCAAAATGACGGCCAGCGCAAATATCCGCTTTGAGAGCGGCGCAGTATGTGGTAAATTGCGCGGCCCTGCAGCACTGATTCCGGGCGCGTAGCTCAGCGGTAGAGCACTGTGTTGACATCGCAGGGGTCACTGGTTCGATCCCAGTCGTGCCCACCAATTATGAAAACCAGGCTTTTGCCTGGTTTTTTTTATGGCCGCGTTCGCAGCTCCGGCCCGGGGCGGCAGGAAAACAGTGGTTTGACTGCCTGCCTGCGGCTACAATAAGGGCCATGTATAAGCAGGCACGAACTCCAGGCTGAACAATACCCGGTGCAAAGCGGTTTCTGCGGGGCGCTTTGCGCCCTTTTTCGTTCCCGCTGATCAAACCCAACAAATCAGGAAGAACGATGCCGGCAATTACCTTACCGGACGGTAGTCAACGAAATTTTGATCATCCAGTAACCGTGCTGGAGGTGGCAGCGGATATTGGCCCCGGGCTGGCCAAAGCCACGCTGGCCGGCGAAGTGGACGGGGTGCTGCGTGACGCCAGCTTCCTGATCAGCGCCGATGCGAAACTGCGCATCATCACTGCCAGGGACGAAGAAGGCCTGGAAGTGATCCGGCATTCCAGCGCCCACTTGCTGGCACAGGCCGTCAAGCGGCTGTTCCCCGAGGCCCAGGTGACCATTGGGCCGGTGATCGAAAACGGCTTTTACTACGATTTTTCCTATCCGCCCGGATTCACTCCGGAAGACCTGGAACGGATTGATGCGGAAATGCGCCGTATTATCAAAGACGCATTGACCGTGACCCGTGAAGTGATGAGCCGGGACGAGGCCATCCGGTTTTTCCGCCAGCAAGGCGAAGAGTACAAGGCAAAGATCATAGAAGATATCCCGCAAGGCGAGGAACTGAGCCTGTACCGTCAGGGTGAATTCATTGACCTGTGTCGCGGCCCGCATGTACCGGATACCGGCAAGCTGGGCGAATTCAAGCTGATGCGGCTGGCGGGGGCATACTGGCGCGGCGACAGCAAGAATGAAATGCTGCAGCGCATTTACGGCACCGCCTGGGCCAACAAGAGAGACCTGGCAGCTCATTTGCATCGCCTGGAAGAAGCAGAAAAACGCGACCATCGCCGCGTGGGCAAGCAACTGGGCCTGTTCCACTTTCAGGAAGAAGCACCCGGCATGGTGTTCTGGCACGATCATGGCTGGCGCATTTACACCCTGATCCAGGACTATATGCGCGGACAGTTACGTGAGCACGGCTACTCCGAGGTAAACACACCCGAAGTGGTGGATATCTCCCTGTGGAAAAAATCTGGCCACGCCGACAAGTTCATTGACGACATGTTTATTACCGAGTCGGAAAGCCGCACCTATGCGGTCAAGCCGATGAACTGTCCCTGTCATGTGCAGATATTCAATCAGGGCCTGGTCAGCTACCGCGATTTACCGATGCGCCTGGCCGAGTTTGGTTCCTGTCACCGCAACGAACCATCCGGTGCTCTGCACGGCCTGATGCGGGTGCGGGCGTTCACCCAGGACGACGCGCATATTTTCTGCACTCCGCAGCAGGTGCAGGCCGAGTCCGCTGCGTTTATTGATTTGCTGTACCGGGTTTACCGGGACTTTGGTTTTACCGATGTGCTGGTAAAGCTTTCCACCCGCCCGGAAAATCGTATCGGTGACGATGCGCAATGGGACCGGGCTGAGAGCACGCTGGCCGCGGCGCTGGATGAAGCCGGCATCGCCTGGACCGAAAACCCGGGCGAAGGCGCGTTTTACGGCCCAAAAATCGAGTTTTCGCTGAAAGATACCATCGGCCGGGTGTGGCAATGCGGTACCTTGCAGATGGACTTCTTCATGGCAGAGCGTTTGGGTGCCTCGTATATCGACGAAGACAGCTCCCGCCAGGTGCCTGTGATGCTGCATCGTGCCATACTGGGTTCGCTGGAGCGCTTTATCGGTATTCTTATTGAGAATTACGCCGGGGCATTTCCGCCCTGGCTGGCACCTGTGCAGGCCGTGGTTCTGAACATCAGCGAAAAGCAAAGCGAATATTGCAGCGGGGCGGTGCAAGCCCTTAGAAATAAAGGCTTCCGTGTGGATGCGGACTTGAGAAACGAAAAGATCGGCTTTAAAATTCGCGAGCACACCCTGGGTAAAGTTCCGTATCTGCTGGTGGTTGGCGACCGCGAGGTCGAAAACGAGGTGGTTGCTGTTCGCAGCCGCGCCGGCGAAGATCTCGGCAGCATGAGCCTGGATGATTTTGAAAAACACCTTGCCGAAGCCATAGGCCGGCGGGGACAAACTGCAAACTGACGGGAGGAATTCCACATCGCAGCAGGAAAAGAGACACGGCGCAATGACGAGATTACTGCGCCGCAAGTTCGGGTGATCGATGCCGAGGGAGAGCAGGCGGGTGTCATGTCCATCAGGGCGGCACTGGGCCTGGCTGAAGAAGCCGGAATGGATCTGGTAGAGATCGCACCGAACGGGGAACCGCCGGTTTGCCGTATCATGGATTACGGCAAATTCAGGTTCGAACAGCAGAAAAAGGCACAATCCGCGAAGAAGAAGCAAAAGCAGGTGCAGGTCAAGGAAGTCAAATTCCGGCCGGGCACCGAAGAGGCGGATTATCAGGTGAAAATGCGCAATGTCAGGCGCTTTCTCGATGAGGGCGACAAGGTCAAGATTACCTTGCGTTTTCGCGGCCGTGAAATGGCCCATCAGGAACTGGGCGCGGCAATGCTCAAGCGGGTGGAAACCGAGCTGGCCGAAGAGATCACCGTCGAGCAGTACCCTCGTATGGAAGGCCGTCAGATGGTCATGATGATCAGCCCGAAGAAGACGCAATAAGCTCCATCCGGCTCGCCCGGCACAGGCCATTTCCAGCGCGACGGTGAAAGAGTAGCCACAGGGCTTCCTTGGGTGGCTTTATTCAGTTAAAATATGCGGTTCCCGCGCCGGTTTATGCCGGCGTGGATGATCAGAAGCGCTACCAAGCTCTTCAACGAAGTGCCACACCGGCAGACAATGACGCTGTGGCCGCTTGAGTAACGTGACATTAAACAGCCTCCACAGATGAGGCAGCAAGGAGATTTCCATGCCCAAGTTGAAAACCAACCGGGGCGCGGCCAAGCGTTTCAAGAAAACCGCTTCAGGCGGCTTCAAGCGAGGCCACGCGTTCCACAGCCATATCCTGACCAAGAAAGATCAGAAGCGTAAGCGCGGCTTGCGCGGCACCGACATGATCGATGCCGCCGACCAGAAGTCCGTCAAACGCATGCTGCCCTACGCTTAATTACAGGAGATCAGGAAAATGGCAAGAGTAAAACGGGGTGTGCAGGCGCGCGCCCGTCATAAGAAAGTTCTCAGCGAAGCGAAAGGCTATTATGGTGCGCGGCGCAAAGTGTATCGCGTGGCCAAACAGGCCGTTATCAAGGCAGGCCAGTATGCCTACCGGGATCGCCGTCAGCGCAAGCGTCAGTTCCGCAGCCTGTGGATTGTGCGCATCAATGCGGCTGCCCGTGAGTGTGGACTGTCCTACAGCCGATTTATGGACGGTCTGAATAAAGCCGAAGTGGATATCGATCGCAAGGTACTGGCCGACCTGGCCGTACACGATCCGGCCGCTTTTGGCGCCCTGGCAGAGAAGGCCAAGGCCAGCCTCGCATAATCAACGGACGCATTCCGGCCAACACGCGCCGGAACACGTCCATCATGGTTCGTTCGCGGGCCAGCAGAGATTGTACAAGGGAAGGGCCGGTGCTCTTCCCTTTTCTGTTTTGGGGACCATTCAGTGGATAAAATCAGTGAAATCCTTCAGCGCGCAACGGCCGAAGTAACACAATGCAAGGAACTGCGGCAGCTGGATGAGTTGCGGGTCAAGTACCTGGGCAAAAAAGGTGAAGTCACCGCGCAATTGAAAACCCTGGGCACGCTGGAACCGGAGCAGCGCAAATCTTACGGCCAGGCGGTCAATCAGGTCCGGGATGAACTCAACCAGGCCCTCAGTGAGCGCAAGCAGGCTCTGGAGCAGGCGGCGCTGGAAACCCGGCTGCTCAGCGAGAAGGTTGACGTCAGTCTGCCGGGGCGTGGCATGGATCGAGGCGGCCTGCACCCGGTCACCCAGGCCATGCAACGCGCCGTGGATATTTTTACCCGCCTTGGCTTTACCGTGGCCACCGGGCCCGAAGTCGAGCAGGACTACTATAATTTTGAAGCGCTGAACTTCCCGCCACATCATCCGGCGCGGGCCATGCATGACACGTTTTATTTTGGTGACGGGCGCCTGTTACGCACCCACACCTCGCCGGTGCAGATCCGCGTCATGGAAAAAAGCCAGCCGCCTTTTCGCATCATCGCGCCAGGCAAGGTGTACCGCAGTGACTCGGATCAGACCCACACGCCCATGTTCCACCAGATTGAAGGTCTGCTGGTTGGGGAGAACGTCAGCATGGCGGATCTGAAAGGGGTGTTGCAGGCTTTTCTTAACGCATTTTTCGAGCGCTCGCTGGCGATGCGTTTCCGGCCATCCTATTTTCCGTTTACCGAGCCATCCGCCGAGGTGGACATCGGCTGGGCCAGGAGTGACAGCAGCGAACCCGGCTGGCTGGAAATCCTTGGTTGCGGCATGGTCCATCCCAATGTGCTCACGGCCTGCGGCGTCGACCCTGAGCGCTACACCGGTTACGCCTTCGGCATGGGCATAGAACGCATCGCCATGCTGCGCTACGGGGTGACGGACTTACGCCAGTTCTTTGAAAATGATTTGCAGTTCCTCCAGCAGTTTCACTGATAAATCATAAGGTTGAGATAATAAAATGAGATTCAGTGTTAATTGGTTAAAGCAATGGGTAGCGCTTGATCTTGATGCCGATGCATTGGCGGCGAAGCTGACTTCAGCCGGTCTGGAAGTGGATGCGGTGGAAGCGGTCGCCAGCGAATTCAACGGTGTGGTGGTGGCCGAAATTGAAGACTGCCAGCCGCACCCGGATGCGGACAAGCTGCGCGTGTGTACCGTTGCTGACGGCAGCGGCCAGCGCTTACAGATTGTGTGTGGCGCGCCCAACGCGCGCGCCGGCATGCGGGTGCCACTGGCCCGGGTTGGGGCCAGCCTGGGTGCCG
Organism: Lysobacterales bacterium; assembly: GCA_041601535.1. GTDB lineage: Bacteria > Pseudomonadota > Gammaproteobacteria > Xanthomonadales > SZUA-36 > JBFIHZ01. The sequence goes on along the minus strand of JBFIHZ010000067.1, from coordinate 3,995 downwards.
ATTTTAAAATAAAGAAGGCCAGGTTGCGTGGCGTGGAGTCCTCGGGCATGTTGTGCTCGGCCCGCGAGCTGGGCCTGTCGGATGATCATTCCGGGCTGATGGAATTGCCCGCTGACGCACCGCTGGGCGAAGACGTGCGTGGCTGGCTTGAACTCGATGATGCCAGTATCGAAGTCGACCTCACCCCAAACCGTGCCGATTGCCTGTCAATTGCCGGCCTGGCCCGTGACGTCGCGGCCAGTTGCGGTGCCCAATACACGCCGCAAACCATTGAACCGGTCGCGCCTGAAAGTGAAGAGCACTGGCCCATCCGTCTGGAAAGCCCGGAAGACTGTCCCCGTTACGCCGGGCGCATCATTCGCGGTATTGACCCGAATGCCTGCACACCTTTGTGGCTCACCGAAACCCTGCGCCGTTGTGGCCTGCGCAGTATCAGCCCGGTGGTGGATATCACCAACTATGTGCTGCTGGAACTGGGTCAGCCGATGCATGCGTTTGACCTGGATCGCTTGCATCAGGGCATCAGCGTGCGGCGCGGCCAGCCAGGTGAAAAACTGACCCTGCTGGATGGCAACGAGATCAGCCTGGATGAGCAGGTGCTGGCCATATGTGATGCGCAGGGCCCGGTGGCCCTGGCCGGCATCATGGGTGGTGAGCACAGTGCCGTGGGTGATGGCACCAGCAATATCCTTTTGGAGAGTGCCTGGTTCCGGCCATCTACCATCATGGGCAAGGCGCGTCAGTTTGGTTTGCACACCGATGCCTCACATCGATTTGAGCGGGGTGTTGATCCGCAAGGGCAGGTGCAGGCCATCGAACGCGCCACGGCGCTGGTGTTGCAGATATGCGGCGGCACGCCGGGACCGGTGCTGCTGCAGGAACAACCGCAGTTTGTGCCGGTCAATCAAGCCGTGCGTTTACGCCTGTCACGCCTCAACCGCCTGATCGGCATACCGTTCGAAGCGCAACGCGTGGAAGACATCCTGTCACGCCTGGGTATGGCTGTTGAGCCGGCAGACGGGGAGTGGATCGTAACTGCGCCCCCGGCACGTTTTGATATCGCCATCGAAGAGGATCTGATCGAGGAAGTGGCCCGCATCCACGGGTACGACGAAATTCCCGCTGCGCCGCCCAGTGGCGTGCTGGGTGTTGGCAATGCGGCCGGTCATGCAGTGCCGCTGGAAGCGATCCAGCACAGCCTGTGCTGCGCTGGTTACCAGGAAGCGATCAGTTACAGTTTTGTCGATCGCCGTTTACTGGAGATCGTACATCAGGCGGACCAGGCGCTGCCTTTGGCCAACCCCCTGTCAGCAGACATGGACGTCATGCGCACCACCATGTTGCCGGGCCTGCTGCGTGCATTGGACCGCAACCAACGGCGTCAGCACAGCCGGGTGCGGCTGTTCGAGACCGGCGTGGTGTACCTGCAGGCAGATGAATACCGCGAAGTCTCGCGGGTGGCCGGCGTGGCCGCGGGTGATGTGCTGCCGGAGCAATGGGGGCAGGCCGGCCGGGCGGTGGACTTTTTTGATATCAAAGGGGATGTGCAGGGACTGCTGGCCTTGCACGGTGAGGGTAAAATCGCGTTCCAGCCGCTGGACCAGCCCTGGGCTCACCCGGGGGCCAGCGCGTCTGTGGAGCTTAATGACCGGCGCATTGGCTGGTGTGGTGCAGTACACCCGTCAGTGCTCAAGGCACTGGATATCGAAGGCACTGTTTTTGCGTTTGAGCTGGATTTGCAGCCACTGCAAAACAGGGAAGTTCCATTCGCGAAAGATATTTCACGCTTCCCGTCCATTCGCAGGGATCTGGCATTCTGGGTGCCCGAATCCGTCAGTTATGCCGAAATCCAGTCGGCAGCCAGTGCGGCAGCTGGCCAATTGTTGCAGAAATTGGTCGTTTTTGATGTTTACCATGACAGTAAACTAAAAAAAGGTTATAAAAGTGTCGCTATTGGCTTGATTTTACAGAACGTTTCCAGCACTCTTACTGATGAACAGATAGAGCCGGTGGTCCAGCAGGTGATAACTGGATTGGAACAACATCTCGGTGCGTATTTAAGAGGATAGTCATGTCGCTGACCAAGGCAGATATTGCGGACCGCCTGTTTGAAGAGGTGGGTCTGAACAAAAGGGAAGCCAAGGAATTTGTTGATGCATATTTCGAGGCCATCAGGGAAGCTCTGGAGGGAGGCGAAAACGTCAAGCTGTCCGGCTTTGGCAATTTTCAACTCAGGGAGAAAAACTCCAGACCGGGAAGGAACCCGAAAACCGGGGAAGAAATACCCATTTCTGCCCGCCGCGTGGTGACTTTCCGTCCCGGACAAAAATTGCGTGCAAGGGTAGAGGCATATGTTAGACCCGGGGATTGACCGCGACCTGCCACCGATTCCGGCAAAACGCTACTTCACCATTGGTGAAGTCAGCGAGCTGTGCGGCGTAAAGCCGCATGTGCTGCGCTATTGGGAGCAGGAGTTTGAGCAACTCAAACCGGTAAAACGCAGGGGGAACCGGCGTTATTACCAACGCGGAGACGTAATGATGATCCGCCAGATCCGCAGCCTGCTCTATGAGCAGGGTTACACCATTGGTGGCGCCCGGCAGATGCTGGAAGGCGATGAGGCCCGCGACGATGTGAACCGCAGCCAGCAGATCATCAGGCAGGTTCGCATGGAGTTGGAAGACGTTTTACACGTCCTGAAAAGGTAGCTTTCCCACAGCCACCGTTTTTGATACCATGCCGCGGCCCGTTCGCGGGTTCAGCAGGTTTTGTTTCAAGTTTTATCGTGTCGGGGCGTAGCGCAGCCTGGTAGCGCACCACAATGGGGTTGTGGGGGTCGGAGGTTCAAATCCTCTCGCCCCGACCAAATCTGAAACGGCCATCACGGCCGTTTTTGTTATTCGGCATGGAACTCACCAGGCATGCCTTCAGCAAGCTCGAATTGGTCTCTGTGGCTTAATTGGCGGATAATCATCCGTCAATGTAGGCAAAACGCTTGATTGCGGGTCGGACAGGACCAACCTAGAAGATTCGAGCGTGGAGAATCAAATGAGTCCAATTGAAAGCGTATTGCGCGAAATGCCCGATGTTGCCAACGATGTGAAAGCGGAAGTGGCCGGTGAACTGGCCTGGGTGGGCATGAATGAGATTGAAATGCCGGTGCGCATCGAAGACGGTGCGGGCGGCATGATCCAGTCCACCGCACTGGTCACGGCTTACGTCAACCTGACGGACGCCGAGGCACGTGGAATCCACATGTCGCGCCTGTACCTTCACCTCGACGAAGCGTTCGCCCAGCGGCCCCTGACGCCGTGTACGCTGCGCCAGTTATTGCGTTCATTTCTCGAATCGCACCAGGGACTGAGCAACCGCGCACTGGTACGCATTGATTTCGATTACGTGATCCGCCGGCCCGCTCTGGAAAGCGATAATGTTGGCTGGCGCCGCTACCCAGTGTCCATGATCGGTATTCTGGAAGACAATGAATTCAGCCTGGAAATGGGCCTGGAAGTCCTGTATTCCAGCACCTGCCCGTGTTCCGCCGCGCTGGCGCGTCAACTCATCCAGGATAAATTCCGCGCGGATTTCAGCGGCCAGCAGCAGGTTGACGTTGAGCAGGTACTCGAGTGGGTGGGCAGTGAAGAAGGCATCCTGGCCACCCCGCACAGCCAGCGCAGTGCCGCCGAACTGCGGGTGCGGCTGACGCCCAGCTTTGATTTGTTCCCCATTGTGGAGTTGATTGACGCCGTTGAAAGCGCGTTGAAGACCCCGGTACAGGCCACGGTAAAACGTGAGGACGAGCAGGCCTTTGCGCTGCTGAACGGCCGCAACCTGATGTTCTGCGAAGATGCGGGCCGCCGCGTACAGACGGCCTTGAACCAGGATGAGCGCATCCTGGATTACTGGGCGCGTTGCACGCATTACGAAAGCCTGCACCCGCACAACGCGGTGGCCGTGGTGACCAAGGGAATTGACGGCGGTTATGTGGCGGGCGG
>JBFIHZ010000066.1:0-14893 GCA_041601535.1 Lysobacterales bacterium | reverse complement strand
GGCGGGTGCGCGAACGCGGGCTGTTTGGCCAGTGCCAGACGCTGAAAAGTTTCCGCGATCGCCGCGTCAGCTTCCCGCCCTACCTTGAAGGCGCGGGCCCTGGTGCGTTTGACGAGCTGGGCGAACTGGAGGTGCCAGAACCCTCCTCATGATGGATTCTGGACTCAAACAGACCCCACAACTGGACCTACGGCTTGTCCGGGAAATCCTTTAGGTTACATGCTGGAACCGTGTGGGCGTTCCTTCCAACCCCGGCACAAGTTAACGATACAGACTTAATACAAATCGGAGTGCAATAATGAATTCCAATCGCCTGATCAAGAGAAATTCCCTGACAGCCGCAATCACCGCTGCATTGCTGTCGACAGGCCAGACCTCGCTGGCGCAGGACCAGGCAGGTGTGGATGAAGCCGATGGCGGCAATGCCATTGAAGAAATCCGCGTGACCGCGCAGCGCCGCGAACAGTCCATCGTGGATATCCCGTACAACATCTCGGCCATTGGCGGAGATTTTATCGATTCCGGGCAAATCCTGACCACCCAGGAACTGCTGCGCGTGGTACCCGGTGCCTCATCGGTGGACATCGGCCACCGCAACACCGGCGTGGTCAATACCATCCGCATCCGCGGCCTGACCATCGACAGCAACATCGTGGGCGACTTTTCCCTGTCCACCGTGCCCACCGTTTCCACCTACCTGAACGATACGCCGATTTACGCCAACATGATCCTCAAGGACCTGGAACGGGTGGAAGTCCTGCGTGGCCCGCAGGGCACGTTGTACGGCTCCGGTTCGCTGGGCGGCACGGTACGTTATATTTCCCGCCGGCCGGTGCTGGGTGAATGGGAAGGCATGGTGGAAGCCAACCTCAGCCAGACCGATGGCTCGGACGGCACCAACTGGGGCGCCGATGCGGTGCTCAACATTCCACTGGGTGACACCTTCGCCGCCCGCGTGGTGGCCGGCAAGATTGATTACGACGGCGTCGTCGACCTGCCCAATGTCTACGTGCTGGACAGCGAAGGTGTACCGGTAGCTCCGGACGGCCCAACGGCCGACACCGCGGTGTACGAATCCATAGAGGATGCCGACACGGTGGATATCGAATACGCCCGCGTGTCGCTGCTGTTTGAACCCAACGACAGCTTCGATGCCCTGTTTACCTACGCCACCCAGCGCGATGATGTCGGCGGACGCCTGCACCCCAGCCTGGGCAATGACGGCTGGGGCGACCCGTACGAAGAATATGAAAACGGCTCCATCCAGCGCGAACCGTCCGAACGCGATGTGGATATGTACAGCCTGGAAATGAATTTTGACCTGGGTTTTGCAACGCTGACCAGCAGCACTTCCGGTTACGAGCACTCCGGCTGGTCCAACAGCGAAAACACCGGCTTTTACGCGCAACTGGGCTGGCTGGGAGCGTTCTACTACAACTACCCACGGCCAATGGCTTCAGCCGTGCGCACCTATGACAACGACGCGTTTATCCAGGAACTGCGCCTGGTCTCCAAGGGCGGCGAGACCATCGACTGGGTGGTCGGCGCGTTTTATTCTGACGAAGACCAGTTCGCCACCCAGGACAGCTTCCTGCGCGGCTTCAAAAACTGGGCGGACGCCGCCTGGGGCTGTTGCGTGATCAGCGACCAGGATTTCCGCTACGCCCGTGACGAGAACTTTACCGACAAGGCCCTGTTCGGTGAACTGACCTGGAACCTGAGCGAAGATTTCCGCGTGACCGGTGGTTTCCGTTCCTTTGACCACGAATACGACAACCACACGGATATGGGCGTCGGCCTGTACACCTCGTTCTCGTTTGATGACTCGGTGGATTTCAGTGGCAGTGATTCCGATACCTTGTTCAAGTTCAATGCCTCCTGGGATATGAACGATGCCATGATGATGTACGGCACCATTTCAGAAGGCTACCGCCGCGGTGGTTCCAATGCCGTGCCGCTGTCCGGCATCTTCGCCGAGGACCCAGCGTGGCAGCGCTACGGGCCGGATACCGTGACCAACTACGAGTTCGGTATCAAGGGCACGGGATCAAACAGTTTTTATAATATTTCGCTGTTTTACGTGGACTGGAAAGACATCCAGCTCAACACCGCCACCAGCAACTGGGCGTTCTTCGCGGCGCAGAATGCCGGCGATGCGCACACCTCGGGTGTGGAAATGGAATGGGATACCTACTTCGCTGACGGCTGGCATGCAAACTTTGGCTATGCCTACGTGACCGGCGAACTGGACAACAATTTCTACGCCGCCGATGACCCCGACCAGACCTCTCCGGTTGCGGTGGAGGACACCAAACTGCCGGGGCTGTCCAATCACACCGTCAACGTGATGCTGGAAAACGTGTTCTCACTCAGCAACGGCTGGGAATGGCGTAACCGGGTAAACGCCTACTGGCAGTCTGAAATGGAAAACTCCATCCTGCCTTCGCCACGTTTCAGCCAGAAGCTGGACGGCTTCAGCCTGTGGGACTTCAATTCCACCGTTGCCTCCGACAACTGGGCGTTTACACTGTTCGTGAAGAACCTGTTCAACGAAGAAGGCGTTTCCGGTGTATTCAAGGAACAATACATGGGCACGGACCCCAGCCAGAACTATTACGGCAATGGCAGCAAGCAGTTGTACACGCGTCCGCGCACCGTGGGCATCAACGTACGCGACTCGTTCTGAAACCCGCCGGGCGCCCGTTTACGGGCGCCCGGACCTCCCCGCACGCCGACCGGCTGAACAGACCGCTCCAGGCGGCCACGCAACCGGAGGCATATCATCCGGATGGGCTGAATGAACCGATCCTCTCCATGAGCACCTCCGACCCCACCCGGCAGACTGGTCCGGTATCGCTGCAGCCAGGTGCCATTGATGAGCTGCTCAAGGCCAGCCAGGCAGCGCAGGCACGCGGTGACTTCCACGCCATGCTGAGCCAGGCGGAGCAGGCTCATGACACCGACGCCGGCCATTTCGCGGCGGCCCTGCGGCTGGCCGAATGCCGGTTGATTTGTGGCCAGGTGAGCGGCGCCATCAGCCTGCTCAAAGCGCTGCAGCCACAAGCCAGGAATGACCCGGCACGCTGGCAGGGGCTGGCTGAACTGTACACCCAGACGGCCCGGCATGCCGATGCCTACCATTGCCATCAACGTTCAGTCGCCTTGCAGCCCGGCAACCCCAGGCTGCTGTACAACCAGGCTGCCAGCGCCATCGCACTGGGTAAACTGGACGAGGCGGATCGCCTGCTGACCGAAGTCATCCGGCTGGACCCCAAAGATTATGACGCCTGGCAGAACCGCAGCACGCTGAAACGCCAGACGCCAGAGAGCAATCACGTGCAGCAACTGAACTACGTGCTGGACCACCTGCCGGCGGATGATCCGGGCCGCGTGGCCATCTGCTATGCCCTGGCCAAGGAACTGGAAGACCTGCAGCAAAACGATGCCGCTTTTGGCCTGTTACAGCAAGGCGCCAGTGCGCGGCGGCGGCGCCTGAACTATGAGGTGGCCGAAGACGAAAGCGCCATGCAGGCCATTGCAGCGGCCTTTGACCGCGACCTGTTGCAGCGCGCCCCTCCTGCCCAGCCCGATGCCGAACGCATCCCGGTGTTCGTGCTCGGCCTGCCACGCAGCGGCACCACGCTGGTCGACCGCATCATCAGCGCCCACCCGCAAGCCGGCAGCCTGGGCGAAAGCAATACCCTGGCATTTGCCATGATGCGGGCGGTCAGTGCGCTTGCTGATGGCAGCGGCGCGGTACAGAGCAAGACAGAACTGATACAGCGCAGTACCGGAGTGGATTTCCCCGCGCTCGGTCAGAGCTACCTGGACGCGCTGTGGGGCTACGGCGACCCCCACGCCTGGCTGGTGGACAAAACGCCGCTGAATTTCCTCTACCTGGGGCTGATCCGCCTGGCCCTGCCACAGGCAAAAATCGTTCACCTGCGCCGCCATCCGCTGGACAGCTGTTATGCGATATACAAAACCCTGTTCCGCATGGGCTATCCGTTCAGTTACAGCCTGCAGGACGTGGGACGTTACTACATCGCCTACCACCGCCTGATGCAGCACTGGCGCCAGGCGATGCCCGGCTTTGTGCTGGACGTGGATTATGAGCAGCTGGTGACGCAGCCCGAACCACAAAGTTGGCGCCTGCTGTCGTTTTGCGGCCTGGACTGGCGCCCCGAAGTGCTGGATTTTCACCGCTCGAAAGCGCCGGCAGCCACGGCCAGTGCCGCGCAGGTACGCCAGCCGGTATACACCTCCTCGGTCGGGTTGTGGCGCCGTTACGAGAGGCAACTGACGCCGCTGGCCAGGCAACTGGAGAAACACGGCATCGCCGTGGACTGAGCCCGATCATTCACCTATACAGGCTACATTAATGATATCTTTCAATAAGATAAATAAACTTTCAAGAAATGGTATCATGGCGCGAACGGTGCTGGCCTTTCTCGCCACCGCCGGGCTTTTCTATGTCAATATCATGCCGGCCATCGTTGATGGACTGATCGAAGCGCTGGGCTTTACCAACCAGCAGGCAGGCAGCGTGGCTTCGGCCAACATCTATGGCGCCGCATTTGGCGCGCTGCTGATCGTATTCCTGGTAAAACACCTGCGCTGGCGCCTGGCCGCCACCGCCTTTCTCGCGGTGTTGATCGCCTTTGATCTTGCCTCACTGGCGGTTCAGGACCCCACCACCATGCTGTTTATCCGCTTTGCCCACGGTTTCGTGGGCGGCATGCTGGTGGGCACGGCTTTTTCCATCATCGCACGCACCGAACAACCCGACCGTACCTTTGGTGTATTGCTGTTCGTGCAATTTGGCCTGGGCGGTTTCGGCGTGATGTTCATTCCCGGGCTGGTGCCGCAATTCGGCACCGGCATCCTGTTTTTGTCGCTGGTGGCATTCAGCACGGCCACACTGCTGATGCTGCCCTGGCTGCCGGACTACCCGCCCCGCCCCGCCATCAAGTTAACCGTCACACCGGGCCACACCCGCTGGCTGCCCATGTCGCTGGCCTTGCTGGCCCTGTTCCTGTTCCAGGCCTCCAACATGGGGCTGTACGCGTACATTATCGGGCTGGGTGAGTATTTCGGGCTGGAACAGGGGTTTATCACCACCACTTTGGGCCTGTCGGCCTGGCTGGGGCTGGCTGGTGCCGGCCTGGTCATCATCATCGCCGACCGCTTCGGTTACCGCAAAAGCCTGCTGGCCGGTATCGGGCTGACGGTGCTGGCCAACTGGGCGCTGCTGTTCAGCGAGGTGCCGCTGCTGTTCTTCCTGGCCAATGCACTGGTCGGCATCACCTGGGCCTATTGCATGTCCTACCTGCTGGGACTGGCGTCACGTTTTGACAGTACCGGGCAGATGGCCGCACTGGGCGGTTTTGCCTCCAAGATGGGCCTGGCATCCGGTCCGGCCATCGCGGCCTTCGCCCTGGGTGAAGACCACTATGAGCGCATTATCTGGATGGCGGTGGCCGGACTGGTGCTGTGCTTGCTGGCGGCCATGCATCCGGCCGCAAAAATCGACCGGGGCTGAGCTGCAGGCGCTGCCGGCTGGCACACTTTGGTTCACTGCTGCCGTCGCCGGAAAGCAACCGCGACACGGTTAAACTGCGGCTAATTTAGCTAATTTTACGGTTGTTTACGAACGCGCCCGGCAATCTCACCTATATTCAGGATACCCCCTGAGCAAATCGCTCCGGGTCGAGGGGGCGGGAGTGCGAAGAGCAGCCATCGATATGGCCTGGGGCAACACCTCCGCAAACCCGGCTTTTCATACATCCTGGTGCACCCGTCTCGCCGGGTAACAGGCTGTTTTCGGAAATGGATTTTCACAGAAGGGGTCACCGGCCCTCTGCGCTGTGGCGCGGATGGCGATTGCCCATGGTGATTTCTGGCCTGCTGGCGCAGGTACATTTTCAAAGCCGGTACTCTGCGACCCAGCATCGCGGCAGCCATGCACTTTGTCTTGTCCACCATCAACAGGATAAAGAACATGAATGAATCAATCAGGATGACTATCCCAAACGCATCCAGGGCCGGCCCCATTAACCGTTTTCTGATGGCGCTTGTAATCCTCTCATTGGTCTCTACAGCAGTCGCCCAGGGTATGCTGGATGAACGGTCCATCCGTTCCGATGAAATGAAGCTTGCCGTTCAGGTGCCAGCCAACTGGTCCCGTGCCGGCGACTTCTACAGTAACCAGATCAGGCTGGTCAACCGGCCGGAGCGCGCCGCGTCCAGCCTGCCCGTCACTTCCGTGGTGAAGATTTTCTCGGAAACACGGGCTGACCATGCGGACGCCGTGGCCCGCCTGCAAATCATTGCCCGCGGCATGCAGGCACCGGAATCCGCTTTTATGGAAATTGGCGGCTGGCCGGCATTTCAGCACGGACGCGTCGAGGAACGCCCCAAGCCAAGCAAGGCGACGGGAGTGGTGGATACCGAAATGTACCTGCTGACCACGGTCATCGCAGCCGGCAACCAGGTCATCCGCATGACGGGTATTTTGCCATCCAGGGCCAATGACGTACTGATAGACGAAGCGCGGCTGATTGGCCGCCAGATGGCGTTTGACGCCGTGGCTGACCGCGCCAAAACACTCAAGGCGTTGCAGCAACTCCGCTCCAGCGCGGCCGCACGGGCCAGGAACAACAGCCATAACACACCGGAAGCCGCCAGCGGCCATGGCAATCTGAACGCGGTGCTGGAGGCCTTCACCGAGCATGCCCCGCTGGCGGAGGGTTTTAACCAAAGAGTGTTGGCAACCCGTTTCGGCGAGGTCGAAATCGCGGTCTCCCCGGATGGCCAGAATATAGTGATTGGCCGCCAGGGCGACTGGGTGGCATCCAATGACGGTGGTCAGACTTTTCCGGCCGGTTTGAGTGGCACCGTTAACGCATTTGATGGTGGTGACCCCTCGGTAGCTTACGCCCAGAGCGGCGCTTTTTACTATGCTGGCATCGACCGGGGCTGCCAACCGGCAGACGTGGCTGGCCCCAACGGTTACTCCTGCACGGGCATGGCACAATCGCTCGATAACGGAGCCAGTTTTCCGCTGGTGACTCCAGCCGTGGTTTGCCCTGCCCGGCCAGGCGACATTGGTAATAACAACAACCCGGTACCCGGCAATGTCGGTTGTTTCCCGGATCAGGAACATATCGCTGCAGACGCCTGGAATGCAGGTGGCGGTGGCGGTGACCAGGTATACAGCGTGTGGCGGAATTTTGACGAACTCGGTGCCCAGGATCCGGCCATTGTGTGTTCACAGGACAGCGGACAAACCTGGACCGCACCGGCAGTCGTCGACAACCCGGGCACTGCATCATTTCCAAGGGTGGCTGTTGGCTCTGATGGCTCCGTTTACGTGGCATATTACGACGGCGGCAATTTCGAATTACGCAAATACAGCTCCTGTGCCACCGGCCTGGTGGCGAACCCCATCGTGACCGTCGCGGTGCGCACACCGGTGGAATGCCCATTCGCCGGCCATGACCGATGCGACCAGAACCCCACCAGCCAGGTGGTCGCGGTAGACGACACCAACCCCAACCACGTGTATTACGCTTATGGCCAGGGCGCCGGAGCCGGCACGGATAACATACTGGTACGCGACTCCCTGGATGGCGGCGCAACCTGGCCGGTGGGCCGGGTGGTGCAGGTCAACGCCGCGGTACCAGGTAACCGCATTATGCCGTGGATGTGCACCTCAGAAGGACAGGCCTACCTGACCTGGTACGACCGGCGCGCCGCGCCGGCCAATCAGAATGACCTGACCGATTTTTACGGCGGCCGGGTCGGTCTGGATGGCGGCGGTAACCTGACAGTTGAAGAAGAGTTCCGCATCTCCGAGGTGGGAGATCCGTGGTGTGCTTCAGGCTGGCCGTGTGGCACGCGCGGCGCACCGGGCGCATCGGAGAGTTGTTTCGCGCAGCCCCAGCTGGCCGGTTATTGCACCGATGGTGGCGGCAACACCACCAACCGCTGTGATTTCTCCGACTGCGGCGGGGTGGGCAATAACGGTGGCGGCGCCTGCCAGTGCGTTGCCGGTGAGGTATGCAATGGCGGCAGTTCCACCGGCACAGCCGGAGGCTGCCCCAAGTACGGCGACTACAACGGCAATGCCTGTGTGGCTGGCCGCTTGTACGCTTCCTGGGCTTCAGCTACCTCACCGCCGGGCGTACCACCACCCAATGCCGGAAGTATCGGCATACTGTTCGATTTCTTCCTGATCGGAGACGTGCCACAGATACAATTACCCGGCTCACTGGATTTCGGCCAGGTCTGCCAGAGCGGCGGCAGCGCCACGGAAACCTTGCAGGTATGCAATACCGGTAATTCCAACCTGGCGGTCAACAGCATCAGTTCAAACAACTCCCGGTTCACCGTGACCGCACCCAGCGGAGGCTACCCGCTGGCCATCAGCCCGGATTTCTGTTTCCCCTTCCAGGTGAACTACGACCCGGTTACGGCCGGTGATGACTCGGCCGTATTGACCATCGCAAGCAATGACCCGGCCTTTCCCGAAATCAATGCCAACCTCGATGCTTCGGTTGGTACCGCAAGCATCAGTACCTTTATCGCCAACAATGGCAACTTCGGCGAAGTCTGTTCCGGACTGCAGGCGGATCTCAACCTGACCATCCAGAACAATGGTGATTGTGACCTGGAAATTGATTCCATCGTGCTGAGCGGTGCCGATGCCAGCGATTTTGAATTGCCATCCGGCAATTTCGCCGGCACGATCATAGAGCCCGGCAATTCATTGCTGGTGCCGGTTCGTTTTGCGCCGTCAAACTTCACCGACCCCAACCCACGGCAGGCCAGTGTCGATGTGGCCAGCAGCACGCGTGATGGTGCCAGCCTCAGCCTGGATCAAACGCCAATAGAGGGCACCGTTCCGGCACCGGATCTCAACGTCGCCATCGCCAACTCGGGTGATTTTGGTTCGGTATGCAAGGGCGAAACGTCCGATCTTGACCTGACCTTGTTCAACCAGGGACGATGCGACCTGACCATAGACAGCATCGTATCCAGCAATGCGCTGTTCGTATTGCCGGCTGACACGGACTACCCGCTGGTGCTGAGCCATGATGCGGACTTTACGCTGCCGGTAAGGTATGCACCGCAAGACTGTGATGACATACCCACTGAGGCCACCCTGACCATCAACAGCGACTCACCTGGAGAAAATGCCCTGGTGGTAGACGTCAGCGGCGATTCACCCTGCCCCAACCTGGTGATTGACGCCCCCGGCCTGACCGGTGCGTTTGCATTCCCGGCCACCGTGGTGGATACCGAAGGCACGCTGGGATGCTATTCCGAACGAAGCACCAATCTGCGGAATACCGGAGGATGCCCGTTGACCATCACGGACATTACAGCCAGCGACGCCGATTTCACGGTTATGGATCCCACGCAGTTCCCGATCGTGTTGCCACCGGGCGAAGAAACGCTGGCCGTTACCGTGCGCTTTACCCCGGAAAGCGGCGGCGACCCCCTGATGCCGGATGAAACGCTGGGCACCCTGACGGTGGACAGCGATGACCCCGACGCCAGCGGCGAGGCCGACTTGTGCGGTGAAGGCGTGGTGCAAAGTGGCATCCGCACGCTGGTCACTGATATCACCAGCGGTTTGCCATTGATCGTCGACAGCGTGGACAGCATGACGGTGCGCAGCAAGGGCAAGAAGACGCCCAGTCCAATCAACCTGATGTTCACCGATGTGGAACCACTCAACACCACTGTGTGCGGCAATGAGGTCAATTGGCACCTTAACCTGGAGACACTGCCGGCTACCGCCACTACTGGCCAGACTGGCAAGTCGCAGTACGAAACTTACGCCAAGGAAGGTAACCTGCAGGATAGCCGGTCCTTCCCGCTGGGGCAGTGCGAGTTCAGTGAGTTCCAGCTGCAGCTGAAAGCCTCGGATGGCGGCGGCTCCTGCCTGCTGCTGGAGAAAGGCGAAGCTTGCACCTCGGCAGCCGAATGCTGTTCCGGCAAATGCACCGGCAAGAGTGGCGCCAAGACGTGTAAATAAACAGCCGGCAGTTGGCTGCAAAACCGTGCGGGGGCCCCTGGGCCCCCGCTTTTTAACCGGAAGGCATCACCAAGACCTGCCAGGCCCTGGCGTGAACCAAACTAACGTGCTGCGAGCGGCGTCCTGGCCACGCCGTGCATGATCACTACCGATACGATGGACAGCAGCGTGAAGCCCTCGGCCATGGAATAAAGCGAGGCATCATAGGCCAGGCCGATAAAGTACCCGAGAAACACCCCGACCAGCGTGGAAATCGAGCCCAGCACGGCCGCACCGGTGCCCGCCACGCGCCCCAGCGGCTCCATCGCCAGCGAATTCATGTTGCCAAACAGGATGCCAATGAAAAAGAACAGCACCATCATATTGGCCATGAAAAACCACAGCGGTGGCAGTCCGTCATACCACCACGTCAGGCCCAGCAAGCACAGCGAAAGCAGCATCAGGCCCCACAGTGCGATCTGCGCCACCCGGCGCATACCGAACCGCATCACGATCTGGCTGTTGATCAGCGAGGCAATACCGATGGAAAGCGCGATCAGGGCAAAGTACAGCGGAAACTTCGCCCCCAGGCCATACAGCACACCGAACACCTGCTGGCTGACATTCAGATAACCCACCAGTGCGCCAAAAACGCAGCCGGAAATCAGCGTATAGCCCATGGCCTGACGGTTGCTCAATACCTGTTTGAAGCGTTCCGCCACCCGGCGCAGTGTAAACGGAGCGCGCCTGTGCACCGGCAGGGTTTCCGGCTGGCGCAGGATCAGCCACACCAGGTTAACCGCGGCCAGTAACAGGAAAGCGGCGAATATCCCGCGCCAGCTGGAAACCAACAGAATCAGCTGGCCCAGGCCCGGTGAAATGATCGGCACCAACACAAAAAAGGTAACGATAAAGGACATCACTCTGGCCATGGCCGAACCGTGAAAACGGTCACGTATCAAGGCAGTGGCGATGGTGCGGGGACCCGCAGCCCCCAGCCCCTGCAAAAAACGACCGGCCAGCATGGTGGGAAAATCTTTTGCCAGCAGGGACATCAGGGAGCCGCAAATAAAAATGGCAAAACCCACATACATCGCCGGTTTGCGGCCAAATGAATCCGACAGCGGGCCATAAAACAACATGCCAATGGACAGCCCGACAAACAGCACGGAAATCACCAGCTGCACGTTGTTGAGGTTCTGCACCTGCAAATCGCTGGCAATCTCGGGAAAGGCCGGCAGAATCCCATCGGTGCACAGCGCCACCAGCGACATGGAAAACGCCATCAGCGCGACAAACTCCTTGAAACCGGTGAACTCTTCTGGCGAATCGGTGGTGCTGTTTTTCATTTCTAAATATTCCAGGGTCCCGTGGATAGCGTGGGCCTGATGATGGCGCACGTGTCGGGACCGGGTTCTTGCTGCCCGGTTGGCCATTGTACGGAACTCTGGCGCACAGATGGGTACTAAATAGCGTACAATATACGTGTTGTAACACCCTGGGGGCGACCTGGATTCGACGCGGGTTGCGAAACCGGAGGTGCATGCCGAGCAGCAAATACCTCGTAAAACTGATTGCAAACTTTTAGTTGCCAACGACGACAACTACGCACTAGCAGCTTAAACACCTGCATAGCGCCTTCCGCCCGGTTTCGTGCCCATACGACCGGATCACGGGAGTCACCCCATATGGGATCGCGATGAAGCACGCCTGGTGTGGATTCGTTAAAACTTATCCAGGCTCGTTTATGGTCTTCCCTGCCTGTCGGGTAGCCATCGACTAAATCAATAGACCGGATAAGCATGTAGAGCCAATGGCGGAGTACTCACGGACGCGGGTTCGATCAGGAAATAGGTCGCCTTTACCTGTAAAGGTAAAGTGAAAACGGGGCTCACATCGGTGAAACCTAAAGCAGGGCAACCTGCAAAGGCAATACCGAGGGGTAGGAAGGAGGCTAACTCCAGGCCTGCCCTGTAGAGACTCATAGACTGGCTGAGACCATCACGGTTGGAGCCAGCACTAGGATTCAAGGCAAAACTGCCGCGAATAACACGCCCCGCATCCTGGCAACAGGATGAAGGTATAGTCCAGCCCTTATCGAAAGATAGGGATCAGCTGTCCCGCCGCCTCCACCAATTCGTGACCCCGGCACCACGCCGGGGTCTGTCTCAGCCGACAGAATGGCATTCATTCCGCGCGTCACACCAAAGCAAATAGTCCAAAATCCTTAATCCCCTGGAAACTTCACACCCACTTTGTGGATCTGCTTGCCCTGCATTTCTGCGACCGTCCACAGCAGGCCCTGCCATGCAACCTGATCGCCGATCACCGGCTGGCCACTGATCCGGGCGCTGATGAACTGGCCGAGGGTTTGCGTGCCATCGGTACCGTCCAGCTGCAGATCGTACAATGCGGCAATCTCGCCCAGCCCGGCAGTGCCTTCCAGCACGAAATCACCGAAAAAGCGCAGATCCTGGCCGCGCTTGGGCGCCTGGCTGAACAATTGCCCCAGCGCCGGCAAGTCGTGCTCATGCCCGACCACGCACAACAGATCACCGGCTTCCAGCCGCGTCTTGCCGGACAGGTGCAATAACTCCCTGTCACGAAACAGTGCAGCGATGCGGGTTCCCGGCGGCATGGCCAGCTCCCGCAAGGGCGCGCCGATACACCATTTTTCCTTGCCCAGCTGATAGATGAATAACTCCCACTGGCTGGCCGGGTGTACATCCAGCCCGGCGCGCGACACCGGCAGTGGTTTGGACGGCACGGTCACACGCAGCAACCGGGCTGCCAGCGGCAGGCTGCTGCCCTGCAACACCAGCGAAACCAGTACGATAAAAAAGGCCACGTTGAAAAACAGCTGCGCATTGGGCAGCCCGGCCATCAGCGGGAATACCGCGAGAATCACCGGTACCGCGCCACGCAGTCCCACCCAGCCGATAAACACGCGTTCACGCAGCCGGTAACTGCGAAACGGCAACAGGCCAACCAGGATGGACACGGGCCGCGCGATAAGGATCATCCACAGCGCCAGGCCAAGGGCCGGCACCGCAATGGGCAACAGCTCACGGGGAGTCAGTAACAGGCCCAGCACCACGAACATGCCGATCTGGGCCATCCAGGCCAGGCCATCGAGCATATGCAGTATGCTGTGATGCGCCCGGATCGGACGGTTACCCAGCAACAGGCCACACAAATAAATCGCCAGAATGCCGCTGCTGCCGATAGCGGTGGCGATGGCAAATACGATCAGCCCGCCGCTGACCACCAGCAGCGGGTACAGGCCCCGCGCCAGGTTGATCCGGTTGACCAGTTTGAGCAGCAACCAGCCTCCCCCCAGACCCAGCACGCTGCCCAGTCCGAATTGCAGCAGCAGCTGCACCAGCAAATCCCAGCCGATGCCCTGCTGGCCACTGCTGATCATCGCGATAAGGGTAACGGTAAGGAATACCGCCATGGGATCGTTGCTGCCGGATTCGATTTCCAGCGTGGCGCCGACACGCTCGTTCAGTCCGCGGCCACCCAGCAGACTGAATACAGCGGCCGCATCGGTGGAACCGACGATGGCGCCGATCAGCAGGCCTTCCAGCAGCGGCAGCTGGAACAACCAGGCAGCCGCCAGGCCCGTAAGCCCGGCGGTGATGATCACCCCCACGGTTGCCAGCGACAGCGACGGCCACAGGGCCACGCGAAAACTGGACACGCGCGTGCGCATGCCGCCATCAAGCAGAATGATGGCCAGCGCCAGATTACCCACCAGGTAGGCCACCGAGTAGTCATCGAAGTTAATGCCTCCGGGACCGTCGGTGCCGGCCAGAATGCCAACGCCAAGGAATATCACCAGGATGGGGATACCAAAGCGCGAACCGACAGTGCTGGCCAGAATGCTGAATGCCACCAGCAGTGCGCCAACCAGGATCAGGTTATTGATGGTAACGGCGTCCAAACCGTCCGGCTCTCCTTGTTTGCCTCCGGCAGCATACGGTACTGATCCGGACGGTTGGGTTGAATTCGATACCTGGCTTTGAGGCCGTTGACGTGGCGCGCTCAACTGGGCGCAATGAACAGGCTTTAAGTTACCAGAGTTTCACGCGTTTGCCAGCGCCATGCGCCGGCCTTACGATCACGTTTATTAGTGGGTCAATTGGCCGCCAAGTTCCCGCAGTACCTCAATGAACTCGTCAATATCTTCACTGCGTGTGCGCCAGTTGGAAAACGCCGGCCGGAAGATGGTGCGCTGACCCAGCTTCGAGGTGCCCACCAGGAAGCGGCCGTCGGCCAGTACGGCTTCGCCCAGCTTGCGGTTGATATCGTCGAGTTCAACATCCGATTTGCCACCCGTGTTGTATCGGAATGCCACGATATTCAATGGCACTTCGGCCATCAGCTCAAGCCAGTCCGCCTCACGCACCTGTTGCGCCAGGTAGTGTGCATTATCCAGGCAGTGTTCCACGATGCGCTGCTGCCCTTCCCTGCCGTAAGCAGCCAGCGTGGCCCATACCGCCAGGCTGCGGCCGCGGCGGGAGCTTTCCGGACCGATGGCACCCAGCGTGGGCCGCGGATCGTCTTCCGGCGGCAGGTAATCGGCGGTATAGCGGAAGGCACGTGCCATCAGGCCGTGGTCGCGCACAAAGGCATAGCCCGAATCATAGGGCACGTTCAGCCACTTGTGGCCATCGACTGCCACCGAGTCGGCCCGCTCCACACCGCGTACCAGGTGTTCGGTGCGCGGTGAGACCCGGGCGAAAAGGCCGAATGCGCCATCCACATGAACCCAGGTATTGTGCTGCCGGGCGAGATCCATCATTTCATTCACCGGGTCAAATTCACCGGCATTGACTTCACCAGCATTGATCACCACCAACGCGG